>NZ_JBFAMT010000072.1:0-38779 GCF_040656635.1 Actinosynnema sp. NPDC049800 | reverse complement strand
GGCCAAAGCCGGCAGGCCCGGCGGGGAAAAGCGTCCCGCCGGGCCTGCCGGCTTCGACCAGCCTAAAGCACCCGAACCCATGTCAAATCGGGCCTCGGTGGGGTCCGCCGCGGGTCCGTTGTGCGGCGGTTGAGGGCCTCGGTGGGGTTCGCTGCGGGTCCGTTGTGCGGCGGTTGAGGGCCTTGGTGGGGTTCGCTACGGGTCCGTTGTGGATTGGTAGCGCGGCTGGTCGTCGTCCTGAAGTGGGACGTCGCACGTGGCCGTGGGTGGGGTGGGTTAGTGGCGGTCGTCGATGGAGACGACCCAGGTGCCCCGGGCGACGAAGTCGAACGCGCCGGTGGTGCCCGCCTCGATGCGTGCGCCGTACTGCTGGACCTCGACGCTCTCCAGCTGGTCGTCGGGGTTCGGGAGCACGAGGGTGTAGGCGTACTTCGGGTCGCGTTCGGTGAACAGCCTGCTTCGCAGTGGTTCCTGCGGTTGGCCTTGGGCGTTGCGGTAGGTGAACTTGACCGACCAGGCGGTGTTGGCCAGGTCGCCCGGGACGGAGATCTGGACCGGCTTGCCCGGGCGGACGCGGAGGACGCCGACCGCGTCCGGGGCGACGTCGCAGTTCTCCGATCGCAGGTCGCAGTACTGGGACGGCCTGACGTTGATCGTCTTGCCGTCCGCGTAGAACGTCACCTCGGGGTCGGTGGTCGCCGTCGCGCAGCCGGAGAGGACCACCAGCAGCGACACGGGGATCAGGGCTCGGCGCACGGCGGTCGAGCCTACGTGCCCGGCCTGGGCACGACGGGCGCGGGCCGCAGTGGGCGGTCGCCGCCCATGCCCGGGATCAGGGTCGAGCCGCGCTTGGTCTGGATGGTCTGGGCCAGGCCGACGGCGAGCAGGACGGCCAGGACGGTGAAGCCGATCCAGTACTCGGTGGGCAGCAGGACGCCGAGGGCGCCGCCGAAGACCCAGCCGAGCTGGAGGATGGTCTCCGAGCGGCCGAAGGCGGAGGCGCGGGATTCGTCGGGGACGTCGTCCTGGATGACCGCGTCGAGGGACACCTTGGCCAGGGAGCTGGCGGTGGCGCCGATCAGGCCGACGGCGGCGGCCGTGACCAGGCCGGGGAGGACGGCGGCCAGCACGACCGTGGCCAGGGCGGTGGTGAGGCAGCCGATGACGACCTGGTCGGGCGAGCCGAACTGGAGGCGGGCGCCGACGGCGTTGCCGAGGAAGCTGCCGATGCCGGCCGCGGCGGCGATGACGCCCAGCAGGAGGACCTGCATGAGGGCGTCGCCCTCGGTCTGGGCGCGGACGACGAAGGCGGCGAAGAGCATCAGGAAGCCGGTCAGCATGCGGATCGCGCCGTTGCCCCAGAGGGCGACCACGACGGTGCGGCCCAGTGCCTGGCGCTTGGGTTTGTGCGGCTTGGCGCGCAGCGAGGTGGGGACCTCGCCCTCGGTGACCTCGACCCACGAGGGGATGCGCAGGCAGTAGAAGGCGTTGGCCAGGCAGAGCGCGGCGGTGAACCAGAGGGCTCCCGGGGAGCCGAAGAGGTTCGCGAAACCGGCCGCGACCGCGCCGAACACGCCGCCGGCGGCGAGCCCGAACACGGTCATCCGGGCGTTGGTCTTGGACAGGGTGATCTCGCGCGGCAGCACGCGGGGTGTGATCGCGGCCTTGAGCACGGTGAACGACTTGGACAGGACCATGCTGCCCAGGGCGGCCGGGTAGAGGCCCCAGTTGTCGAAGTTCAGCGCCATCGCGATGGACAGGAAGACGCGGATCACGCAGGACGCGGCCAGCGCCACCCGCCTGCCGTGCTGGATGCGGTCCAGGGCGGGGCCGATCACGGGCGCCACCAGGGCGAACGGCGCGACGGTGATCAGCAGGTAGAGCGCGACCTTGCCCCGGCTCTCGCCGGAGGCGGCCGAGAAGAACAAGGTGTTGGCCAGCGCGACCGCCATCGCCGCGTCGGCCGCGTAGTTCAGCATCACCGCGTAGGTGAGGGAGGACAGGCCGGACTGCTTGGCGCCGTCGGCGTGCGCGGCCTTGCGGAACGCGGCCAGCGCCTGGCTGCTGAGCTGCCGGGTCCGGAACCACGCCACGCGGGTGACGGTCAGCTTCTTCGGCAGGGTCGGGACGGTCGGCTTGTCGGCGTCCGGCGGTGGCGTGAACCGGGCCGATTCGCGTTCGTCACGCGGGGGTGGCGGCGGGCCCGGGGTCGGGTACGGCCGGGTGCGCGGCTTGTACTCGTCGTCCTCCCACGGGTACCGCCGCGACTGGTCTTCCGGCCGAGGGGGTGTCACGCCTTCAATCCTGCCTCACCCGGTGCGGGCTGTCTCACACATTGCCGCCGGTGAGCACGGTGGCGATCGTCTCGCCCGGGATGTCGGCCACGGCGATCGCGGCCAGGCCGATCGCGCCCGCCGGTTCGAGCACGAGGCCGAGCGCGCCCCGGGCCAGCGCCATCGCGTCTCGAATGGCGTCGTCGGGCACCAGGACCATGTCGTCGACGAGGGCTCGCAGCCGGGGGATGGCGGCGGGCACGGGGACGCGCACGGCGATCCCGTCGGCGATGGTGTCGATGGGCGTGTCGGCCACCGGGCGGCCGGCCCAGGCACGGGCCACGGCCGGCGCGCCCTCGGCGCAGACGCCGACGACGCGGGTGTCCGGCGAGTGCTCCTTGATCCACCGGGCCATGCCGGTGATCAGCGCGCCGTCGCCGACGGGGACCACCGCGGTGTCGAACCGGCCCGCCCGGAGCAGTTCGACGGCGATGCTGCCCGCGCCCTCGGTGACGGCGACGTCGCGGCCGTCCTCGACGAAGATCGCGCCGACCCGCTGGGCGTGCTCGCGGGCGGCGTCCTTGGCGGCGGTGAAGTCGCCCGGGACCTCGATCACGGACGCCCCGAGGGACTTCATCCGGCGGACCTTGTCGCGGACGGCGGCCCGGGAGACGAAGACCTCGACCGGGAAACCGCGGGTGCGGCCGACGTAGGCCACGGCCTGGCCGAAGTTGCCCGCCGACGCGCACACGACCGTGCGTCCCGGCGGCAGGGTCGCGCCCATGAAGTCCGCGCCGCGGCCCTTGAAGCTGCGCAGCGGGTTGACCGTCTCGACCTTGACCAGCACCCGGCGGCCCAGCGCCGCGCCGAGCTGCTCGTCGACGTACTGCGGGGTGCCGCGGAAGACGGGGTCGATGGTCTCGGCGGCGCGGGCGATGTTGTCGAGGTCGATGTCCACGTGCGAGACCGTAGGTCACTACCGCGTGAAGCGGACCCGGAAGATCGTCGGCCAGTTCTTGCCCGTGACGAGGAACTCGTCGGTGCCCGGCACGGCCGCGATGCCGTTGAGCACGTCGGACTTCGGCACGTCGGCCGGCCGCAGCCCGCTGAGGTCCACGGTGGCCGTGACCTGGCCGTTCGCCGGGTCGATGCGCACCACCTCGTCGGTCTGCCACACGTTGGCCCACACCTGGCCGTCGACGCACTCCAGCTCGTTGAGCAACGTGACCGGCTCCCCGTCGCGGCGCACGGCGACCGAGCCGGTCTCGGCGAAGGAGGTCGGGTCGCGGAACGCCAGCTCGTCGGTGCCGTCGCTCATCACCAGCCGGCCGCCGTCGAGGCACAGGCCCCAGCCCTCGCCCTCGTACGTGACGCGTCTCACTTCCTCGAGCGTGTCCCGGTCCCGCTCGATGGCCACGCCGTCCCGCCAGGTGAGCTGCCAGATCCGGTCCCCGACGACCGTGATGCCCTCGCCGAAGAGGGGTCCGGGCAGGTCGACGCGCTGCCGCACCTCCCCGGAGGAGGGGTCGAGCCGGCGCAGCGAGGACTGCCCCTCCAGACCGGTGCCCTCGTAGAGGACGCCGTCCACGAGTTCCAGGCCCTGGGTGAACGCCCCCGGGTCGTGGGGCAGCGTGCCCAGCACTTCGACCCGGGTCGGACCGCCCGTTGGACCGCTCGGCGGGGTGGTGCACGCCGCCGACAAGACGAAGACCGCCGCCATCAGGAGCCACCGCACGTCCGAAAGGGTGGCACGTGTGCGCGGGGCTGCGCAGACGTGCGGCACAATTCAACCCGTGACCGCCACGCCGACCCGCCAGCCCGATCCAGCGCTCGCCGACCCAGCGGCAGTCCGGCTCGCCCGAGCCGCCGCACAAGAGGAGGCGGGCGCGGAACGCGTCGGCGACCACGTGGGCGCCGTCGCGGAGGACGCGGTGTCCGCGACGCACCTGTTCGAGGCCGACCACGCCGGCTACCAGGGCTGGAACTGGGCCGTCACGGTCGCGTTCGCGGGCCCCGGCACGCCGCTGTCGGTCAGCGAGGTCGTGCTGCTGCCCGGCGAGGACGCGCTGGTCGCGCCCGAGTGGGTGCCGTGGCACGAGCGGGTGCGGGCGGGCGACCTCGGCGTCGGCGACCTGCTGCCCGCGCCCGAGGACGACCCGCGCCTCGCGCCGGGGTACGTCGGCTCGGACGACCCGGCGGTCGAAGAGGTCGCCATGGAGGTCGGTCTCGGCCGCGTGCGCGTGCTGTCGCGGGAGGGCGTGCTCGACGCCGCCCAGCGCTGGCACGCCGGCGACTTCGGGCCGCGCAGCGAGATGGCCCGCAGCGCCCCCGCCACCTGCGGCACGTGCGGCTTCTACACCCGCATCGCCGGGTCGCTCGGCGCCGCCTACGGGGTGTGCGCGAACGAGATGACGCCGGCCGACGGGCACGTCGTGCACGTGGAGTACGGGTGCGGCGCGCACTCCGAGGTCGAGGTGGAGGGCGGCCCGCTGGTGCCGGTCGCCGAGGTCGTCTACGACGACGCGGTGCTCGACGTCGAGGCCAACTCCGAGAGCGGGAAGTGAGCGCGGACCCGTTCGGCACCGAGGCGCTGCGCGAGTCGGTGCTGGCGGCGTGGCGCGGCTCGCCCACGCGGTTCCGGGAGGACGCCAACGCCGAGGAGGACCTGAGGCTCGGCGGGTACCGCGACCGGCTGCTGGTGGAGCTCGCGCAGAACGCCTCCGACGCGGCCGGTGACGCGCCCGGCGTGCTGCGACTGTCCGTTGTGGACGGTGAGCTGCGTGCGGCGAACACCGGCGCGCCGCTGGACGCGGCGGGGGTGGCGGCGCTGGCGTCGTTGCGCGCGTCGTCGAAGGCCGCGGACACGGTCGGCCAGTTCGGCGTCGGTTTCGCCGCCGTGCTGGCGGTGACCGAGGAGCCGCGCGTGGTGTCGCGGACCGGCGCGGTGGCGTTCTCGGCCTCCCGCACGCGCGAGGCGGTGCCGTCGCTGGCGTCCGCGCGCGGCGGTGACGTGCCGGTGCTGCGGTTGGTGTGGCCGTCGGACGAGGCTGACCTGCCGGACGGGTTCGACACCGAGGTGCGGCTGCCGTTGACGGTGGACGGCGCGGCGCTGCTCGCGGAGTTCGCGGTGCAGGTGCCGGACCTGCTGCTGGCGTTGCCCGGGCTGCGGCGCGTCGAGGTCGGCGCGGAGGCGTGGGAGCGGTCCGAGGCCGACGGCGTGGTGGTGCTGACCGGGCCCGGCGGGGCGCAGCGGTGGCTGGTGCACCGCGTCGGCGGCGAGCTGCCGGCGGCGCTGGTCGCGGGCGTGGAGTCCCGGCCGCAGTGGTCGGTGTGCTGGGCGTGGCCGATGGACGAGCCGCTGTCCGGTGACGTGCTGCACGCGCCGACGCCGACCGACGAGAAGCTGTCGCTGCCCGCGCGGTTGATCGCGACGCTGCCGGTGGAGCCGTCGCGGCGGCGGGTGCTGGCGGGCACGGCGGCGTCTTACGTGCTGGAGCAGGCCGCGCTCGCGTACCCGGAGCTGGTGGCGAAGCTGCCCGCGGTCGAGCGGACGTCGCTGGTGCCGTTGCCCGGGTTCCCGCTGTCCGAAGTGGACGATCGGCTGCGGACGGGCATCCTGGCGGCGCTCAGGTCGGCGTCGTGGTTGCCGCTGGCGGACGGCGAGTGGGCCGCGCCGTCGGCGTCGAAGGTGCTCGACCTCGCGTCGTTCGAGCTGGTCGAGCTGCTGGAAGACGTCATACCCGGCCTGCTCGACTACGAGCTGACGCTGCCGCCGCACGCGAAGGCCTTGGCCGCGCTGGAAGTGCCGCGCCTCGGCGTGCCCGAAGTGGTCTCCGCGCTGGCCGGTGTCGGCGGCGACCCGTCGTGGTGGCGCCAGGTGTACGAGGCGCTGTCACCGGTCGCCGACGTCGACTCGACCGCGCGCGAGGCGATGGGCGGCCTGCCCGTGCCGCTGGTGGACGGGCGGCTGGTGAGCAGCCCGCGCGGGGTGCTGGTCGGCACGGACACGGAGCTGTTCTCCGTGCCGGGGCTGCGGATCGCGCACCCCGAGGCGGCGCACCCGTTGCTGGTGCGGTTGGGCGCGACCGAGGCCGGCCCGGCGGAGCTGCTGGACTCCGACGCCGTGCGCGAGGCCGTGCACCGGAGCCTGGACGACCCCGCGCTGGACGGTCCGGAGCTGGTGCGGACCGTGCTGCGGCTGGTGTCGCGGGCCGGTGGGCGGCCGTGGCTGTCGGAGCTGGCGCTGCCGTCGGCGGACGGCGAGTGGCGGCGCGCGGACGAGCTCGTGCTGCCGGACTCGGCGCTGCTGGCCGTGCTGGAGCCCGACGCGCCGTTCGGCGTGCTGGACGCCGCGGTGGCGGCCGAGTGGCCCCGGTCGGTGTTGACCGACGTCGGCGTGATCGACGGGTTCACCGTGGTGGAGGACGACTCGCCCACCGAGCCCGACCACGACCTGGCCGACGAGGGGTACTGGTGGGACGCGTTCGACGTGCCGCCGACGCGAGTGCTCGGCATCCGCGACCTGGACCTGGTGGCGCGCGACAAGTGGCCGGAGGCGTTGGCGATGATGGCCGCCGACCCGGTGGCGTGGCGTGCGGTGAACGAGCCGGACGGGTACACGGGCTGGTGGCTGGCCCGCTACGCGACGATCGACGGCGTGCCGCTGGGGTCGTGGCGGCTGCCGGACGCGGACGGGCTGGAGGGCCTGTACGACGTGGTGCCGTCGATCGGGCTGCCGCCGCACGTGCTGGCGGCGGCCGGGGTGCGCACGTCGTTGAGCGTGGTGGACTCCGACGACGTCACCGACCTGATCGCGCGGCTGGGTGATCCCGAGCGCAAGCTGTCGGACGCTCTGGTGCTGCGGGTGCACGCGTCGCTGGCCGAGGTGGCGGACTCGGTGAGCGTCGAGCCGCCGGACCGGGTGCGGGTGCTCACCGGCGCCGCCGAGCCGGCCGACGACGTGCTGGTGCTGGATTCGCCGTGGCTGCTCGGCGTGCTGCCGCCGGCCCAGGTGCTGGCGTCGTCCGGTGCGGCGGCGGAGCTGGCCGAGCTGCTGGCGCTGCCGTTGGCGTCGGAGGAAGTGTCCGGTGCGGTGGTGGGCGAGGGCGACGAGGTGGTCTGGTCGGAGCTGGGCGCGGTGCGGTTGGCGTGCGACCTGCTCGGCGTCGACCTGCCGGCCGGTTCGCTGATCGTGCACGACGATCTCGTGGTGGCCGCGGAGGGTGCGGAGCACTCGGTGTCGTGGTGGGTGGAATCGGAGGTCGTGCACGCCGCCGACACGCCCGAGGGTTTGGCGCGTGCGCTGGCGTGGACGACGGGTCGCTGGGATGATCGGCACACGTTCGCCGCGCTGATCGCCGACCCGACACCGGCCGTGCTGCTGGGCTGACCGGCCGGGCTGCCAAGATCACCCGATCGTGGAAGCCGCTCCGGGGATGAATGGAAATCCCGGATTTGTTGCCGGAAAAGAGGGAGGCGCGGCGCCCCGGCCCTCAGTGTCAGCCCGAGACCCTGGGCGCCCACCGCTCTCGGCCGACGTGAGCAGTGGGCCGCGGAGAGCAGTGGGCCGCGGAGAGCGGTGCGCGGCGGTGAGCGGTGCGCGGTGGGCCGCGGAGAGCGGTGCGCGGCGGTGAGCGGTGCGCGGTGGGCCGCGGAGAGCGGTGCGCGGCGGTGAGCGGTGCGCGGTTCGCTGCGGCGGTCGGTGGTGGGCGGCGGTAAGCAGTGCGCGGCGGTAAGCAGTGCGCGACAGTGGTCCGCTGCGGCGGGCAGCGGTGGTCGGCGGTGAGCGGTCGGCTGCGGCGGGCAGTGCGTGGCGGGCGGGCCGTGCGTGGCGGCCGGCAGCGGTCAGGTGGCGAGCGGTGCGTGGTCAGGTGGCGAGCGGTGCGTGGCCAGGAGGCGAGCGGTACGTGGCGGCGAGTGTCGAGCGGCGCTGGCGGCGAGCGCGGCCTGGGGCGGCGGCGAGCGATAGGCAGCGGCGAGCGGTGGCGGCGGAGTGGTGGTGACGGAGCGCGGCCGGTGCGGCTCGTGCGGCCGGGTGTGGGCTGAGCGGCTGGATGTGGACCGAGCGGTCGGGTGTGAGCTGAGCGCGGCCGGCGTCAGCTGAGCGTGGTGTCAGCCGGGGCGGCCTGGGTGGTGTCGCTCGTGCTCAGCCGGAAGTGGCCCGGGTGCCGATC
This sequence comes from Actinosynnema sp. NPDC049800, assembly GCF_040656635.1. Classification (NCBI taxonomy): domain Bacteria; kingdom Bacillati; phylum Actinomycetota; class Actinomycetes; order Pseudonocardiales; family Pseudonocardiaceae; genus Actinosynnema; species Actinosynnema sp. NPDC049800. The sequence goes on along the minus strand of NZ_JBFAMT010000072.1, from coordinate 30,333 downwards.
ACTCCAGGCCTTGGCCTTGCTGGGCGGTGCGGCTGCCGCGGCGGGCGGCGGAGCGTTGCCAGGTGAAGATGCCGTAGCCGATGATCCCCAGCAGGCCGCCGGACAGGCACGTCCAGACCAGGACGGTGTCGTCGCGCGCGAACAGCAGCACCCCGACCAGCGCCAGCAGCCACAGGGCCGTCCCGACCACGATCGCGGGCACGGGGTCGGCCAGCTTCGGTGGGAGCGGCGGTGGGGGTGGGAGGGGAGTTGCTTCCTGTTCGGCCACGTCGGGCAGGCTACTCGCCCGAAACACGAGTAGGGCACGCTCTGCCTGCTCCGCACGCACGAACCAGGCACGCGAACCGGCACGAACAGGCACGTGAACACGCACGAACCAGGCACGTGCCCCGCACCACCGATCGAGGAGATGAGATGGCCACCGCCGAGACACCACCCGCCGCTCAGAAGCCGCCGGCCCGGTCCAAGCTGGACGGGTTCTTCAAGATCTCCGAACGCGGCTCCTCGGTCGGGCGGGAGGTGCGCGGTGGGCTCGTCACGTTCGTGACCATGGCCTACATCGTCGTGCTGAACCCGCTGATCCTGGGCAGCTTCGCCGCCGACGACCCCTCCGCCAAGGTCGACGTCCTCGGCAACATCCTCACCATCCCGCAGGTCGCGGCGGTGACGGCGCTGGTCGCGGGTGTGATGACGATCCTCTTCGGACTCGTCGCGAACTACCCGTTCGCGCTGGCCACGGGCCTGGGCATCAACTCCTTCGTGGCCGTCACGATCGTGCCGCAGATGTCGTGGCCCGAGGCGATGGGCCTGGTCGTGGTCAACGGCCTGGTGGTGCTGCTCCTGGTCGTCACGGGCGTCCGCACGGCCGTGTTCAACGCGGTGCCGGCGGAGCTCAAGGCGGCCATCGCGGTCGGCATCGGGTTGTTCATCTGCTTCATCGGCCTGGTCGACGCGGGCTTCGTGCGCCGGCTGCCGGACGCGGCGGGCACCACCGTGCCGGTCGGGCTCGGCATCAACGGGTCCATCGCGTCGTGGCCGACGTTCGTCTTCGTGGTCGGCCTGGTGGTCACCGGCATCCTGGTCGCGCGCAAGGTCAAGGGCGCGATCCTGATCGGCGTGCTGGCGGCGACCGTGCTGTCCATCGTGCTGGAGGCGATCGTCAAGGCGGGCCCCTCGCAGGGCACCAACCCGACCGGCTGGAACCTCGGCTACCCCGGCCTGCCGGAGCAGGTGTTCGGGCTGCCCGACCTCTCGCTGCTGGGCGACGTGTCGTTCGGCGCGTGGACGCGGGTGCCCGCGCTGACCGCCGCGCTGCTGGTGTTCACGCTGGTGCTCACGGACTTCTTCGACACCGTCGGCACGATGACCGGCCTCGGCAAGGAAGCCGGCGTCATCGGCAAGGACGGCCAGCTGCCGGGCGTGTCGAAGGCGTTGTTCGTGGACGGCCTGGGCGCCGTCGCGGGCGGTGCGGCGTCCTCGTCGTCCAACACGGTCTTCATCGAATCGGCGTCCGGCATCGCGGAGGGCGCGCGGACCGGCCTGGCGAACGTCGTCACCGGGCTGCTGTTCCTCGGTGCCATGTTCCTCACCCCGCTGTACGCGGTGGTGCCGATCGAGGCGGCGGCGCCCGCGCTGGTCGTCGTCGGCGCGCTGATGATCATGCAGGTGAAGGAGATCGACTTCGCCGACTTCTCCGTCGGCCTGCCCGCGTTCCTCACCATCGTGATCATGCCGTTCACGTACTCGATCGCGAACGGCATCGGCGCGGGCTTCGTCAGCTACGTGGCGTTGCGGGCGCTCACCGGACGTGCGCGCAGCGTGCACCCGCTGATGTGGGTCGTGGCGGCCGCGTTCGTCGTCTACTTCGCCATCGGACCGATCCAGGCCGCTCTCGCGGGCTGAGACGGGCAACTCCTCTTCGACGGGTGCCGAGATCGTGAGGTATGCTAACTACGTGGAGACCGAGGCTGAAGCGGGACTGGCGAGCCGGCTGAGACTGGCCGTCGTCCGGCTCAACCGGAGGCTCCGCGCGCAGCGGGTGAACTCCGCGATCTCGCTCACCCAGGTGTCCGCGCTGTCGACGCTGCACAAGTGCGGACCCCTGACGCCGGGCGAGCTGGCCGCCAAGGAAGGCGTCCAGCCACCGTCCATGACCAGGGTGATAGCCGCCCTGGAGGAGTACGGGTTCGCCACGCGCCGCCCCCACCCCACCGACGGCCGGCAGGCCATCGTGGAGCTGAGCGAGGCGGGGCTGAGCTACATCAACGAAGAGGTGTCCGCGCGGGAAGCCTGGCTGGACAAGCGGTTGGCCGAGCTGACACCGGAGGACCGGGGCACGTTGTCGCGTGCCGCCGAGATCATCGACAGGATGGCGGGGCAGTAACGAGGTGCCGGCGTACGCGGGTGGTGCAGAGACGGACCAGGTCGAACGCAACCCAGCCGCACCCCCGCCGCGCAAGCGCATGTTCGGCTCGCTCCGCGTGCGCAACTACCGCCTCTACGCCTCCGGTCAGGTCGTCTCGCTCGTCGGGCTGTGGATGCAGCGCGTCGCGCAGGACTGGCTGGTGCTGGAGCTGTCCGACGGCTCGCCGGTCGCCCTCGGCATCGCGGCGGCGCTCCAGTTCGCGCCCACGTTGTTCCTGTCGCTGTGGGCGGGCGTGCTCGCCGACCGGATGGACAAGCGCAAGCTGCTGCTCGTGCTGGAGACCGGTCTCGGGCTCTGCGCGCTGACGCTCGGCCTGCTGGACGTCACCGGGCTGGTCGAGCTGTGGCACGTCTACCTGCTGTGCCTGCTGCTCGGCGCGGTGTCCGCGGTGGAGACGCCCGTGCGGCAGAGCTTCGTGGTCGAGATGGTCGGCCGCGACCAGCTCACCAACGCGGTGGCGTTGAACGCGATGACGTTCAACCTGGCCCGGATGGTCGGACCGGCCGTGGCCGGCGTGATGATCATCTTCGTGGGCACCGGCTGGGTGTTCCTGATCAACGCGATCAGCTTCCTCGGCGTGCTGGCCGGGCTGCTGCTGATGCGTGCCGCCGAACTGCACCGCGGCGACCCCGTGCCGCGCGAGAAGGGCCAGCTGCGGGAAGGGCTGCGGTACGTGCGCAAGCGCGCCGACCTGGTGATCCTGCTGTGCCTGGTGTTCTTCATCAGCACGTTCGGGCTGAACTTCTACGTCACGCTGGCCGTGCTGGCGCGCAACACGTTCGGCGGCGACGCGTCCGCCTACGGCCTGCTCTCGACGCTGCTCGCGGTCGGCACGCTGGCCGGCGCGACGCTGGCGGCCAAGCGCAGCGCGCGCGGCAAGCCGCGGTTGAGGCTGCTGATCCTGGGCGCGCTGGCGTTCGGCGTGCTGGAGGTCGTGGTCGGGTTGATGCCCACGATGTGGCTGGCCGGGCTCGCGCTGATCGGAGTCGGCATCGCCATGATGACGTTCACGACGACCGCCAACGCGACCGTGCAGCTGGCCGTGTCCCCGGCGATGCGCGGCCGGGTCATGGGCCTGTACATGCTGGTGTTCCTGGGCGGCAACCCGGTGGGCGGCCCGGTGATGGGCTGGCTGGCCGAGCACTTCACCGCGCGGGCGCCGCTGGTCGTCGGCGGCGTGGTGTCGATCCTGGCGGCCGTGGTCGGCGGCGTCGTGCTGGCCCGACGGGGTGGCGTGAGGCTGCCGGTGCACCGCCTGGGCCTGCGCCGCCGCGCGCGCGTCTGACAATGGTCCGGTGGTCATCGCAACGGACTGGGTCCGGCTGCTCGTCGTCTGCCTGATCTTCACCGCCGTCGCCGGCGCGGTGCTGTGGTGGGCGAGGTTGGCGTCGCCCCGGCCCGTGGTCCGGGCGGCCGTGCGGGCGACGGCGCAGTTGGCCGCCGTGTCGGCGGTGATCACGGTGGTGCTGGCGTCGTTGCCGCTGACGTCGGCGTTCCTGGTGGTGATGGCGGGCGTGGCGACGGGGACGTCGGCGGCCCGCACGAAGACCGGGCGGCGCGGCGTGTGGGTGGGCGCGGCGATCCTCGGCGGGACGGTGCCCGCGCTGGTGGCGCTGGTGGCGAGCGGTCTGGTGCCGTTGCGGGGGATCGCGCTGGTGCCGGTCGGGGGGATCCTGATCGGTGGGGCGATGACCGCGACCACGTTGTCCGTGCGGCGGACGTTGGACACGTTGCGGGACCGGCACGGCGAGTTCGAGGCGGCGTTGGCGCTGGGGTTCACCGAGCCGGTGGCGGTGCGGGAGCTGGTGCGGGGGCCGGCCGCCGAGGCGTTGATCCCGGCCTTGGACCAGACCCGGACGGTCGGCCTGGTGACGTTGCCCGGTGCGTTCGTCGGGATGCTGCTCGGCGGCGCGCCGGTGTGGCAGGCGGGGGCGTTGCAGCTCGTCGTGCTGCTGGCGCTGCTGGCGGTCGAGGCGGTGGCGATCGCGGTGGTCGTGGAACTCGTCGCGCGCGGGCTGGTGCGCAGGACTGGTGCGGTCGGTGAAGTTAGGCTAACCTAAGCGTCGTCGCTTCGTGGTGGGAGCGGCAGTCAGTTCGGGAACAGACGAGGCCCCGCCTCCCGGTCGTACCACCGGGTGGCGGGGCCTCGTCGTGTCGGCGTGGGCCTGATCGTTCGCTGTGCTGGTGGAAAGTCGGGCGCCCACGGCTGATCGGCGGGCGTTCGGGCTGCTCGTCATCCACGACCGGAGGATGGCGTCGCCTATGGGGGTTGACCACACCTCGGACGTGCGGACCCTGGCAAGATAGGCGCATGGGCACCGAGGAGGACTGGCCGGTCGAGCAGACGTGGTCGCTGCGCAACACGCATTGGCACGCCTACGTGGAGCACACCTCCCTCGACCACGCCTCTCCGCGCGCTGAGCGGCTGGAGCGCACGCCGGAGGAGGTCCTGACCACGCCGGCCGAGGTCGCCGCGTGGTTGGAGGTCAACCTGCGCAGCGCGACCAAGCCCGAGGAGGCCGGGAAGAAGCGCACGAAGGACGAGCGGGACTTCTCCGACTCGAACCGGGTGCACACGTCGCTGGCGTCGGCGGGCGAGAGCATCTACACGGGGGTGAAGGGCATGCTGACCCTGGCGGTCGAGGCGGTGACCCCCGACGAGTGCCGCAGCTCCCACGACGGCGCCGACGTCGCTCCGCTGAAGGCCGGCCGTCGGCGCTGAGTCGGGGATTGGGCCCTGAGCTGCGGTTATGGGGTGGTGCGGCCTTGGTGGTCGGGGCGTGAAGATCACCCGAACGCGCGAATCGAGCCGGCTCGGGGATCAATGGAAACGCCGAAAGCGTTGCCGGAAGAATGAAGGTGTGGCGCACGGCCCGGACCAGGCATCGCGCTCGGACAGGAACGGCCAGGGCCACCGGACTGCCCGCTCCTGGGCTGCCCGTGGATGGGAACACCCGCCCGCGGGGGAGGGCTAGGACTGCCGCCCGCGGGGGAGGGGCTAGGACCGCCCCTCGGCCGCTGGAGCCGGACGGACCGCCGGCGCCGGTCCGCGCGGGGAGTCGCACCGCCGGGTTCGGACCGCCGGGCTGCTCCGCGGAGCCGGTCCGCGCCCGCCGCGCCCTAGGACGCGGCAGGCAGCGGCACGGCACGCACCCGCACGGCACGCACCCGTACGGCAGGCACCCGCGCCCGCACGGCGGGCAGCGGCACGGCAGGCGCCCGCACCCGCACAGCAGGCACCCGCACGGCGGGCAGCGGCACCCGGACGGCGGGCAGCGGTACGGCAGGCACGCACCGCACCCGCACGGCACGGGTCAGAGGCCCACGGGCCAGGTGTGGACCGGTTCGCCGGCGTGGGACAGTTCGACGTACCGGCCCAGCATGGCGGTGAGGGCGGTGTCGCGGTCGGCTCCCCGTTCCTCCAGCAGGGCGACCGTCTCGCGTTGCCACTGGGAGCCCGTGCGCCGCGCCAGGCACCGCGCCTCGATCACGCCCAGGTAGCGCTCGCACGCCTCGTCGGACACGCCGCACGCCCGCAGCCCCTCGTGGGCCAGTGGCAACAGCCGCCGCAGGACGAGCTCGTCCGGCGGCACCCAGCCGATCCCCGGCCAGTACAGCTGCGAGCCCATCCCGTGCCGCGACCCGGCGTACAGGTTCTCCTCCGCCGCGTGGAACGACATCTGGCTCCACAAAGGACGTTCCAAAGTGGTCAGTGCCCGTTGCGCGCCGTAGAAGAACGCCGCGTTCGCCATCGTGTCGAGCACCGTAGGCCCGGCCGGCAGGACGCGGTTCTCCACGCGCAGGTGCGGCACGCCGTCCACCACGTCGTACACCGGCCGGTTCCAGCGCCACACGGTCCCGTTGTGCAGCCGCAGCTCCGTCAACGACGGCGTCCCGCCCGCCCCGAGCACGTCCAACGGGTCCTCGTCGCCGGTCTCCGGCAGCAACGCCGGGAAGTACCGCACGTTCTCCTCGAACAAGTCGAAGATCGACGTGATCCACCGCTCGCCGAACCACACCCGCGGCCGGACGCCCTGGTTCTTCAGCTCCTGCGAACGCGTGTCCGTGGCCTGCAGGAACAGCGGTATCCGGGTCTCGTGCCACAACGCCCGCCCGAGCAGGAACGGCGAGTTCGCCGCGATCGCCACCTGCACCCCGGCCAACGCCTGCGCCGCGTTCCAGTGCGCCGCGAAGTCGTCCGGCGCCACCTGCAGGTGCAGCTGCACGGACGTGCAAGCCGCCTCCGGCATGATCGACTCGGCGTAGCTGGACAACCGCTCGCCCGCCCGCCCCGGCAGGGGCGCGCCCTCCATCGACAGCACGACCTCCTCACCGCGCGCGGCGAGGATCTGGTCGTTCAACGTCGTGTACCGGGCCTGCTGCGAGAGCCACCGCCGGTCGAAGTGCTCGTGCCGCAACGTCGGCAGCACCCCGATCATCACGATCGACGTGCCGGCGTCGTGCGCCTTCACGTCCGCCGCCGCGAGCGTGGAGACCAGCTCCCGCTCCAGGTCCAGCGTCTCGTCACCGGCCAGCTCGCGCGGCGGGACGTTGACCTCCAGGTTGTGCTGGCCCAGCTCCAGCGTGAACGACGGGTCGTCGATCTTCTCCAGCACCTCGGAGTTGGCCATCGCGGGCCGACCGGCGCCGTCGACCAGGTTCAGCTCGATCTCCAGCCCCATCTGCTGTCTCGGGAAGGAGAAGCTCTCCTCCACCAGCATGGTTCCCAGCGCGTCCATGCACCGCTGCATGCGCTCGCGGTAGCGCTGGCGGTCCTCTCTGGTGAACGTCCGACTGGACACATCCGTACCCATGCCGCCTCCCAATCGGTAGGGCTGCTCCGGCGGGCTTAGCGGAGGCCAACCGTGACACAGCAACCATCTGCCCGCCAGCGCCCAAATCGGTGCTCTCTGTCACATAGCAGTAACAATCAGCGAGAATGTGCTGGTTGGCGGCTTGCGGCTGCGACATCCGATCTACGAGGGGTGTTCACCTGTTGATAAGTGGCACACTCCTCGGTGTGATCGAGATCGACGACCCGGCGGACCCGCGGCTGGACGACTTCCGGGACCTGTCGACGGCCGACCGGAGGCCCGACCGACCCGGCGGGCGGGGACTGGTCATCGCCGAGGGCGTCGTGGTCGTCGAACGGCTCCTGGACTCGCGCTACCCGGTGCGCGCGCTGCTCGGCGTGCGGCGGAGGGTGGAAGCGCTCGGCGACCTGCCCGCGCCCGCGTACGTCACCTCCGCCGACGTGATGGCCGAGGTGGTCGGGTTCCACCTCAACCGGGGCGTGCTGGCCGCCGCCGACCGGGCGCCCCAGCCGGACGTGGCCGAACTCGTCGCGTCCGCACGGCGGCTCGCGGTGCTCGAAGGCGTCGGCGACCACGAGAACCTGGGCTCGCTGTTCCGCAACGCCGCCGCGCTCGGCATCGACGGCGTGCTGCTCGGCCCGGGGTGCAGCGACCCGCTGTACCGGCGCAGCGTCCGCGTCTCGATGGGTCACGTGCTGCGCGTGCCGTTCGCGTCGATGCCGAACCTGACCGAAGGCTTCGAGCTGCTGCGCCACAACGGTTTCACGGTCGCCGCGCTCACGCCGAGGGCCGGCTCGGCGAACCTCGCCGATGCCGGGCTGCGCGGCCGCAAGGTCGCTGTCCTGCTCGGATCGGAGGGTCCGGGCCTGACCGACGAGGCCATCGCGGCGGCCGACGTCGCGGTCCGGATCCCCATGGCGGAGGGCGTCGACTCCCTGAACGTGGCAACCGCGGGCGCGATCGCCTTCTACGCGATCGCCTGAACGCGCTACGTTCTCCTCCCGAGCAGAGGAGGACGTAGGTGGAACTGCGGGTGCAGGACGGCCGGGCCGTGCTCGCGGGCCGCGACGACGCGGGTGAGCGGGAAGTCGACCCGCACACCCTCCCGCTCGGCGCCGGGCTCGCCGACGCGTTGCACGAGTGGGCGAAGGTGGCCGACGCGGTGACGCGGGCCGACCCGCCCTCCGACGGCGCCGCGAACGCCCTCGTGACCAGGCGGGGACGACAGCTGGCGGGGAGGTTGGCGGCCGAGATGGGCACACCGGTGGAGTACACCGATCCCGTGACGGGTGAGCTGGTGGTCGTGGACGTGCCGCCGGTCGAGGCCGCCGACGAGGCCGAGGGCGACGACGGGGTCGAGGCCGAAGAGCCGGTGCCCCAGGAGGAAACCCCCTGGGGCACCGGGCTCACGGTCAGCTTCATCGTCGCCGCCGTGGTGACGTTCACCGTCTACACGCTGTCGGTCGGGCTGGGCGAGACCAGCCAGTGGCTCGCGGTGCTGGCGAACGTCCTGGTGGTCGGCGGCATCACCCCGTCGGTGTGGCTGGCGCGGAAGGTGCCGGTGTGGCGGTGGGTCGCGTACGGCGTGGTGGCGGGTGTGCTGGCGGCGTGGTTGTCCTTGCTGCTGACGACCCTCCTGTGACGGGCTAGGCCAAGGAGTCCCGCCACGCGGTGTGCAGCGCGGCGAACCGGCCGCGCCCGCCGATCAGCTCCTCCGGCGTGCCGTCCTCCACCACCCGGCCGCCGTCGAGCACCAGGACCCGGTCGGCGATCAGCACGGTGGACAGCCGGTGGGCGATGATGAACGCCGTCCGCTCGGCCAGGACGGTCTCCAGCGCGCCCTGCACCGCGCGCTCGGTGGGCACGTCCAGGCTGGACGTCGCCTCGTCCAGCACCAGCACCGCCGGATCGGCCAGGAACGCCCGCGCGAACGCCACCATCTGCCGCTGCCCGGCCGAGAGCCGCCCGCCGCGCTTGCGCACGTCGGTGTCGTAGCCCTCGGGCAGCGCCCGGATGAACTCCTCCGCGCCGACCGCCCGGGCCGCCGCCTCGACCTCCTCGCGGGTCGCGGACGGGCGGCCCAGCGCGATGTTGTCCAGCACGGACCCGTCGAACAGGAAGTTCTCCTGCGTCACCATGACCACCGCGCGGCGCAGCTCGGCGTCCGCCACGGACCGGAGGTCGACCCCGTCGAGCCGCACCGAGCCCTCGGCCGGGTCGTAGAACCGGGCCACGAGCTTGGCCAACGTCGACTTGCCCGCGCCGGTCGCGCCGACCAGCGCCACGGTCTGCCCGGCGGGCACGGTCAGGTCGAACGGCGGCAGCACGACGGGGCCGGAGTCCGAGTAGCGGAACTCGACACCGTCGAACCGGACCGAGCCCCGGACGTCGCCCAGGGGCGTCGGCTCCTCGGGCTCGCGGACCTGCGGCTCCTCCTCGAGCAGGCCGGAGATCTTCTCCAACGCGGCGGTCGCCGAGGCGTAGGCGTTGGCGAACATCGCGAGCTGGTCGAACGGGTCGTAGAACCGCCGCACGTACAGCGTGAACGCGGCCAGCACGCCCAGTTCGAGCTGCCCGTTCGCCACCCGGAACGCGCCCCAGGCGAGGATCACCGCCAGGGAGAGGTTGCCGATCACTCGAACGAGTGAGGTGAACGCTGCCATCACGCCCATCGCGTCGGTGTTGGCGTCGCGGAACCGGGCGTTGAGCTCGCCCATGATCTTCTCGTTGCGCCGCTCGCGCCGGAACGCCTGCACCGCGCGGATGCCGTTCATGGTCTCCACGAACTGCACGATGATCTTCGCGATCGCGCCGCGCGTGTCGCGGTATGCCCGGCCGGAACGGCGGCGGAACCACTGGGTGAGCATGATCAGCGGCAGGAAGCCGGACAGCACGACGAGCGCGAGCGGGACGTCCAGGTAGAGCAGGACGACCGAGATGCCCAGCAGGGACAGCATCGAGGTGAAGAAGCCGTCCAAGCCCTCCTCGACCAGGTCCTGGAGGGAGTCGACGTCGCTGGTCAGGCGTGAGATGACCTTGCCGGACGTGTACTTCTCGTGGAACGAGACCGACAGCCGCTGCGCGTGCCGGAAGACGCGTTCGCGCAGGACGAGCAGCACGTCCTGGCCGATCCGGCCGGTCAGGCGGACGAACGACCAGCGCAGCAGCGTGGCGGAGATCGCGGCGGCGACGTAGCCGCCGACGCACCAGGCCAGGGCGTCGGGGCGGCCGTCGAGCGCCGCCGGGATGCCGGTGTCGATGGCCGCCGCGATGAGCAGCGGGCCGGCCAGGTTGACCACGTTCTCCGCGATCACGATCACCAGGGCCAGGATCGCGGCCCTGGTGTGCGGGCGGATCAGCTCGCCGAGCAGCCGGCGGGAGCGGGCCTGGAGCTTGACGCCGGTGGCGTAGTCGACGTCTTCGACGTCCTCGGCGCCCACACCGCGCCAGGCTTCGTCGTCCTGCCGGGGTTCGGTCACGCTCGTCACGCCGCCACCTCCTCATCCTCCATAGTGGACAACAGGTTGCGGTAGTCCTCGTTGTCCGCCAACAGTTGCGTGTGCGTCCCGGTGGCCGCGATCCGGCCGTCCACCAGCATCGCCACCCGGTCCGCCAGCTGCACGGTGCTCGGCCGGTGGGCGACGACGAGCGCCGTGACGCCCTTGAGCACGCGGCGCAGCGCGGCCTCGACCTCGGCCTCGGTGTGCACGTCCAGCGCGGAGAGCGGGTCGTCGAGGACCAGGACGGCCGGGTGGCCGGCGACGGCGCGCGCGAGGGCGAGGCGCTGGCGCTGACCGCCGGACAGGGACAGGCCCTGCTCGCCGATCCGGGTGTCGAGCCCCCACGGGAGGGCGTCGACGAACTCCTCGGCCCGCGCGACCTTCAGGGCTTCGCGGACCCGTTCCTCGCTCACGTCCTTCGCGCCGAGGGCCACGTTCTCGGTGACGCTCGCGGAGAACAGGATCGGCTCCTCGAACGCCGTGCCCACGGCCCGCCGGAGGTCGGCGAGGTCGAGGTCGCGCACGTCGACGCCGTCGAGCGTGACCCGGCCTTCCGTGACGTCGGCCAGCCGGGGCACGAGCGCGGTGACGGTGGTCTTGCCGGACCCGGTCGCGCCGACCAGGGCCACGGTCTCGCCCGGCCGGATGTCCAGGTCGACGCCGCGCAGCACCTCGTTGTCGGAACCGGGGTGGTGGTAGCGGACGCCCTCGAAGCGGACGTGCCCGCGGACGGGCGCGGCCAGCGGCTTCGGGTCGGCGGGCGTGGTCACGGTGACCGCGGTGTCGGTCACCTCGAAGTACCGCTCCAGGGCGGAGGCGGTCGAGTTCGTCTCCGCCAGCAGCCACCCGATCGAGTCGATCGGCCAGCGCAGGTAGGCGCTCACCGTGACGGCGGCGACGAGCGTGCCGACCGTGACGGTGCCGTTGGCGATGCCGATCGAGCCGAACGCCAGCTGACCGGCGATGCCCAGCTCGGGCAGCACGATCAGCACGGCCCACAGCGCGGCGAAGATCCGCACCTTCGAGACCTCGGTGTCGCGGAGCTCGCGCGCCTGGCGGATGAACCGCTTGGTCAGGTGCGGGCCGCGGCCGAAGGCCTTGAGCACGCGGATGCCCAGGACCGACTCCTCGACCACGGTCGTCAGGTCGCCCGCCTGGTCCTGCGCGCGGCGGGCGACGACCTTGAACTTCGTCTCGAACAGGTAGGACAGCGCGACCAGCGGCAACGTGCTGGCCAGCACGATCAGGCCGAGGACGGGCGACAGCCAGAACAGCACGCCCAGGCCCGCGGCCACGATCAGGGTGTTGACGACCAGGAAGATCACGGCGAAGCCGACGAAGCGCCGGACCTGGGTCAGGTCGGTGGTGGCGCGGGACAGCAGCTGCCCCGACTGGTAGCGGTCGTGGAAGGCCACCTGCAGGTCTTGCAGGTGGTGGTACAGCTCGGCCCGCATCCGCGCCTCGACGTCCGACGCCGGTCCGGCGATCAGCTTGCGGCGGGCGTAGAACAGCGCGGCCTCGGCGCAGCCGAGCAGCACGATGACGCCGACGAGCAGCGGCAACGCGCCCAGGTCGCGGTCGGCGATCGGGCCGTCCACGATTTGTTGGGTGATCAGCGGGATGCCCAGTCCGCACGTCATCGCGAGCAGCGTGGCGGCCATCGCCAGCACGACGGGTGTGCGAACGGGCCTGAGGTACGGCCACAGCCTGCGCAGAGTCGCGGCTGTGGAAGTACGGTCTTCCGACACGAGTCCCCCTCCGGTCCACCATGACGGTACGAAGGTGGACCGACCATCGGCATCCGGTTTTCGTGCCACCGACCCTGCAGGCTGGAGTTAGGTGGAGGTCAAGGGCCGGGCAGTCCAGGGAGGTCAAGGTGGGTGTGAGGTATCTCCGGGCGGAGCCGACGATGGCGTTCCCCCGCGGTCGGTTGTTGGCGGTGAGCGGGGGCAGGCTCTACGTGCTCGCGCCGGACGGGTGGGACGTGGCCGGCGGGCGGCGGCCGGAGGGCGCGCGGCCGATCAGCCGGGAGGAGGCGGAGGACTGGTGCCGGTTCGAGGCGGTTGAGGTCGAGGTGCTCGACGCGGTGCCGCTGCCGGAGTGACCCGGTCCACCAGGAATGACCCGGTCCAACGGGAGTGACCCGGTCCAACGGGGGTGGCCCGGTCCAACCGAGGGTGACCCGGTCCGGCGGGGTGGCTACTTCTTGCGGCGGCGCAGGATCGCGGGGGCGGTGAGCAGGCCCGCGAGGCCGTAGCTGGCCCCGGCGAGCAGGACGAGGACCGTCCACCGGTCGCCCACGGACGAGAGCCGGTCCGGCGCGCCGAAGTAGTGCGCGAGGCCCAGGATGACCGGGCCGATCAGGATGATCGGCCACACCGGGCGGATCTTCAGCAGCCACAGGACCGGTCCGGCGAGCAGCGCGCTGAACACCAGCGCGATCGGCAGGCCGATCACGACCAGCAGGATGAACTCGCCCAGGGTCGTCTCGTTCACCACCCGGTCGAGGACGCCGCTGCGGTAGGCCCAGATCCACGCGACGAGCAGCGCGGAACCGGTGACGGCCGACACCACGACGCGCAGGAGCACCTTGAACGCGAAGCCGCCCGCGGTCGGGCGCGAGGGGTGCGGCGTGTCAGTCACGGGCAGCAGTGTGGCCGACCGGGTGCCGCGCTGTCACCGGGGCGGCCAGGACGAAGCCGATCACGCCGGCGGCGACGGACCCGGCGGGGATCGAGACCCAGACGGTGAGCAGGGTGAGGACGGCGGTGAACGTCACCCCGACTGCGGCGTAGCCGAGCGGGCGGTCCTGGTGGGCGGCCTTGAGGACGGCCCAGGCCACGAGCACGCCGACGACCAGGCTGACCGGCATGGCGAACAGGCCCATGGCCAGGCAGTCCCAGTCCTCGGTCGAGCAGACGGCCCCGGAGGCGATGAGTTCGCGCAGGCCCCACCAGGCCGCGCCCAGACCGGCGCCCAGCGCGGCGCCGACGACCAGTCGTCCCAGCATGGCGGGTGGTTACCCGGATGAGGCGGTGGTCAAGCAGGCCCGTGCGATCACGGCGCGTTCGACGTGGAGGTCCGCCGCGCCCGGCGCACGTCCCCGAGCGACTCGGCGTGCGCCTTGACCGCCGCCAGGGTGTGCTTGATCGAGTCGACGTTGTAGCCGGGCCGGTCCTCGCGCCCGGTGACGCGGGGGCCCAGGAACCGGCGGACGAACCAGTTGCCCACCCGGTACCAGTTCTCCGTCACCACGCACCCGTCGCGGGTCGGCGTGATCACGTACGACCACCGCGCCACCCGGACCGTCAACGGCGACCGCACGTCGAAGGTCAGCAGCCGTTCGGGCTCGCAGGCCACGATCCGGGCGGTGGTCCACCACAGCTTGGCGCCGTTGCGGTTGAAGCCGCGGAACTCGACGCCGACCGCGGGTCCGGTGGCCCCGCGCAGCCACCGGCCGCCGAGGTTCTCCGGGCTGAACCGCCCCATCCGGGGCAGATCGCTCACCAGCGCCCACACCACGCCGGGGGCCGCGGCCACGTCGATGCTGTGCGAAATCGTCGGTTCCACCAGATCCAAGGTAGGAGGAATCGCCGCCGATTACGAGCCGCGATCGGGTGGACACGGTGAGCGAGCTTGCTGCCACACCTCAGGGCGGGTGACGGGGGCCGACCCGGATCACGCGCGTCGCGCCGAGACGGGACCGGACGCGGGAAGGCCCCCGGCAGCGGTGCTGCGCGGGGGCCTTCTCCGGATCCGGTCGGGGTCAGCCCCGGGTGGAGCGGACGCCCAGGAGGACGTCCTCCCAGGACGGCACGATCGGGTGGTTCTTCTTGCCTCGCTTGGGCGGTGGGTCCTTGCGGGGCGGTTGCTGCTTGGCGCCTGCCGCCGGCTGTTGCGGCGCGGGGGCCGCCGGCGCGGGCTCCTCGGCCACCGGTGCGGGCTCCGGCGTCGGCTGGGGCTCCTGGACCGGGGGCGGAGGGGGCGTTGGCGCCGGTTCCTCGCGGACGAGGATCTCCGGTTCCTGCTGCTTCTCCAGCTCCAGGGCCTGGCGGGCCAGCTGGGTCACCGGCCGGACCGTGCGCAGCGTGCGGTTGGGGTTCGGGTCCATGAGCTCCATGGCCCCGTCGTCCAGCGCGGTCACCGTGCCGCCCTGGGCGCCCGGGTGGAAGGCCCAGTGCGCCAGGTTGTCGGACCTGCCGGCGGTCCAGTGCAGCTGCACGACCCAGCGGCCGTCCTCGCCACGCCACGAGTCCCAGCTGACGTCGGCGTACTCCTGGCCGCGCAGGCCGAAGGAGTGCGCGACGACCTCGCCGAGGGTCTGCACGTCCGGGCCGTCCTCGCGGACGGGGTGGGCGCGCTGGGCCAGGTCGGCGGTGCGGGAGCGCTCGAGGAGGACGGGGTAGGCGTAGCGCTCGACCCGGTGCGCGGGCAGGCCGGCCGCCGCCGCCACCTGGGCGACGGACTCACCGGCGCGGATGCGCGCCTGGATCTCGCGCGGGCGCATCTGGCTCTCGACCTCGATCTCGATCTGGCCGAGCCGGGTGAGGTCGCCGCGTGCCGCCGCGCGCAGCCGTTCGTCGGCGGGGAGCACGAAGCGCTCGCCGCGATCCGGGTCCTCGAGGATGACGGACTTGCCGTCGTCTTCGAGCCCGATGACTCGCAACGCTCGCATCATGGCCTCCCGGATGGCTCACCTCGCCGAGTACTCACGTTAATGCGGCGCGCCGCCTTGACGGGGGAGACTCGCCGTGTTCGCCGATATCTTCGTGTGATCTTGCCGTATGTCGGCGGCCCGCGCACCTCCGTTAGCACAAGGTTCACCTCGCCGGCGGTGGGTGCGGCTTCCCGAAGTGCCTGGTCATGGCTGTGGGGGCCGCCCCGGATGGGACGACCCCCACAGGTGGGTCCGGGTCAGAGCTTGGAGACGACCCAGTCGACGGCCTTCGTCAGCGTGCTCACGTCGGTCGGCTCGACGGCCGGGAACATGGCGACGCGGAGCTGGTTGCGGCCCAGCTTGCGGTACGGCTCGACGTCCACGATGCCGTTCGCGCGCAGGACCTTGGCCACCACGGAGGCGTCCACCGAGTCGTCGAAGTCGACGGTGCCGACGACCTGGGACCGGTGGGCCGGGTCGGCCACGTACGGCGTCGTGTAGGAGGTCGACTCGGCCCACGTGTACAGCCGCGAGGACGAGTCGGCGGTGCGGTCGACGGCCCACTTCAGGCCGCCGTTGCTCAGGATCCACTCGATCTGGTCGTTGAGCAGGAACAACGTGGCCAGGGACGGCGTGTTGTAGGTCTGGTCCTTGGTGGAGTTGTCCAGGGCCGTGGTCAGCGAGAGGAACTCCGGCACCCAGCGGCCCGACTTGCCGATCTCGGCGACGCGCTCCAGGGCGGCCGGCGACATCAGGGAGATCCACAGGCCGCCGTCGGAGGCGAAGCACTTCTGCGGCGCGAAGTAGTAGACGTCGAAGTCCGCCGGGTCGACCGGCAGGCCGCCCGCGCCGGAGGTGGCGTCGATGGCGATCAGGGCGCCGTCGGAGCCCGCGGGGCGGGAGACGGGCACCGCGACGCCGGTCGAGGTCTCGTTGTGCGCCCAGCCGACGAGGTCGGCGCCCTCGGCGTAGGCGATCTCGGGCGCGCTGCCCGGGTCGGCCTTGACCACGATCGAGTCGCCCAGGAACGGCGCGTCGGAGGTGACCTTGGCGAACTTCGAGGAGAACTCGCCGTAGGTGAAGTGCTGGGCCCGCTCGCGCACCAGGCCGAACGCGGCGGCGTCCCAGAACGCGGTGGTGCCGCCGTTGCCGAGGACGACCTCGTAGCCCTCGGGCAGCGAGAACAGCTCGCGCAGGCCGGCGCGGACCGAGCCGACCAGGGACTTCACCGGCTTCTGCCGGTGGGAGGTGCCCATCAGCGCGGCGCCCTCGGCCGCGAGCGCCGCCAGGGCCTCGGGACGGACCTTGGAGGGCCCGCACCCGAACCGGCCGTCGGACGGCAGCAGTTCGGGGGGCAGGACCAACGAGGTCGGGTCGGCGGTCTGGGTCATCGCGAAGCCTCCGGTCACGGGGAGGGGGTCGGCACGACCGGCGCCGTTGCCGGGAGCCCTAAGTGTTGCAGCCGGGTGGCCGGGCGGTGACAGCCGGGTGTCCCGGGTCACGCCACGCGGGGTGGAAACCCCCAGTTCCGGTGGGCCGGGTCAGGCGATCTCGGCCCAGCCCTCGACCTCGGAGGGCTTGCGGGGGCCGGGGCCCACGTACTTCGCGGACGGGCGGACGAGGCGGCCCGTGCGCTTCTGCTCCAGGATGTGCGCCGACCAGCCGGCGGTGCGGGCGCAGGTGAACATCGCGGGCATCATGTGCGGCGGGACCTGGGCGAAGTCGAGGATCACCGCCGCCCAGAACTCGACGTTGGTCTCGATGGCGCGGTCCGGGCGGCGTTCGCGCAGCTCGGCCAGGGCGGCCTGTTCGAGGGCGTTCGCGGCCTCGTAGCGGGTGGCGCCCAGCTCCCGGCACGTCCGCCGCAGCACGCGGGCGCGGGGGTCCTCCGCGCGGTAGACGCGGTGGCCGAAGCCCATGAGGCGCTCGCCCCGGTCGAGGATGCCCTTGACGTAGCCCTCGGCGTCGCCGGTGCGCTCGACCTCTTCGATCATGGGCAGCACGCGGGCGGGCGCGCCGCCGTGCAGGGGGCCGGACATGGCGCCGATGGCGCCGGACATGGACGCGGCGACGTCCGCGCCGGTGGAGGCGATGACGCGGGCGGTGAACGTGGAGGCGTTCAGGCCGTGCTCGGCGGCCGACACCCAGTAGGCGTCCAGCGCCTTGACGTGCGCGGGGTCGGGCTCGCCGCGCCAGCGGGTGAGGAAGCGCTCGGTGATCGTCGTGCACTCGTCGATGCGGTGCTGCGGCACGGCGGGCCGGCCGATGCCCCGCGCGGACTGCGCCGCGTACGACAGGGCCATGACCGAGGCGCGGGCCAGCTGCTCGCGCGCCCGCTCGTCGGTGATGTCCAGCAGCGGCTCGTAGCCCCAGATCGGGGCGACCATGGCCAGCGCGGCCTGCACGTCCACCCGCACGTCGCCGGTGTGCACGGGGATCGGGAACGGCTCGGCGGGCGGCAGCCCGGGCCCGAAGCGGCCGTCGACCAGCAGCGCCCACACGTTGCCGAAGGTCACGTGGCCGGCCAGGTCCTCGATGTCCACGCCGCGGTAGCGCAGCGCGCCACCGTCGCGATCCGGTTCGGCGATCTCGGTGCGGAAGGCGACCACGCCCTCGAGACCCGGCCGGAATCCGTCGTCCTCGGTCTGCACCACGCTGTGCGCTCCTTCTCGGCGGAAGTAAAGAGTTGGAGAAACCTTGCTCCCCTTCCGACCTGCGGGCAATCGCGGGTGCGCGTGTCGTCGGTCACGATCAAGGAACCGATTCAGAAGACGGGTGATCGTTAACGCCTTGTTTCGGTTCGGCGGTGGGCGGTGTTTCCCGTGGTAGACCACCGGCCATGCACCTGACACCGCACGAGCGGGACAAGCTGCTGGTCCACGTGGCGGCGGACGTCGCGCGCCGGAGGCTCGAACGCGGGGTGGTCCTGAACTACCCGGAAGCGGTCGCGCTCATCACCGAGCACGTGCTCGAAGGCGCCCGCGACGGCCGGACGGTCAGCGAGCTGATGGACAGCGGCAGGCACGTGCTGAGCCGGGAGCAGGTGCTGGAGGGCGTCCCGGAGATGATCGAGTCCGTGCAGGTCGAGGCGACCTTCCCGGACGGCACCAAGCTCGTGACCGTGCATGACCCGATCGTGTGAGGAGCAGCCCGTGGTCCCTGGCGAGATCGTCACCGGCGACGAGCCGGTCGAGCTGAACCCCGGTCGGCCGCGCACCACGCTCGTCGTGGTCAACGCGGCGGACCGCCCGGTGCAGGTCGGGTCGCACTACCACTTCGCGGCGGTCAACCCCGGCCTGGAGTTCGACCGGGAGGCCGCGTGGGGCAAGCGGCTGGACGTGCCGGCGGGCACGGCGGTGAGGTTCGAGCCGGGTGTCGAGCGCGAGGTCGTGCTGGTGCCCCTGGCCGGTGCGCGGCGCGTGCCCGGGCTGCGGCCGGAGTGGGCCGGGGAGCTGGACGCCGGCGAGCCTGGCGCACGGGAGTCGGACGCCGGGGAGTCGGACCGGTGACCGGGATCAGCCGCCGCCGCTACGCGGAACTGCTGGGGCCGACGGTCGGCGACCGGATCCGGCTCGCCGACACCGACATCTTCATCGAGGTGACCGAGGACCGGTCGAGGGGCCCGCAAGGCTCGGGCGACGAGGTGATCTTCGGCGGCGGGAAGGTGATCCGCGAGTCGATGGGCCAGGGCGTGGCCACCCGCGCGGAGGGCGCGCCGGACCTCGTCATCACGGGCGCCGTCGTGCTCGACCACTGGGGCGTGGTGAAGGCCGACGTCGGGGTCAGGGACGGCCGGATCGTCGGCATCGGCAAGGCGGGCAACCCCGACACCATGGACGGCGTGGACCCGGCGCTGGTCATCGGGCCGTCCACCGAGGTGCTCTCGGGCAACGGGAAGGTGCTCACCGCCGGCGGCATCGACTGCCACGTCCACTTCATCACGCCGGGGATCGTGGACGTGGCCGTCGCCTCGGGGCTGACCACGTTGATCGGTGGCGGCACGGGCCCGGCGGAGGGCACGAAGGCCACGACGGTGACGCCCGGCGCGTGGAACCTGGGCCGGATGCTCGTCTCGCTGGACCACCTGCCGGTGAACGTGCTGCTGCTCGGCAAGGGCAACACGACCCGCGAGGACGCGCTGCGCGAGCAGCTGGCCGGCGGTGCGGGCGGGTTCAAGCTGCACGAGGACTGGGGGACGACGCCGGCGGCGATCGACGCCTGCCTGAGGGTCGCCGACGAGTCCGGGGTGCAGGTGGCGATCCACACGGACACGTTGAACGAGGCCGGGTTCGTGGAGTCGACGCTGGCCGCCATCGCGGGCCGGTCGATCAACGCCTACCACTCCGAGGGCGCGGGCGGCGGGCACGCGCCGGACATCATCCAGGTGGTGTCCGAGCCGAACGTGCTGCCGTCCTCGACCAACCCCACGCGCCCGCACACGGTGAACACGCTGGAAGAGCACCTGGACATGCTGATGGTGTGCCACCACCTCAACCGGTCCGTGCCCGAGGACCTGGCGTTCGCGGAGAGCCGCATCCGGCCGACCACGATCGCGGCCGAGGACGTGCTGCACGACCTGGGCGCGATCTCGATGATCAGCTCGGACTCGCAGGCGATGGGCCGGGTCGGCGAGGTCATCATCCGGACGTGGCAGACCGCGCACGTGATGCACGGGCGGTTCGGCGAGCTGGCGGACAACCTGCGCGCCCGGCGGTACGTGGCCAAGTACACGATCAACCCGGCCATCGCGCACGGCATCGACCACGAGGTCGGGTCGGTGGAGGTGGGCAAGCTGGCCGACCTGGTGCTGTGGGAGCCGAAGTTCTTCGGCGTGCGGCCGTCCGTGGTGCTGAAGGGCGGGTTCATCGCGCACGCGGCGATGGGCGACGCGAACGCGTCCATCCCGACCCCGCAGCCGGTCTTCGCCCGGCCGATGTTCGGCGCCCACTCGGCGGCGCGCGGCAGTGTGCACTTCGTGTCGCAGCAAGCGGTCGACGCGGACCTGGCGGACGTGCTGCGGTTGGCGCGGCCGTTGGTGGCGGTGGGGAACACGCGTGGCGTCACCAAGGCCGACATGGTGCTCAACGACGCGATGCCGTCGGTGAAGGTGGACCCGGACAGCTTCGCCGTGCGGATCGACGGCGAGCTGGTGGAGCCCGCGCCGGTGGCGGAGCTGCCGATGGCCCAGCGCTACTTCCTGTTCTGATGAACCTCGCGGCGCTGATGATCGCGGACTCCCGGTTCCCGGGCGGCGGCCACGTGCACTCGGGCGGGCTGGAGGAGGCCGTCGCGCGGCGGTTGGTGACCGACGAGGCGTCGTTGGCGTCGTTCCTGATCGGGCGGCTGCGGACGGCGGGCGCGTTGGGCGCGGTGTTCGCGTCCGCCGCGTGCCGCGGGCGTTATGCGGAGCTGGACGCCGAACTCGACGCCCGCACGCCGTCGCCCGCCCAGCGCAACGCCTCACGCGTGCAGGGGCGCGGCATCGCGCGTGCGGCCCGGCGGGCGTGGCCGACGGCGGCGTTGGCCGAGCTGCTGCGGGTCACGCCGAGGCCGCACCACCCCGTCATCGTCGGCGTGCTCGTCGGCGAGCCGTTCGAGGCGGCGCAGACCGTGGCCTACCACGCGGTGACGGGTCCGGCGACGGGCGCGATCCGGCTGCTCGGCCTCGACCCGTTCGGCGTGAACGCGGTGCTGGCCCGGTTGGCGCCCGAGATCGACGCGATCGCCGCGACGGCCGCCGGGCACGCCGACACCCCGCCCGAGGACCTGCCCGCCCCGAGCGCCCCCGGCCTGGACCTGCTGGCCGAAGCCCATGACCGCCACCACACGGAAGAGGTGCGTCTCTTTGTCAGCTGACCACGTGCACCCGGTGAACTTCGACCCCACCGACGCGGGCCACGACCCGCACCACCCGCACGACCACGGGCACCGGGCCGTGCGCCTGGGCATCGGCGGGCCGGTCGGCAGCGGCAAGACCGCGCTGACCGCGGCGCTGTGCCGGGCGCTGGGCGACAGCGTGAACCTCGCCGTGGTGACGAACGACATCTACACCACCGAGGACGCCGACTTCCTGCGCGCGGCCGGCGTGCTGGACGTCGAGCGGATCGAGGCCGTGCAGACGGGCGCGTGCCCGCACACGGCGATCCGCGACGACATCACGGCCAACCTGGACGCCGTGGAGCTGCTGGAGCAGCGGATCCACGGCCTGGAGCTGGTGATCATCGAGAGCGGCGGCGACAACCTGACCGCGGTGTTCAGCCGCGGCCTGGTCGACCGGCAGGTCTTCGTGGTGGACGTGGCGGGCGGCGACAAGGTGCCGCGCAAGGGCGGCCCCGGCGTGACCACCGCGGACCTGCTGGTGATCAACAAGACGGACCTCGCGCCGCTGGTGGGCGCCGACCTCGGTGTCATGACGGCCGACGCCCACCGGATGCGCGGCGGGCTACCGGTGATCGCGCAGTCCCTTGTGGACACACCGGACGCTCCCGCGGTGGCCGACTGGGTGCGCGCTCAGCTCCGCACGCTCGCGGCGGTCAGTTGATCGCCGAACGGGCTGACGTCGCCCGCGCAGCCGTGCTGGTCGGTCATCGGCAGGTACAGCGGCACGGTCTCGTCCGGCGGGAACACGCGCACGCCCCACACGGGCGTCTTGCGGCACACGTCCGGGTCGAAGTTGTCGACCTGGGCGAAGCCGACGTCCGAGCGGACCGCCGTGCCGTGCGGCAGGGTGAGCAGCGGACCGCGGTCGCCGACGCGCACGGCGGCGGCGCCGACCCGGTCGCCGTCGGCGTCCACATAGGACACACCCGGGAAGCCCCGCAGCACGCACGTGCGCAGCCCCCGGTTGGTGAACACCACCTCCCGGTACACGGTGCCCGCCGCGCCTCCCACGCGGCCGAACCCGATGGTCAGGTCCGCCGAGCGGCACGTCGAGACCTCGGCCTGCTGTGCGACCGCGGTTCCCCCGGTTCCGCCGATAACCACCATTGCCGCGATGACAGCGGCTGTTGCGACAACTCTCCTCATCACGATCTCCCCCGAGATCCGCGGGTGGCGGTTCCACCCGACCTGGTGACGTGTCGGGGGTCACAGGGGTTGCTCCGGTGAGGGCGCGGGCTCACCTGGTCGTGGCACGCGACCCGAACGGGCGAACCGTCGTGCGCGGGATGCGGTCGATGGCGCCGCTGCGCCTGGTGCCGCGTCGCGGCGCCGACGAGGTGGCGCTCGTGCACCTGGTCAGCGCGGTCACGGCCCCGTTGGGCGGTGACGACCTGGAATTGCGGGTGACGGTCGAGGAGGGCGCGTCGCTGGAGCTGCGCGGCGTGGCCGCGACGCTGGCGCTGCCCGGTCGGCACGGGGGCGGCAGCCGCGCGCTGGTCGACGTGGAGCTGGCCGACGGCGCGTCGTTGGCGTACCTGCCGGAGCCGACGGTCGTCACCGCGCGTGCGTGCCACGAGTCCGTGTTCCGCGCGCGGATGGGGGAAGGCGCTCGGCTGCGCGCGCGGGACGTGGTCGTGCTGGGTCGGTCGAACGAACGGCCGGGCTCGCTCACCACGACGCTCGACGTCCGGCGGAACGGGCCGCTGATCAAGCAGACGTCTCGATTGGGAACGCCCGAAGTGGACGCGAGCCCGGCCGGTCTGGCGGGCCGCCGGGTGTTCGGCACCGAGCTGCTGTGCTGGGGCGACGACCTGCCGGGAGCGGTCTCGGAGCAGTGGTGGTCGCTCGTTCCGCTGGCACGCGGTGGAAGTCTGGGCACCGCCGTGGCCGACGACGCCGTGACCGTCGAACGCGCGCTCGACCAGGCACGGGCCAGGCATCCCGGATCGAGCGACTTTCTGACTCGATCTCGTACTCGATTCCGAGGCGAGGGTCACACCGAAAGTCACGGATCGGGTGGCGGTCATCACCGTGCGGGCGGTTTCGCCTCGCGCGGGAAAGCCGTACGGTCGCTGGACCGCTAGGCGCCACAAGTGCCTTGGCCAGGACGAACTACGCTCCGGGAGGTCGGGATGTCGGAGACGACGAACATCGCGTTGCCGTCGATGCGGGTGTCCTACGAACAAGGCTCGCTCACGGAGAGCGACCTCGCGGCGAGTTGGCACGAGCAGTTGCAGCTGTGGCTGGACCAGGCGGCGGGCGCGGGCCTGCCGGAGCCGAACGCGATGGTGTTGGCGACCTCGGACACCGAGGGCCGCCCGTCCTCGCGGACCGTGCTGGCCAAGGGCCTCGACGAGCGCGGCCTGGTGTTCTTCACCAACTACACGTCGACGAAGAGCCACGACCTGATGGCCACCCGGTACGCGTCGGCCACGTTCCCGTGGTTCGCGATGCAGCGGCAGGCGCACGTGCGCGGCACCGTGGAGAAGGTCGGGCCCGCCGAGACCGCGAGCTACTGGGAGAGCCGCCCGCGCGGCTCGCAGCTGGGCGCCTGGGCCTCGCCGCAGTCCCGCGTCGTCAGCGGGCGCTCCACTCTGGAGAGCGCGCTGAACAAGGTCGAGCGGCAGTTCGCCGACGCCGACCGGGTACCCGTGCCGCCGCACTGGGGCGGCTGGCGCATCCGGCCCGAAGAGGTCGAGTTCTGGCAGGGCCGCCGCGACCGGATGCACGACCGCCTCCGCTTCCGCCTCGGCCGCGACGGCTGGGAAGTGCAGCGGGTCGCCCCCTAGCGGCGGCGCAACAGGATGACGTGATCGGCCTCCGCCACCACTCGATGGGTGGCGGAGGCCTTTTTCACGAGTCGGTCCTCCTCGTCGGGCGTGGTCGGCCAGTGCGACGGGCGGGACACGACCAGCCACTCGGCGTCGGCCGGGAACAAGGACACCCGGCACCGGCCGGTGAGGTGCGGTGCGAGGCGGTTCGACGCGGCGACGTGGGCGTCGTCCGGGATCATCGCCAGGACTCCGGCGGCCGTCGCGCGCCGGCCCTCGTCCCACGTCGGCTGGTGCGGGGGTCGCAGGAGCAGGGCGAGCGTGAACGCGGCCGTGACCGTCGCGCAGATCCAGACCCGGCGCGGGTTCGCGGTCAGGAACGCGAGGAAGACCACGGGCATCAGCACGGCGCTGTAGTGGTGCTCGATGCCCCAGTACGCCGGGTTGCCGGAGGCGAACCGCCACGCCAGCGTGGGCAGCGCGATCACGAGCAGCGGCGACCGGGCGGCGAGGAAGCCGGTAGGCGCGAGCAGCGCGACCGCGGTGAGCAGGCGCAGCCAACCCAGGCCGCCGGTCTCCGCCGTCCGCACCCAGTACGGGTAGCCGCCCGCCGGGTTCACCGCGGGCAGCACCGCGAGCACGACCACGGCGGACGCCGCGACCCCGAACGCCGCCACCGCCCAGCCACGCCGGACCCCGCGCCACACCAGGTAGAGGCCGATCGCCGCGACCGTCAGGCCGAGGTCCTCCTTGACCAGGACGAGCGGCAGGGCCCAGGTGACCGCCGGGCGCCACCGCTCGCGGGCCAGGGCCTCCAGCGAGAACGCCAGCAGGGGCACGGCGAAGGCCACCTCGTGGAAGTCGAACGCCACGGTGTTGTGCAGGCCCCACGACAGCCCGTACGCCACGCCGACGACGACGCCGCGCCGACCGAGCCGGTCCACCGCGAACCTCGTCACCGGGATCGCCGACACGGCCAGCAGCACGGCTTGCGCGACCAGCAACGTCTCCGCGCGCGGGACCACCGCGTAGAACGGGGCGAGCAGGGCGAGGACCGGGTGGAAGTGGTCGCCGAGGAGTGGGAAGCCCGGGCCTTTCAGGTCGGCCGTCGGCCACCGCCCGGCGGCGTAGGAGCGCACCGCCTGCTCGAAGATGCCCAGGTCGAACCCGGTGGTCTGGAACGAGTGGTGCCGCGCGAGCGCGTAGCCGGAGTAGAGGACGGCCAGGCCGAGCGCGACGGCGTACGCCGGTCGGACGGTGGTCCGCGTTCGGGTGGTGGTCCGCGGTCGGGTGTCGAGCACGGCGGCAGCGTCGGGCGAGCACGCTGAACCGGAGCTGAAGCCGCCTGAAGGACCCTTCAGGCAAGGGGCAGCCGGACCGCCATCACCGTGCCCCGGTCGCTGTCCTCGACCTCGACCGTGCCGCCGTGGGCGCGCACGCCCTCGCGCACGATGGCCAGCCCGAGGCCCGCGCCGCCCTCGTCCCGCGCACGGCCCTCGTCCAGCCGCACGAACGGCTCGAAGACCCGTTCGCGGTCGGCTCCGGGGATGCCCGGCCCGTCGTCCGCGACGCGCAGCACGGCCGTGTCGCCCTCCACCGTCACGGTGACGGTGACCTGCGAGGACGCGTGCCGTTCGGCGTTGCCGAGGAGGTTGCGCAGGATCCGTTCCAGCTGCGGCCGGTCGCCGATGACCTCGACCGGTCCGGGCACGCCGGCCAGCTCCGCCAGGTCCACCCGGTGGCGATCGAGGGGTCCTTCGAGGCGGGCCAGGGACAGCAGGTCGGTGACGACGGCCTGCATCCGGTCGAGGTCCAGCACGGTGTTCTCGGCGGTGCGCCGCCAGTCGACCCGGTCGGGGTGGGCGAGCAGCACTTCGAGCTGGGTGCGGGCCGAGGCGAGCGGCGTGCGCAACTCGTGCGACGCGTCGGACGTGAACCGCCGTTGCCGGTCGAGCGCGGCGTTGAGCCGGACGAACGTGTCGCCGGTGGTGGTCGCGAGCCACGCCAGCACACCGATCAGCAGCGCGGTGGCCGGGACCAACGTCCGCAGCAGGTCCCGGACACCCTCCACGGCGGTCCGGTCGGCGTTGCCGATCGGCGCGGCCACGCGGACGTCGTAGAGCTCGGTGGTGACCGTGGCGACGTGGACCTCCATGACGTCGCCGTCGCGCCACAGGTCGGGCGCGACGCAGTCGTGCCGGTCGGGGTCCACGCGGACCTGGGTGGTGTGCCGCCTCAGCACCCGTGATGGGCCTGACAGGCTGCCGAGGTTGATCGGGGGCTCCGTCGGCGGGCAGCTCGCGACCACCTCGTGGTCCCGGTCGACCACCTCGAACGGCCCGAGGGCGGTGCCCATCGACCGCACCGCCGCGAGGTCGCCAGTGGTCACGAGCAGCTTCGCCAGCCGGTGGGCGCCCTCGTCCGCGCGTGCTCGGGCGGCGTCGACGATCTGCTGCTCGACCTGCAGTTCCATCTGCTCGACCAGCCACGCCGCGCCGGCGGCCAGCAGCGCGCCGGAGACGACGGCGGCGGCGACCGCGATCCGGATCCTGTCGATGGGCGGCCACGCGGTCGGGGACCTAGCCACCGGCGACCACGTACCCCGCGCCGCGGACCGTGCGGATGACGTCACGGCCCAGCTTGCGCCTGATCGAGCTGACGTAGACCTCGACCAGGTTCGGGTCCGGGGTGGCCGCGAAGTCCCACAACCCCTCCAGCAGCTCGGCCTTGCTCACCACCTCGCCCGGCCGCGACAGCAGGAACGACAGGACGCTGAACTCCTTGACCGACAACGGCACCAGCGCGCCGCGCGACCGGCACTCCCGCCTGCCCAGGTCCAGCTCGACGTCGCCGACCCGCAGCACGCTCGGCCGGGACGACCCGCCGCGCCGGATCAGCGCCCGCAACCGGGCCAGGAACACGACGTAGGAGAACGGCTTGGAGAGGAAGTCGTCGGCGCCGGTGTCCAGCGCCTCGGCCTCGTCCAGCTCACCGTCCTTGGCGGTGAGCATGAGGATCGGAGTCGAGTCGCCGGCCGTGCGCAGCCGGCGGCAGACGCGGTAGCCGTTCAGGCCGGGCAGCAGGATGTCCAGCACGATCGCGGAGTAGGCGTGCCGGGACGCCATCCACAACCCGTCCGTCCCGCTGAACGCGAGGTCGACCGCGTACCCCTCGGCCTCCAGCCCGGCCTTCAGGGACTCGGCCAACCGGACCTCGTCCTCGACCACGAGCAGTCGCACACCCGGCACCTTACGGAGGGTGTGCGCGCCGTGCGGGTGAGTCCGCGAGACTGGCGTTCTGGTGCGGTCGAGGCGAGGGGTGTTCCAGGTCTCGGTGAAGGAGTTGTTAGTTGCCGTACGCTAACGACCGTGCGGAGAGTGCTGGGGAAGATCGCCATCGACACCCGCCCGCTGAGGATCGTGGCGTTCCGGCGGTTGTGGCTCTCGACGATCGTCACGGCCGTCGGCAGCCAGTTGACCGCGGTGGCGGTGCCCAAGCAGGTGTACGACCTCACCGGGTCGTCGGGCTGGGTGGGTGTGGCGGCCGGGGTGGCCCTGGTGCCGTTGTTGGTCTTCGGGCTGTACGGCGGCGCGATCGCGGACGTGGTGGACCGGCGCAAGCTGCTCGTCGTCACGAACACGGGTGTCGCGGTGACGTCCGTGCTGCTGTGGGCGCAGGCCGCGCTGCACGTGGACTCGGTCTGGCTCGTGATCACCCTGCTCGGGCTGCAGCAGGTGTTCTTCGCCGTGAACGCCCCCGCCCGCACCGCCTCCGTCGCCCGGTTGGTGCCCGCCGAGCAGATCCCGGCCGCCACGGCGTTGAGCTCGACGGTGATGATGTTCGGCGGCGTGTTCGGTCCCATGCTGGCGGGCGCGTTGATGCCGGTCGTCGGCCTGTCGACGTTGTACCTGGTCGACGCGGTCGCGCTGACGCTGACGATCTGGGCGGTCTGGAAGCTGCCGCCGCTGCCGCCGTTGAGCGGCACGTCGCGGCGCGCCGGGCTGCGGGACGTGGTCGACGGGTTCCGCTACCTGGCCGTGCAGAAGATCCTGCTCGCGAGCTTCCTGCTGGACATCATCGCGATGGTGTTCGGCATGCCGCGGGCGCTGTTCCCGGAGATGGCCGAGAACACGTTCGGCGACCCGGCGGGTGGCGGGTTGGCGCTGGGGTTGCTGTTCGCCGCCATCCCGTTGGGCGCGATGCTGTGCGGCCTCACGTCCGGCTGGACGTCACGCGTGACCCGGCACGGCATGGGTGTCGTGCTCGCGGTCGTGGCGTGGGGCGTGGCGATGATCGGGTTCGGCCTGTCGAACGCCCTGTGGCTCGCGGTGGTGTTCCTGGCGATCGGCGGCGCGGCGGACATGATCAGCATGGTGTTCCGCAGCGCGATCCTGCAGTCGGCGGCCACGGACGAGATGCGCGGCCGGATGCAGGGCGTGTTCATCGTGGTGGTGGCGGGCGGTCCCCGGTTGGCGGACCTGCTGCACGGGACGACGGGGGCCATGATCGGTCCCGGCAGCGCCACCGCGTCGGGCGGGGTCCTGGTGGTGGTCGCGACGGTGCTGGCGGTGCTGGCGATCCCGGCGATCAGGCGCTACCGGTTCGCCCCGGCGGACGTCGCCACCGGGGGCGTCGCTGCCGGGGACGCCGCCAAGTGAACCGCTGACCGCGGTCAGACCGGGGTTCGCGGAGCCTGGCCCGGGTCGCCGTGCCGTACCCGCGCCGCGCGCACCCTCAGGCGGTCCAGCAGCAGTATGGCCGGGGTCGCCGTGATGCCGTGCAGCACGATCGAGCCGATGACCACCAGGCCGACCACTCGCCAGATCGCGTCCTGGTCGGCGAAATCCCCGGACTGGAGCGCGTAGGCGACGTAGAAGAGCGATCCGACGCCGCGCACCCCGAAGAACGAGATGACGGCCCGCTCACGGGGCCCCGTCTTGCCCCGAGCCAGCCCGACCAGGCCGGCCACCGGTCGCACCACCAGCAGGAAGACCAGTGCCACCAGCACCTCCCGCCACCCGGTGCCGGCCAGCAGGCCGGTGACCGCCGCGCCGCCCAGCAGGAAGATGATCAGCACCGTGAGCATCCGCTCGACCTGCTCGACGTACTGGTGCAGGACGCGGTGGTAGCCGTGGGACCGCTCGCCGGCCCTGATCGCGCAGGCGCAGACGAAGACCGCGACGAAGCCGTACCCCTCGGCCAGCTCGGTGAGGCCGTAGGCCAGGAACGTGGCGGCCAGCGCGACGAAGCCCTCCGCGTGCTCCGCCAGCCGGAAATCCTTCGACGGCGCGGCGAAGAACAGCTTGCGCAACCCCCACCCGGTGAGCAGGCCGACGAGCAGCGCGCACGCCAGTCGCCACAGCACGTCCACGGCGAGCCACTGCGGCAGCCAGGCGCCCGGCGCGGCGCCGACGACGCTGATGGCCACGGCGGCGTAGGTGAACGGGAACGCCAGCCCGTCGTTCAGCCCCGCCTCGGACGTCAGCGCGAAGCGCGCCTCGTCCTCCTCCTCGCCCGGGTCGTCGGGGTTCTCCGCGGGCTCGGCGACCTGCACCTCGCTCGCGAGCACGGGGTCGGTGGGCGCCAGCACCGCCGCCAGCAGCACCGACGAGGCCAGGCCCAGGCCGAGCGCGCTCCACCCGAGCGCGCCGACGGCCAGCATCGACAAGGGCATCGTGATGCCGAGCAGCCGCCAGGTCGTCGACCACCGGCGCAGGCCGACCGGCCGGTTGAGCGCCAGGCCCGCGCCCATCAGCGAGATGATCACGCACAGCTCGGTGAGGTGCACCGTGAGCGTGCCGTGCTCGGTCGGATCGGGATCGGGCAGCGGGTCGATGACCGTGAACGCGAGCGCGCCCGCGGCCAGGAAGACCATCGGCATGGAGGCGGGCGCCCGTCCCAGGACCCGCGGCAGCACCGCGGCCAGGAGGGTCGCGACGCCGACACTGGCGTAGACCACCGCAGTCGGACCCAACGGGTGAGTTCCTCTCGTCGGCGCGTGGTTCTCCCGGTCGAGCGTGTCCCCGGTCGAGCGGGTTTCGCGGTCGAGCGGGTCGAGTACTCAGCCAGTTACCCGCATCGGGTGGCGCCAACCCCTGTGCGTGTTGGCGATGCGCGCCCGCGCGTGCGTCCACGGTCTCCGGGGCATCCCTAGATGACGCCCCTGACCTGCGGAAATGCTGAGAACGCCCTCAGTCCTCCATAAGCTCTTGATCGTCCGGGACACGATGTTCCGGACGCCCGGGTTGGTGGGGTGTGGCAATCAGTCCTCTGCCGTTGGATGGCT
>NZ_JBFAMT010000071.1:0-39498 GCF_040656635.1 Actinosynnema sp. NPDC049800 | reverse complement strand
CCCAGAACAACCTGCTCTACCACTCCAACGTCACCGACGGAAACCACTGCGCCAACCGCACCGAATGGCGCACCCCCCTCACCCAGGCCATCGGCAGATTCCTCCGCAACACCGGCACCTTCACCGGCGGCGTCACCATGCACACCAAAGCCACCGGCAACCTCACCCAATGGCGCGACTGGACCACCCCCACCCTCACCGACGGCCCCACCAGCACCACCACAACCACCACCACAACCACAACCACCACAACCGGCGACACCACCACGACCACCACGACCACGACGCAGCAGCCAGGCCCGGGCACCACCCTGGCCACGGCGGCGAACCGGACCGGTCGCTACTTCGGCACCGCGGTCGCGGCGAACAAGCTGGGCGACTCGACGTACGTCGGGATCCTGAACCGCGAGTTCGACATGGTCACGGCCGAGAACGAGATGAAGATCGACGCGACCGAGCCGTCGCAGGGTCAGTTCAACTACACCAACGGCGACTGGATCGTGAACCAGGCCACCGGCCAGGGCAAGCGGGTGCGCGGCCACACGCTGGCGTGGCACTCGCAGCAGCCGGGCTGGATGCAGAACATGTCCGGGTCGGCGTTGCGCTCGGCGATGCTCAACCACGTCACGCAGGTGGCGACCCGCTACCGGGGCAAGATCTACGCGTGGGACGTGGTGAACGAGGCGTTCCAGGACGGTAGTTCCGGTGCGCGTCGTGACTCGAACCTGCAGCGGACGGGCAACGACTGGATCGAGGCGGCGTTCCGCGCGGCGCGGGCGGCCGACCCGGGTGCGAAGCTCTGCTACAACGACTACAACACCGACGACTGGACGCACGCGAAGACCCAGGCGGTGTACCGGTTGGTGCAGGACTTCAAGCAGCGCGGCGTGCCGATCGACTGCGTCGGCCTGCAGTCGCACTTCAACAGCCAGAGCCCGGTGCCGGGCAACTACCAGACCACGCTGTCGAGCTTCGCGGCGCTGGGTGTGGACGTGCAGATCACCGAGCTGGACATCGAGGGCTCCGGCTCGGCGCAGGCGGCGAACTACGAGCGCGTGGTGAAGGCCTGCCTGGCCGTCGCCCGCTGCACCGGCATCACGGTGTGGGGCATCCGCGACACCGACTCGTGGCGCGCCTCGGGCACCCCGTTGCTGTTCGACGGCTCGGGCAACAAGAAGGCCGCGTACACCTCGACGCTCAACGCCCTCAACGGCGGTGTCGTGCCGACGTCCACCACCACGACGACGGCCACGACCGGCACCACGACGACGACCACCAGCCAGCCCGGCGGCAGCTGCACCGCGACGTACTCGGAGGGTACGAAGTGGAGTGACCGCTTCAACGGCCAGGTGACCGTCACGGGGACCGACAACTGGGTGGTGACGGTGACGGTGAGCCCGCCGCAGAAGATCATCGCCACCTGGAACACGAGTGTCAGCTGGGACAGCAGCGGCAACGTGATGACGGCCCGTCCCAACGGCAACGGCAACGTGTTCGGCTTCACCATCCAGCACGGGGGCAACTGGAACTGGCCCAGCCTGACCTGCCGCACCGGCTGACGGTTCGGGGACAGGGGAGGCCCGGCGCGTGTTGCCGGGCCTCCACGCCGCGCCCAGCCGGCCTCGGTGGCTCCCTCGCGGGCGTCGACGGCCGGACCCGGCAGGTGCGGCCCTCGACAGCGGTGCCTAGCGGATCCGGCCGAGCCGGAGGAAGACGGATTCGCCCGGAGCGTCCTCCACGCCGTCGTTGTCGACCACGGCGACCAGGCGGCGCAACGGGCCGTGGCCGACGACCGCCAGTCCCTCCGGCTTGTCGTGCGCGGTGGCGCCGCCGGCGGTCAGGGTCGGCAGCAGGTCGCGCGCCTCGGTCTTCGCGGCCGGCGGCTTGGCCTGGCCGGCGGCGACGGTGGCGAGGCCGGAGATGTCCACCCGGTAGACCTTCTTGGTCACCGCCGCGTCACCGCGCTGGTTGTCGCGTTCCAGCACGAGCAGCGTGCGGTCGTCCAGCGCGGTCACCTCCGACAGCCCCACCCAGCCGACCGCCGTGGCGTCGAGCGGGTACGCCGCGAACGACCACTGACCCGTCGCGGGGGTGAAGCGGGCCAGGGTCGCCTGGCCGCGCGGGTCGCCCTTCCACTCCCGCTGCACCGCCAGCCACACCTGCTCGCCGTCACCGCGCCCGGTGGTCGTCACGCCCTCGAAGCCGTTGCTCGTGGCCGTCGCCGCGACTTCGGCCGGCAGCGGCACCTCCCGCACGACCGCACCGGACCCGGACACCTCGACCAGCAGGTTCGGCCGCGCCTTCCCGTCGCCCTCGGCGGCCACCCAGTAGCCGCCGCCCCGCCGCGCGGCGATGCCCTCGCCGTCGTAGTCCACCGGCTGCCCGCCCTTGGTCAGGGTCAGCTCGGCGCGCACGCGGGCCGGCGCGGACAGGGTGTCGATCGTCAGCACGCGGGTCGGGCGGTACGCCGAGTCGGTGATGGCCACGACGTCACGGCTGTCGCCCGGGATGCCCGACAGCCCCGACAGCGCGCCGAACCCGATGCCCTCGGACACGATCGAGGGCGTGCCCTCGTTGCGCGCCAACGCCACGGCCAACGGCGTGCGGGTCAGGCGGTACGAGGTCAGCGAGGACCGGACGCCGTCCTCGGCGGAGTCCTCCTCGGCCGACACGACCAGTGTGCCGGTCGCCGGGATCGGCAGCAGGCCCTCCGGGCCGACACCGGTCGGCAACGCCTGCACGAAGCGTGGTCGGCGCGGGTCGTCCACGTCGTAGACGGCGACCAGGTTGGCGCGCTCCAGGCCGACGAACGCGTACCGGTGCCGACCGAAGGACGCCACGGCCAACCCCTCCGGCTCGACGCCCTTGTTGTCCGAACGGCCGTCGGGGTACTGGCCCTGGCGGATCGCCACCCGCTGGAGCTCGTCGCCCGAGGAGAACACGACCCGGCCCGACGCCGCGTCGAACACCGTCCACGTGCGCGACCCGCCCCGGTAGTCGCCCTCGTCGGCGGTGCCGAGCGTGCGGTCGTCCAGCCAGGCCACCGCGTCGGGCTCGCGGGCCGCGGTGATCGTCCCGGTCGGGTCGATCCGGCCGTCGTCGGCGACGTCGACGCCCCCGACCGTCACCGTGCCCGCCGGGAAGTGGTTCACCACCTTCGCCGAACGCAGGTCGACCACCGCGATGTGGTTGTTCTCCTGCAGCGTCACGGCGGCCTGGCCCCGCCCGTTGACGCTGACGTACTCCGGTTCCGGGTCGTCCGGCGCGACCTCGGCGAGACCGGTGAGGGCGACCCGGCGCTGCGTCCACGACCCGGGGCTGCCCGCGAGGTCGACGACGGCGAGGAAGCCGGCCGGCGCCTGCGGGATCGCGCCGTCGGCGACGTCCTCGTCACGCTGGTTCTCGATGGCCACGGCGGCGTGCCGCCCGTCGGGCGAGACGTCGATCGAGTCCGGCTGCCCGCCCAGGTCGTGCGTGGCCACGACCGCCTTGGCGTCCAGGTCGACCACCACCAGCACGCCCGACGGCGCGGTGAACGACGCGGAGGTGTCGACCGCGACCAGCGCCAGCCGGCCGAGGACGTCCACCGACGTGGGCTCGCCCGGCACGTCCAGCACGCCGGCGGGGGAGAGCGCGCCGTCCCGGCCGACGGCGGCGAACCCGATCCGCCCGGCGGGGGAGTCGGTGTAGACGACGGTCCGGCCGTCCGCCGTGGCCGCCGCGATCTCGGCGGCGGTGTGCTCGCCGACCGAGCCGTTGGCGAACACGGACAGGGTGTCGACCCGCTGGAACCGCTCGGGCGGCGTCGCCGCCGCGGCCGACGACAGGAGCGACATGGTCACCCCGCACACCACCAGACCTGCGACAACACGAACCGGACGGCTCACGGGGCCTCCAACCTCGACGACGGCGCGCGCTTTGTAACCCATCGAGGCGTCGCCCGGGTGAACGCCGGGTGGCGAGCGACCGCACCGTCGCGTGGTGGGTCGTCCTAGTGGCCGCGGGCCTCCATGACCAGCAGCATCAGCGAGAGCAGGAGTTGCAGGACGGCGACGGACGTGCCCGTGACCGCGGTCCAGTCCAGCCGGTACTCGGTCTTCGTGCCCATCGACAGCGCGCCGCAGACCACCGCCCCGACCGCCAGGACGGTGCCACCGGCCGGGATCGGCCAGCTGAGCACCGCGAGGCACAGCGAGATCGGCCCGAGCCAGGCGTCCTTGCCCGGTCGGTCTTTGGCGGGGAGCTGCCGCATCATGCCGTCCATGGTGCCGTGACCCGGATCTCCCGGGCGCACCGCCACCGCCGCGCCGCGTTCGTCACAGCCACCGGTTGCGCTTGAACAGGCGGTACAGGATCAGGCACGCGGCCAGCGTCACCGACAGCACGAACGGGTAGCCGTACTGCCAGCGCAGTTCCGGCATGTGGTCGAAGTTCATGCCGTAGACGCCCACCACCATGGTCGGCACGGCGATGATCGCCACCCACGCGGAGATCCTGCGCATGTCGTTGTTCTGCTGCAACGACACCTTGGCCAAGGTCGCGTTGACCAGCGTGGTCAGCATCTCGTCGAAGGCGACGACGCGTTCCGCGGCGGCGGTGAGGTGGTCGTCGACGTTGCGGAAGTAGGACCGGATCTCATCCGGCACGAGCGGGCCGCACGCGCCCTCGCTGAGCTTGCGCAGCGGGGCCGCCAGCGGCATCACCGCCCGCCGCAGCTCCATGATCTCCCGCTTGACCAGGTACATCTGCTCGACGCCGATCTCGCTGCGCGGCGCGAACACCGCGGTCTCGACCAGGTCGATGTCGCCCTCGAACGCCTCGATCACCTCGCGGTAGCCGTCGACCACGCGGTCGGCGATCTCGTGCAGCACCATCGCGGGCCCCGCCGCCAGCAGGTGCGGCGCGGCCTCCAGTTGGCGGCGCACGTCACCCAGCCCCGAGTGGTGGCCGTGGCGGACCGTGATCACGTAGTCGCGGCCGAGGAACACCATGATCTCCCCGGACTCCACGATCTCGTTCGCCGTCGTCGGCGACTCGTGCTCCACGAACCGCAGGGTCTTGAGCACCATGAACAGGTTGTCGTCGTAGCGGTCGAGCTTGGGGCGCTGGTGGGCGTGCACGGCGTCCTCGACGGCGAGCTCGTGCAGCCCGAACGCCTCGGCGACCTCGTGGATGTGCTCCTCGTCCGGCTGGAACAGCCCGACCCAGACGAACCCGCCGCCGCGCGACCGGACCTCGGCGGCGGCGTCGGCGGGCGACAGGTCACCGGGCAGCCGCACGCCGTCGACGTAGACCGCGCACGCCACCACGGCGTCCCGCTTCACGTCCGCTACCTCTCCGGGGACGCCGTCGGCGGCAGGGCTCACCATGCAGATCATCCTGCCGCACCCCGTGACCGGACGGGTGACGCAGGGGAATGCGCGTTCGAATCGCGTCAACGGCGGGTTCGGGTGCGGCAGGGTCGCGGCGCTCACCTTCGTGCCCGCGCTCGCCCTGGGTCCCGTTGCGGGGGCCCTGCCGTGATCGCAGGGTGTCCACAGTGGACTGTTTCGGTGATCTCCGGGCCCTGTCCCGCCACGGCGGGACAGGGCCTGACGGTCATTCGGTTGCGGTGTTAGGGATCGTTCCCTAACGTCCGGCGTCGCACGCCGAATCCGTGAACAAGACCTTGGGGGACTCACATGAGTGCAGACACGCGAACCGGCCTGAGCCGGTCGCGCACCAACCTGGCGCTGACCGCGTTGTTCTTCGGCACGTTCGTGATGGGCAGCGCCGAGCTGATCGTGGTCGGCGTGCTGAACCTCATCGCCGACGACCTGAACGTCTCGGTCGGGACCGCCGGCGGCCTCGTCACCAGCTACGCGCTGGGCATCTCGATCGGCGGACCGGTGCTGACCGCCCTCACGATCAGGTTCGCCCGCAGGCGGCTGCTCCAGGTCTCGTTGGCCGCGTACGTCCTGGTCAACGCCATCGCGGTGATGGCGACGAGCTTCGGCCTGCTGCTCGTCGCACGCGTGCTCGCCGGCTCGCTGCACGGCCTGTTCATCGGGGTGGCCTTCGCGGTCGGCGCGGGCATGATGCCGCCGGAGAAGATGGGCAAGGCGATCTCGTTCGTCTTCGGCGGCACGGCCGTCTCCACCGCGCTCGGCGTCCCGCTCGGCACCCTGATCGGCCAGAGCCGCGGCTGGGAGGCGTCGTTCGTCGCGATCGTCCTCGCCGGGGTGCTCACGCTGGCGCTGGCCGTGGCGGTCATCCCGACCGTGCCCCACTCGGGTATCGGCGGCTTCGGGGCGCAGGCCAGGCACGCGTTCGCGCCGAAGGTCCTGGCCCTGCTCGGCCTGGGCTTCCTGATCATGGGCGGTCAGTTCGCCGGCCTGACGTTCATCCAGCCGTTCCTGGCCGACGTCACGGGCGTCTCCGGCGGCACGATCGCGCTCTTCCTGCTGGTGTACGGCGTCGCCAACGCCCTCGGCACGTTCGCGGGCGGTGCGGCGGCGGACCGGAACGCGGGCGGCACGATCATCGTCGGCGGCGTCGTCCTGGTGCTCGCCCTCGCCGCGCTGTACTTCCTCGGGTCGAACCCCGTGATCACCGCGATCGCGCTGTTCGTGTGGGGGGTCGTCGGCTTCGGCATCGTCCCGTCGATCCAGCACCGGGTGGTCGGCCTCGCCGGTCCGGGCCGCGACCTGGCGGCCACCCTGCCCGCGTCCGCGGTCACCCTGGGCATCGCGATCGGCGCCGCGGTCGGCGGGTCGGCGGTCGGCGGCGGCTCGGACGGCCCGGTGCTCGTCTCGCTGATCGTCTGCGCGGCCGGCGTCGTGGTGGCCTGGGCGACCAGCCGCCTCGAGCGCACTCCCGAAGCGGTGACGACCCAGGCGACCTGAACGGGTGGTTTCCGGTCACCGTCACGGAGCGGGGACGTTAAGTTGCCGGGTGTGAAGAGATCCGTTTGGGTAGTCGTGCTCGCGCTGGTGGCAGGGTTGGTCACGCCGGTGCCGGCGATGGCGGAGGTGCGGTCGCCGGCGGAGTGCGCGGCGTCGTTGGACTGCACGGCGGCCGAGATCGACCGGATGGCGATGGCGGACCGGTTGGAGTTCCTCCGGTTGGTGCAGAGCGGTCCCGCCGCGGGGCTGGGCGCGGCGGACCGCTGGCGCAACATCGAGGGCGTGCTCTCGTTCTTCCGCGATCACGGGCTCGGCGCGCCGGGCACGTGGGTCTCGCACGTCGACGCGGGGATCCTGGAGGGGATCGAACGCGGCGTCGCGCTCGCGCTCGGTCGCTCGACCGACGGCTTCGGCAACCCCGGCTCGGCGCGGTGGGCCGACTACCTGACCCGGCTGCACCGGGGTGAGCTGACCGTCCGCAACGTCCACGACCGGGCGTGGAGCGAAGCCGAGCAGGCCTCGACCGACCACGGCGCCGCGGTCGCCGAGCAGGTGCACGGGGTCGCGCCGACGGCGGTGGAGCGCCGGTTCTTCCTGTTCTCGGAGTTCTACCGGTGGGCCCTGCGCAACCGCCCGGTGGTGCTGGACCTGCTGCTGGTCTACGCCGCGCTGCTCAACCCGGTGCTGGTCGTGCGGCGCGTGCCGTTCCTGGACTGGTTGACCGACGTGCGCGAGTCGGCGCCGTCGCGCAAGGGGTCCGAGATCGCGTACGCCTACGCGCAGCTCGACCCGGTCAACGGGGGGATCGGCACCGTCGACCTCCTGCTCGCCTACATCCCGGAGCTGTACGAGGAGTTCGAGGCCACCCGTTAGGGACGCGGGACGCGGCTGAGCGCCGTGTCGATCACCTCCCGGCTGTCCACCAGCAACGCTTCCGCCGCGGTGCGGCCCGTCGTGGCCAGGTAGGCGTCCACGAGCCGGTTGCCGACGGCGTAGCCGGCGCCGGTGGGCAGCCCCACGGGGGTCGCGCCGTAGCGGGCGGCGGCTTCGTCACCGTGCACCCACGCGGTGAAGTTCTGCATCCCCGTCACCGCGAGGCCGGAGACGACCTTGGCGAACACCGCGTCGTCGTGCAGGTGCGGCACGCCGATGCGGGCGAGCCCCAGCTCGTCGCCGTACAGCTGGCGGGCGAACGCGTCGGCGAGCCCTTCGGACACCACGTGCTCGCCCACGGTGACCGTCGCCGGGTCCCACACGACGGCGCCGGGACCGTAGCGGAGGTTGTGGTTGAGCTCGTGCACCGCGGTCGCCTCCAGCCGCGCCAGGTTCTCCGGGTAGGGCCAGAAGTTCAGGAACACGTGGCCGGGCACGCTGCCGTTCGCCGTCATGCCCAGGTTCGGGCCCATGAAGTGCGCGTCCCCGGGATCGCCGAGCACGACGAGCACGGTGATGTCCGGCACCGCGAGGCCCGGGGTCGCCGCGAGCTGCACGGCGAGGGCGTCGCGCAGGGCGCGCTCGATCCGGCGCCACGCGTCGGCGTCGTGCAGCGCCTCCAACGCCTCCAGGCACCGTTCCTCGTCGCGGTCGATCGGGAACCCGGAGCTCATCGCGTGCATCGCGACGAGGTCGACCTCGCCGGGGAAGTACCGGTACATGCCCGCGGCCGGTTCGAGCATGGCCTTGAGCAGCCCGGGCCGGTCGGTTCGCGGCGACCGCAGGATTTCGCGCATGGCGGGGTAGGTGTCGAGGACCGTGATCGTCATGTCCGGGGACGCTAGGCGTTCCACCGACTGGAAGTTCAAGCCCGCACGGCCGCGGCGGGCCCGCCGCGGCTTCCGCGTGGCGTCGAACTCGCTGATCACGCCGTGCAGGGCAGGCCCTTCCGCCGCGGTGACGTGCGGGGTGCCGGCTCAGGACGGCTTGGCGCCCACCGGGTCCGGCACGCCGGCGTCCACCTCGTCCGGCGCGGTCTCGTCCAGGAAGCCGCCGGACTGGTGGCGCCACAGCTTCGCGTACGAGCCGTCCGCGTCCAGCAGTTCGGCGTGCGTGCCCTGTTCCACGATCCCGCCCCGGTCCAGCACGACCAGCCGGTCCATCCGCACGACGGTGCTCAGCCGGTGCGCGACGACGAGCGCCGTGCGGCCCTCCATGAGCCGCCACAGCGCTTCCTGGACCAGCACCTCGCTCTCCGAGTCCAACGCGCTGGTCGCCTCGTCCAGCAGCAGGATCGGCGCGTCGCGCAGGATCGCGCGGGCCAGCGCGACCCGTTGCCGCTGCCCGCCGGACAGCTTGACCCCGCGTTCGCCGACCATCGTGTCGAACCCGTCGGGCAGCGCCTCCGCGAACTCCGTCACGTGGGCGGCGTGGGCGGCGCGCAGGATCTCGGCGTCGGTCGCGCCCGGTCGGGCGAAGGCGATGTTCTCCCGGAGCGTCCGGTGGAACATGGCCGGGTCCTGGGGCACGTACGCGACGAGGCCGCGCAGGTCCGCCTGGCGCAGGCGCGCGATGTCCTGGCCGCCGATGAGGATCCGACCCTCGTCGACGTCCATCAGCCGCAGCAGCAACCGGGTGAGCGTGGTCTTGCCGCCGCCGGAGCGGCCGACCAACCCGATCCGCGTGCCCGCCGGCACGTCCAGGTCCAAGCCGGTGAACAACGGCTTGTTGCCGCCGTGCGCGAACACCACGTGGTCGAACCGGACGCGGGAGTCCTCGACCTGCAGCGGCTCGGGTTCCTCCGGGTCGAGCACGGTCGGCTCGTCGAGCAGCAGCTCGGTGAACTGCGCGGCCTCGGTGAGCGCGCTCTCGACCCGCCGGTAGATCTGGTTGAACTCGAACATGATCCGCGTCGCGTTGGAGAAGTACGCGAACGTCACCACGATCGCCTCCACGCCGAGCCCGCCGCTGACCCCGACGGCGACCGCGAGGCCGAGCGCGTTGGTCAGCACGGACAGCGGCGCGACCAGGGCGTCGATGCGCAGGTTGCCGTAGTCCCACGACCGCAGCGCCAGCACCCGGGTCTCGGCGGCCCGGGTCCGGTGCTCCGCGCTCTCGCGCTCCTCGGCGGCGAACGCCCGCACCGTCTCCATGTTCATCAACGTGTCGGCGACGTGGCCGGACAGCCGCGCGTAGGCGGCCTCCCGCTCGGCGACCAAGCGCTGGCGACGGCGGATGAGCGGCGCGACCACGAATCCCGTGACGACGATCAGGCCGAGCAGCACCAGGACGAGCAGGGGGTGGAAGCTCCACAGCACCACGCACGCGAAACCCAGCGGGATGAGGTTGGCGACGATCTTGAACGCCACCGTGTCGACGAACTCCTCGAAGCGCGACGCGAAGCTCAGCACGCGCTTGGTGAGGGAGCCCGCGAAGTTGTCGTGGAAGAACGCCGCGTCCTTGGCGAGCAGCGCGTCCATGCCCAGGACGGACAGGTGCTCGATCCCGCGTCCGTCGGTGCGGTTGAGGCAGTGCACGCCGATGCGCCACAGCAACTCGGCGAAGAGCATCAGACCCGCGAAGACCAGCAGGTACGGGAGCACGGTGGTGAAGCCGGTGTCGCCGCCCCGCGCGAGGTGACCCGCGAGCGCGCCGACCGCCAGCGGCGTCAGGTAGAGCAGGCAGGTGTTGCCCAGCGCGGGCAGCACGAGCGCGCCCGCGGCGAGCAACCGGTGCCGCCGCAACTCCCGCCCGTACAGGCGCAGGGCGAGCAGCACCGCGTTTTTTCGTTTGTTGACGGGTTTTCCGGACCTTGGCGCGGCCATCCGACTCCTTCCGGGGGGCACCTCGGAGTTGTCGATGTTGCCCCACCGGACCGGGTGACGGCGATCGATTAACGGCCACCTGTCCCGCCGGGCGCCCCGGAATTCCTTCTGTATCAACGGTTTTGCGGCCGATGCGAAATCCGGGGACCACCGCCCGCGCCGGGTGCCGGCACGGGCGGTGGCGGGATCAGCGGCGCGTGCAGCGGTAGCTCGACGCGACCGCGGGATCACCGTGCCCGCGGTACCGCGAGACCTGCGGGTACGCGCAGAGGTCGCGGGTCCGGCTGCCGTCGGCGGTCGCCGCGGGCAGGGTCGACGGCGCCCGGCCGTGCTCGACCCAGTCCACCAGCGCGCCGAGCGGGTTCGTCGGCGCCGGGCCCGAGCCGCCGCCGCAGTGCTCCACGCCGGGTGCGAGGAAGAGGCGGTAGAAGTCGTTCACGCGGTCGGCGCCGCCCAGCCGCCGTTCCACCCGGTCGCGGTAGGCGATCGTGCCGCCGGGCGGGATCAGCTGGTCGGCCGTGCCGACGAAGGTGAGGAGCTTCCCGCCCCGCCCGCCGGAACCCGCCGAGGTCCGGGTCCGACGTGCCGATGACGTCGTCGTACTCGCGCACCGACTGGTGGAACAGCTCGGTGAACCGCTCGTAGGTGATGGTGGAGGTGTCGAACCCGGGCTGCTTGGCCAGGAAGCTCCGCACCCACGCGACGGCGACCGGGAACCCCGGTGCGGACGGCACGCCGTTCTCGTCGTGCTCCGTCCTGGCCAGCCAGGCGAAGTCCGCGCCCTTCGGCAGCCCCGACCACAGGCTCCGGCCGCGGGGGTCGGTCGGGCCGGCCCAGATCTTGCGCACGACCTCCGCGTCCTCGGCCGTCACGGTGACCTCCTCGCCGGCGCAGAGCACCGTGGCGCCCACCAGCGTGCGGGGGTCGTAGCCGCAGTCCGCCGGCTGGTCGGTGACGCCGTCGGTGACGCCGTCGTGCGGGTCGCAGGCCGCGATCGCCGCCCGGCGGAACGCGGTGAGGACGCAGTCGCCCGGGAAGTGGCGGTCGTTGTGCATCACGGTCTGCGGCCACAGGGTCGCGACCGCGAACCGCGTCCAGTCGACCGCCGGCGCGTTCGCCAGGACGCCGTCGAAGTCGCGCGGGTGCTCCTGCGCTTCCGCGTAGCCCTGCCGACCGCCGGTCGAGCAGCCGTTCCAGTACGAGTACGACACGGGGCGGCCGTAGAACGCCCGCGCCACCGCCTTGCCGATCACGGCGGACTCGTGCGCCGAGCGGGTCGCGAAGTTGGTCAGCAGCGTCGTGTCGACCTCGCCGCCGGTGGTCAGGGCCCAGCCGGTGTCCAGGGGGTTCGACGACACGCCTGCGTCGGTGGTCACGCCCGCGTAGCCGTCCTTGACCGCCTGGACCAGCGGCGCGCCGAAGTCGCCCGCGGCGTAGGCGCTGCCGCCGACGGCCTGCAGGCGGCCGGTCCAGCCGGTGCCCGGCAGGGCCACCGCGACCGTGACGTGGTCGTTCCCGTCGTGGGTGAGGGTGACCGTGACCTGGCAGTACGGCGGCACGTCCGCGATCGGCGCGGGCGCGGAGAACGGCGTCTGCGGGAACGTGACGGTGCCGCCGGGGTGGTGCTCGGCCCGCACGGACTCGATCCGCGCGCCCGCCGGAGCGGAGACGGGGACCGGGGCGCACGTGGCGTCGCCGACCGCCGTGCCCGCGGGTTCGGCGGACGCCGGCACCACGAGCAGGGCCGGCGCCAGGGCGGCCAAGACGAGTTTCGTCCAGAGTCTCATCGACTTCCTCAGTGGTTTCGTGACCCGGGAAATGGGGTCAGGAGCGCGCTCGCACGAGAGGTGCGAGCGGTGAGGGAGTCGTCGAGCCCGTGACCGGGCCCGTCCGAGTGACGACCGGAGCACCTTGGCACGGCTGTTCGCAACCTG
Organism: Actinosynnema sp. NPDC049800; assembly: GCF_040656635.1. Lineage (NCBI taxonomy): Bacteria > Bacillati > Actinomycetota > Actinomycetes > Pseudonocardiales > Pseudonocardiaceae > Actinosynnema > Actinosynnema sp. NPDC049800. Next base: position 26,922 of record NZ_JBFAMT010000071.1, on the reverse strand, counting down.
TCAAGACGGTTATTGATTGGCGCACGTATTCGTCACCTGTCAGACTGGTTACGTGGAGCACGCCTTCCCCTGCGGGGACCCCGCGCTGGATTTCGCGGGCACCCTCCGGGCCCGCCGGAGCCCCGCGCCGCGCGACGTGCTGGGCACACCGCGCGCCCTCGACGCGTGGTTCGTCGAGGCCGGGGTGGCCGACACGGCGCCGGGCAGTGCCGCGGCCGACCTCGCTGCGGCGGTCGCCCTCCGCGAGTCGATCTACGTCCTGGTGCGGGGCCGGATCGTGGGGGAGCGCGACGACCCCGCGTCGGTCGACCTGCTCAACCGGGTGGCGGCCGTCCCGCCGGTGGTGCCCCGGCTCGTGCCGGACGGGCTGGTGCTCACGGCGACGCCGGAGCAGGCGCTGTCCTCCGTGGCCCGGCACGCGATCGGGATCCTCGGCGGCCCGGCGGCCGACCTCCTGAAGGAGTGCGGCCGCCCGGAGTGCACGCAGGTCTACGTCGACTCGTCGCGCGGCTTCCGCCGGGAGTGGTGCGCGATGGCCACGTGCGGCAACAAGATGAAGGCGCTGGCGCACCGCGCGCGGCTGCGCGGCAACCCGCCGCTGCGCCCGTCACGGCTGGCGGCCGGGTGATGCCACTGGCGGGGAGGGACGCCGAGCTGAAGGCCCTGGCCGAGCTGGTGGACGGTCCGGTGGGCCGTGGTGGCGTGCTCCTGCGCGGTGAAGCGGGTATCGGCAAGTCGGCGCTCGTGGCGGAAGCCGTCGCCGCGGCCTCGATCGCCGGGCTGCGCGTGCTGGTGACGACGGGGGCGGAGGCCGAGCGGAACCTCCCCTACGCCGGGCTGCACCAACTGCTGTACCCGGTGCGGGCGGGTGTGGCGGGGCTGCCCGGTCCGCAGCGGGACGCGCTGCGCACCGCCCTCGGGCTCGCCGACGGCCCGGAACCGGGCGCCTACCTCGTCGGTCTGGCCGCGTTGACCCTGCTGGCCGAGGAGTCAGGGCACCGGCCGCTGCTGGTCGTCGCCGAGGACGTGCACTGGCTCGACCGCGCGAGCCTCGACGTGCTCGCCTTCGTGGCGCGCCGGATCGAGTCCGAGCCGGTCGTGCTGCTCGCGACGCTGCGGGACGGTGAGCCCTCGCCGTTGCTGGACGCCGGGTTGTGCCTGATGACCGTCGGTCGGCTGGCGGACGAGGTCGCGGCCGGTGTGCTGGACTCGGTCGCGCCCGGCCTCACGCCGGTGGCGCGGGAGCGGGTGCTGGCCCAGGCGGCGGGCAACCCGCTGGCGCTGGTCGAGCTGCCCGCGGTGGCGGAACCGGCCGGGCCGGACCCGGTGCTGCCGCTGACCGACCGGCTGCACCGCGCCTTCACCGCGCGGGTCGCCGCCCTGCCCGCGCCCACCCGCACCGCGCTGCTGGTGGCGGCGCTGAACCAGAGCGACCTGGTCCCCGAGACCCTGGAGGCCACCGGCCTGCTCCTGGGTTCGGCGGCCGGGTCGGAGGTGGTCGCCGCGGGTGGCGGGTCTCCGGTGGCCTCGGGTCTGCTGTCGGGTTCGGCGGCAGGGCCGGACGTGGTTGCGCCGGACGCGGGGTCGGCGGCAGGGCCGGGAACCCCCGCGCCGGGCACCCTCACGTCGGACATCCTCGCGCCCGCCATCGAGTCCCGGTTGATCGAGCTCGACGGCCCGGTGTCGACCTTCCGCCATCCCCTGATCCGCGCGGCCGTGCCCGCGGCGGCGACATTCGACGAACGCCGACAGGCGCACCTGGCGCTCGCCGAGACCCTCATCGCCCACCCGGACCGCCGGGCCTGGCACCGGGCCGCCGCGACCTCCGGCACGGACGAGGACGTGGCGACCGAGCTGGAGCAGGCGGCCGAACGCGCCCGGCGCCGGGGTGGGCTCGCCGCCGCCGTGGCCGCGCTGGAGCGGGCGGCCCGGTTGAGCGGGTCGCGGTCCGGGCGGGCGGTCCGGCTGCTGCGCGCCGCCGAACTGGCGGTCGAGGTGGGCCGCCGCGACACCGCCGAACGGCTGGTGCGCGACGCACAGGCCCTGGACCTCACGCCGCGCCGGCGCGCCACCGCAGGCTGGGTGCTCAGCGGCTTCGAGGACGGCGTCCGCGAAGACGTCTCGCGCGTGGCGGAACTGGGCGGGCTGGCCGCCTCGGTCGCCGACGACGGCCAGGTCGACACCGCCGCCCGGATCCTGTGGGGCGCCGCCATGCGCTGCTTCTGGGTCGAACCGGGCCCGGACGCGCGCCGTTCGCTGCTGGAGGTCGCGGAGCGGCTGCCGGTCGGCGCGGACGAACCCGCCATGATCGCCATCACCGCCTACGTCGCGCCCTTCGAACGGGGTGACGCCGTGCTGGCCGAGCTGCGCGCCCTGGCCGGCGCCACCGGCACGGACCCGGAGGTCGACCGGTACCTGGGCAGCGCGTCCCTGCAAGTCGGCGCGTTCGACCTGGCGGCACGGTTCTCCGCCGCGGCGACGCCGGGGCTGCGTGCCCAAGGCCGCCTCGGGCTGCTGGCCAGGGCCCTGGCCGTGGAGGCGTGGTGCCGGACCCGGCTCGGCGACCTGACCTCGGCCGCGCCGGTCGCGGCCGAGGCGGCGAACCTCGCCCGGGAAACCCGGCAGCCGTTCATGCACGGGCTGGCCACGGCCGTCCAGGCGGAGATCGCCGCGCTGCGCGGTGACCACGGACGGGCCGCGGCGCTGGCCGGCGAGGCGGAACGGGTCGGCCTCGCTGCGGGCGCCCGCCCGGTGCTGGCCACCGTGCGGCTCGCGATCGGGATCTCGGCCTCGGGCGAGGGCCGCTTCGAGGACGCGTTCGCGGACCTGAGCCGGCTGCACGACCCCGCCGACCCGTCCTACCACCTGGCCCTGCGCGCCTACTGCCTCCCCGAGCTGACCGAGGCGGCCGTGCGGGCCGGCCGGACCGACGCCGCGCGGGACATCGTGCGCGACCTGGAGCCGACCGCCGCGTCGACACCCTCGCCGGCGCTGCACATCGGGCTGCGCTACGCGCGTGCCGTGCTGGCGCCCAACGACGAGGCGGAGCCGCTGTTCACGGCCGCGCTGCGCGCCGACCTGACCGGGTGGCCGGCCGAACGGGGCCGCCTGCACCTGGCGTTCGGCGAGTGGCTGCGCCGGCAACGGCGGGTGGTGGAGTCCCGGACGCACCTGCGCGCCGCCAGGGACACCTCCGACGCGCTCGGCCTGACCGCGTGGGGCGAACGGGCCCGCCGTGAGCTGCGCGGCGCGGGGGAGTCGAGCCCGAACCGGGACCCGGACGCGCGGGAGAGGCTGACACCGCACGAGTTGGGCATCGCGCGGCTGGCCGCCGAGGGCCTGACCAACCGGGAGATCGGGCAACGGCTGTTCCTGTCGCACCGGACCGTCGGCACCCACCTGCACCGGATCTTCCCGAAGCTGGGCGTGACCTCCCGCGCCGACCTGGGCGAGGCGCTCGACGCGCTGCGGTGACGTACACCGGCAGCGTCACCCGACGGTCGCGGCGGCCCGCGCGGCGCACCTAGCGTCGCCGTCGTCCACGGTGAGACGGCACAGGGAGCCGGAGATGATCAGCAGGAGAACGTTCGGCCGGGTGGTCGCGGCGGGCACGGTGGCGACGTCGTTGCCCGCAGCGGTCACGCCGACCGCCGCCGCGCTGGGCGGGCGAACCGGCGGCAACACCTCGCTCGGCCGGCTGAAGCACGTGCGGGCCGGTGTGCTCGACATCGCCTACGCCGAGTTCGGCCCCCGCACCGGCCAGGCCGTCGTGCTGCTGCACGGCTGGCCGTACGACGCGCACAGCTACGTCGACGTCGCGCCGCTGCTGGCCGCCGAGGGCTACCACGTCCTCGTGCCGTTCCTGCGCGGTTACGGCGAAACCAGGTTCCTGTCGCCGCACACCGCCCGCAACGGCCAGCAGTCCGCGGTGGCGCTCGACGTCATCGCCTTCATGGACGCGCTGCGGATCGACAAGGCGGTGCTCGGCGGGTTCGACTGGGGCGCGCGGACGGTGGGCGTGGTGGCCGCGCTCTGGCCACAGCGCTGCAAGGCGATCGTCGCGGTGAGCGGGTACCTCGTCACGAACCTGGCGAAGAACCTGGAGCCGCTGCTGCCGGCGGCCGAGCGGAACTGGTGGTACCAGTACTACTTCGCCACCGGACGAGGCGTCCTCGGCTACCGCCGGAACCGGCACGAGTTCAACAAGCTGATCTGGCGGGACGCGTCGCCGCGGTGGGACTTCGACGACGCGACGTACGACCGCAGCGCGGCGTCGTTCGACAACCCCGACCACGTCGACATCGTGATCCACAACTACCGCTGGCGGCTGAGCCTGGCGCCCGGGGAGACCCGGTACGACCGCTACGAACGGCAACTCGCCACCGCGCCGGCCATCGCCGTGCCCGCGATCACGATCGGCAGCGACTTCGACGGCGCGGCGGCGGACGGCGCGTCCTACCGCGACAAGTTCACCGGCCGGTACGACCACCGGGTCTTCGAGGGCATCGGCCACAACGTCCCGCAGGAGGCGCCGCAGCCGTTCGCCCGGGCGGTCGTCGACGCCGATCACCTCTGAACGCCGACGCACGCGCCCGACCCCGGCCGGGCGCGTGCGTCCACTGTGGTCAGACGGCGGCGGCCTGGAGGGTGACCTCGATGTTGCCGCGGGTCGCCTTCGAGTACGGGCACACCTGGTGCGCGCCGTCGACCAGCTCCTCGGCGGTCGCCTGGTCGATGCCCGACGCCGTCAGGCGGAGCACGGCGCTGAGCTTGAACTCGCTCGCGACGGTGTCGTGGTGCAGCGTGATCTCCGCGACCACGGCGAGGTCCGTCGGGCGGACCTTCTTCGTCGCCGCCACCCGGCGCACCGCGCCGACGAAGCAGGACGCCCAGCCGGCGGCGAACAGCTGCTCCGGGTTCGTCGCGCCGCCCGCGCCGCCGAGCTCCTTCGGTACGGCGAGGGCGACGTCGAGCGCGCCGTCGTCGGAGGACGCACGGCCACCGTTGCGCCCTTCCGCGGTGGACGTGGCGACTGCGGTGTACGTGACTTCGGACATGGTTTCCTCTGCGTTCTCGGGATGTTCGTGCGGGGGAACCGCGGTGCTCGGACTTCACCGCAGTGCCCGGAGCGACACTAGGAACGCGGTGCGGTCCCCGGCGACCGTCGGACGACGTCATGCGTGTACGTCATCGATTTCTGTACTTGCGGGTACATTTTCGACTCGGCACCGTGGGTCGCATGGCATTGGACGAGTACTTCTTGTTGGGCCGTTCCGGGCTGCGCGTCAGCCGGCTGGCGCTGGGCACGATGAACTTCGGCACCGGCGGTTTCCACGCCGCGTACGGCAGGACCGAGGACGAGGCCCGGCCGATCTTCCGGCGCTACCTGGAGGCGGGCGGCAACTTCCTCGACACCGCGGACTTCTACACCGCGGGCGAGAGCGAGACGATCCTCGGCCGCCTCGTCGCCGAGGCGGGCGTGCGCGACCGGGTGGTGCTCACCACCAAGTTCACCAACAGCGTCGACCCCGGCGACCCGAACGCGGGCGGCAACGGCCGCAAGCACATGATCCGGGCGGTCGAGGCGTCGTTGCGGCGCCTGGGCACCGACTACGTCGACCTGTTCCTGCTGCACACGTGGGACCGGCTGACACCGGTCGACGAGGTGCTGCGCACGTTCGACGACCTGGCGCGGGCGGGCAAGATCCGCCACGCGGGGCTGTCCGACGTGCCCGCCTGGTACGCCGCGCGGGCGCAGACCCTCGCCGAGGCGCACTCGCTCACCCCGATGATCAGCCTCCAGCTGCCGTACTCGCTCATCGACCGGACCGTCGAGGCCGAACACGTCCCGGTGGGGCAGGAGCTGGGTCTCGGCGTCACGGCGTGGAGCCCGCTCGGCGGCGGCTTCCTCACCGGCAAGTACCGCCACTCCGACGCCGGGCTGACCGGGGAGGGCAGGCTCGCGGGCGGCGGGTCGTCGTGGACCGACCGGCAGTGGGAGCTGCTGAAGGTGGTGGAGGCCGTGGCCGCCGAGCTGGGGGTGACGATGGCCCAGGTCGCGCTGAACTGGGTCGCGAACCGGCCCGGGATCGGCGCGGCCATCGTCGGCGCGAGCAGCGCGGAGCAGCTCGGCACGTCGGTGGCGGCGCTGGACTTCGAGCTGCCGGCGGAGCTGCGCGACCGGCTCGACCGGGCCAGTGCCGAGCCGCCGGCGTCGGTCTACCGGATGTTCACGCCGGACTACCAGGAGTGGCTGGTCAGCCCGGGGGTCAAGCTCGGCGACAAGCCGGCCGGCTACCGCCCGGTCGTGCGCAACTGGGCTCAGCGGTAGTCGCGCAGGTGGTCCAGGCACAGGTCCAGGGCGGATTCGAGGTGTTCGGCGGAGCCCGTCGACATCAGGATCGTCACCCCGCCCTGGATCGCCGCGATGACGGCGCCGGCCGTGCGGTGCGGGTCGACGCGGCGGCTGACCCGGCCGCTGTCCTGCATCTGCTCGATGCCGACCCGGACCTGGTGCTGCCACTGGGCGAGCAGCTGCCGGGTGACCGCCTGCGCCGCCGGGGTGTGCCTGCCGACCTCGGTGATCAGCACGCCGAGCGGGCAGTGCACGCCCTGCCTGCGGTAGCGCTCGACCACCACGTCCCGCCACCGCCGCCACGCCGCCCACGACGTGAGCTGCCCGAGGTGCGGCTGCTGGTCTTCGATCACCCGGTCGGCCTCCCAGTGGGCCACGGCCAGCAGGAGCTGTTCCTTGCCCTCGGGGAAGTAGTGGAACAGCTGGCTCTTGCCGGTGCCGCTGCGCCGCCCGACGTCCTCCAGAGTGGCCGCGTTGATGCCGCGCTCGCGGATCTCCGCGGCCATCGCCTCGACGATCCGCTGCCGGGTCGCGGCGCCCTTCTTCGTGAGCACGGGCCCTCCCTGGACTGTACCGACTGGTCCAGTATGGGCGGTGCGCGTCAGCTCTCGGACCGGGCCGCTCCCCGGAGCAGCACGCGCGCGTGCTCGCGGAAGGCGTCGGTGGCGGGGTGGGTCGCGCTCCGGGGCCAGACCACCCGCACCGCCACGGGGTCGGCGTCGGTGATCGGCACGTAGCGGACGCCGGGGTGCGGGTGGGTGTGCGCGGTCGCGTCCGTGGTGACCCCGACGGCGTCGCCGGTGGTGATCGCGGTGAGCCATTCGTCGGCGTTGGCCACGTCGAGCGCGTCGGGGCGGTGGTCGGCCGGCCACAGGTCGGTGCTGGTGCTGGTGGCGGTGGCGCAGATCGCGACCGGCCGGTCGGCGAGGTCGTCCAGCCGGACGGCGAGGGCTCGCGCGAACGGGTGATCTTCGGACACGGCGGCCACGCGTGGTTCGAGGTAGAGGTCGGCGGACGCCAGGTCGCGATCGGGGGCCGCCGGCGAGCGCACGAACGCCACGTCGATCTCGCCGCGCCGCAACGCGCCCTCGGGGTCGTCCGGCCGGAACACCCGCAGTTCCGCGTCGGGCCGGGCGTCGCGCCAACCGCGCAGCAACGGCACCGTGTGCCTGCCGAGCGCGGCCCAGGCGAACCCGACGCGCAGCGCCCTCGGCCCGGCCTTGACCTCGGCCAGCGCGTCATCCACCTGGGTGAGGATGCGGTTGGCGTGCGCCAGCAGTCGCACGCCGGCCTCGGTCAGCGCCAGGCTGCGGGTCGTGCGCTCGACCAGCCTGGTGCCGAGCCTGCTCTCCAACTGCTCCAACGTGCGGGACAGCGCGGGCTGGCTGACGTGCAGCACGGCCGCGGCGCCGGTGATCGTCCGCTCGTTGCCGATCGCCGCGAACGCCCGCAGGTGCCGCAACTCCACATTCATAACCGTGGAGCATAAGTGCTGTGCGTTCGGCATTTCACGGACGGTGCGGATCGGCTCTAGCGTGATCGCCATGAAGATTGTCCTCATCGGCGCCGGCGGCACGCTCGGCACGGCCGTCCACAGCGCCCTCACCGAACGCGGCCACGACGTCGTCACTGTCGGGCGCTCCGGCGGCGACCTGCGCCACGACGTCAGCGACCCGGCGCAGGTCGCCGAGATGTACGAGCGGGCGGGCCGGGTCGACGCGGTCGTGAGCGCAGCGGGCGACGTGCCGTGGAAGCCGGTCACCGAGATGACCGCGCAGGACTACCTGGACGCGTTCCGGGGGAAGGTGCTGAGCCAGGTCGAGCTCGTCCGGCAGGGCGTCGGCCGGATCGCGGAACGGGGTTCGTTCACGCTCATCACCGGCGTGCTGGCGCGCGAGCCCGTGCCGACCGGCAGCGCGGCTTCCCTGGCGAACGGCGCGGTCGAGGCGTTCGTGCGGGCGGCGGCGATCGAGATCGCGCCGCAGCGCGTGAACGCCGTCAGCCCGACCGTGTTCACCGAGAGCCTCGACGCCTACGGCGACTTCTTCCCCGGCATGGAGTCGGTCGACCTGGCCAAGGTCGCCCGGGCCTACGTCCGGTCGGTCGAGGGCGCGCAGACGGGGCAGGTCTACGAGCTGTAGGCGCGTCCGGCGAATCCCGCGTGCGATCATATGCGCGGGATGGACGACCGCAATGCCGCCGACGAGGTCGACAGCGTGCTCACCGCGCTGGTCGATCCGACGCGCCGTCAGCTGCTCGACCTGCTCGCGGCGCAGGGTGAGACCACGGCGACGAAGCTGGCCGAGCAGCTGCCCGTGTCACGGCAGGCGGTGGTGAAGCACCTCGCCGTGCTGGACGCCGCCGGGCTCGTCTCGGGCGGTCGGGTGGGGCGTGAGGTGCGCTACTCGGTGCGACCCGCGGCACTCGACGCGACGGCTCGGTGGATGGCCTCGCTGGCCGCCGACTGGGACCGGCGGCTGGCGGCGATCAAGCGCATCGCGGAGGCGGCGGACCGGGACGCCCCGTAGGGCTCGACCCTCGACGCGGTGTGGGGGCGCTGGTTTCGCAGAGCTGCGCGGTGGTGTGCAGGGCGCGTGGCGCGGTGGCGCTGGATTGGCTGAGCTGCGCGGTGGTGCAGGGCGCGTGGCGCCGCCGGACGGGTCGGGGTGTCCGGCTGTGCGGTGGCGCAGGGCGCGTGGTGCGGCCGGGTGGTGGCGTTGGCCGTGCGAGGTGGTGTGGTTGCGGTCGGGAGGGTCCTAGTACACGACGTGCTTGCCGCCGTCCACGATGATCGCCTCGCCGGTCACCAGGTCCATCGCCAGCAGCCCCAGCACGGCCTGCGCCACGTGCCCGGGATCGGCGGTGCGGCTCAGCGGCACGGTTCGCCGTTCGGCCGCCGCCCGTTCGGCGAACCCCGCCTCGCCGTGCAGCGACGTCTGCCACCGGGTCGTCACGGTGCCCGGCGCGACGGCGTTGACCCGCACGTCCGGCGCGAGGGCCACGGCGAGGTTGCGGGTCAGTTGCAGCAGCCCCGCCTTGCTCACGCCGTAGGCGATGGACGACCCGCCGGCCCGGTAGCCGGAGATGGACGCGACGTTGACCGACGCGCCGCGGGCCACCCGCAGGTCCTCGGCGAACGCACGCGTGACGCGGAGCGTGCCGACCACGTTGACGTCGAGCACGTGGTGGAACACCTCGTCGGTCAGGGCGTCGAGGTCCGCGTGCGGCACGGCCTTCGTCGTGCCCGCGTTGTTGACCAGCACGTCGACCCGGCCGAACCGGGCGCGCACCCGTTCGGCGGTCGAGCGCACCTGGCCGTCGTCGGCCACGTCGACTCGCTCGGCCACGGCCTCGCACCCGGCGGCGGTCAGCTCGGCCACGGCGGACTCGGCGTCGGCGGAGGACCGCGAGTAAGTCACCACGACCGCCCGGCAGCCCGCACGGGCCAGCGCCAGGGCCGTGGCGCGGCCGATCCCGGTGCCGCCGCCGGTCACCACGGCGACGGTGTCGTGCAGGTCCATTCAGATCCTCCCGATCCCGCGCAGGGTGGCCACCACCCCGTCCTGGTCGATCCGGCGCACCGCGTCCGCCAGCAGCGCGCGGAACACGCGCGACTCGCGCAGCGGCAGCGGCAAGGTGAGCACCGGGAAGTCCTGCTGGTGCAGGAAACCGGCGACGGCCAGGCAGATCAGGCGCGGCTCGATGCCCAGCACCAGCAGGTCGACCGCCGGGTCGAGCAGGCGTTGGGGCAGCTTGCGCAGCGCGTCGCCGGCGATCTGGTCCAGCCGGTGGGTGATCCGCGGGTTGGCCAGCCGGGTCAGCAGCGCCTCGACCTCCCGCTCGCCCGGGCACCGGCCGAACCGGCGCAACGACGGTCCCGTCTCGGTGCGCAGCAGGCGTTCGGCGAAGTGCGCGAGCTCGGGGCGGCCCAACGCGTCGGCGGTGCTCGTGCAGCCGGCCAGCAGGCCGAGGTGGGCGAGCGCCGAGTGCGTGCCGTTGACCAGCCGCAGCTTCGCGGCCTGGTGCGGCGCGATGTCGGCCACCAGCTCCGCGCCGACCTCGTCCCAGGCGGGACGCCCGGCGGCGAAGTCGTCCTCCACCACCCACCGGCGGTGCGGTTCGCCGACCACCGCGGCCCGGTCCTCCAAGCCGAGGACCTCGGACACGCGGGCGAAGTCGGCGTCCGTGGTGGCGGGCACGATCTGGTCCACCACGCTGGACGGGAACCGCACGTGCTCGTCGACCCACTCGGCGAGGTCGCCCTCCCCGCGCCGGGCGCAGAACTCCCGCACCAGGCGCGCGACCAGGCGGCCGTTGTCGGGCAGGTTGTCGCACGAGAGGACGGTGAGCCCGGGGTGCCCGCGAGCACGGCGACGGCGCAGGCCGGCGACCACCTGCCCCACGGGGGTGCGCGGCGGCCCGCCCGCGAGGTCGGCCGCCACGTCCGGGTCGTCCGTGCGCAGCCGCCCGGTGACCGGGTCGTGCCGGTAGCCGGCCTCGGTGACGGTCAGCGTCACCACGCGGGTGTCCGGTTCGGACAGCACGGCCGTCAGCCGATCCGGCTGCTCCACGGCCAGCAGCGCCTCGCGCACGCTCCCGACCACGCGCAGCCGGTCGTCCTCGGGGCCGCGCTCGGTGACGGTGAACAGGTGGTCCTGCTCGACCAGCGCGTCGACCAGCCGCCCGTTGCGCTGCGCCACGGCGCAGATGCCCCACGGCCCGGGCTCGACCCGCATCGCCTCCTGCGTCAGCACCGCCTGGTGGGCCCGGTGGAACGCGCCCAGTCCGATGTGGACGATGCCGACCGGCGCGCTCGGCAGGTCGGCCGCCAGCCACCCGGGCAGCCGGGCCGTCGACAGGCGGGGATGGGTCACCTCGGCGCCACCCCGGCGGTGTCGACGGCGGCGATGTCGACGTCCTTGCCCTCCGCCGAGAGCAGGAACGCCACGAACGACACCACGGCGGTGCCGATCATCCACAGCGCGACCGGCCACCCCTGCCCGTCCGCCCGCGCGACCAGGGCGGCGGCCACCAGCGGCGAGAACCCGGCCAGCGCCGCGCCGATCTCGCGGGACGCGGCGAACCCGGTGTAGCGGACGCGCGCGCCGAACAGCTCGGCGTAGAACGCGGGCTGCACCGCGATCATCGGCGCCAGGCCGAACGCCGTCGCCACCACCAGCGCCACCCAGATCAGCACCGGTTCGCGCGTGTCGAGCAGCAGGAAGAACGGGAACGCGAACGCCGCCGTGAACACCACGCTGAACAGGTTGAGCGGTCGCCGCCCGATCCGGTCGGACAACGCGCCGTACACCGGTTGCAGCACGATCACGACCACGCCGAACACCACCACGCCGGTGAGCCCGACCCAGCGCGGCAGCGCCAGCGACTTGGTGATGTAGGCGAGGCTGTAGGTGGCGTAGATGTAGACGATCGCGGTGTCGCAGATGTGGGCGCCGATGCCGATCAGGAAGTTGCGCGGGTAGCGGCGCAGCGCGTCGGACACGGGCAGCTTCACCGTGGTCCGCTGCCGGGCCATGCACTGGAACACCGGCGACTCGTCGACCCGCAGCCGCACGTACAGCGCGACCGCGATCAGCGCGAAGCTGAACCAGAACGGGATGCGCCACGCCCAGTCCAGCACCGTCTGCCGGGGCAGCGTCTCGACCAGCAGGAACACCACCGTGCCCGACAGCAGGCCGAGCTGGACCCCGGTCTGCGCGAACGAGGTGAAGAAGCCGCGCCTGCGCGGCGGGGCGTGCTCGGCCAGCAGCGTGGACGCGCCGCCGAACTCCGCGCCCGCGCCGAGGCCCTGGCACATCCGCAGCACGGTCAGCAGGATCGGCGCGGCGATGCCGATGGAGTCGTAGGTCGGCAGCAGGCCGATCAACCCGGTCGACACGCCCATGACCAGCGTCGTGACCACCAGCGTCGACCGGCGGCCGATGCGATCGCCGAGGTGGCCGAACACGAAGCCGCCCAGCGGCCGGACCGCGAAGCCGACGCCGAAGGTCGCGAACCCCACGACCACACCCGTCGCCGGGTCCTCGGTGACGAAGAACAGCTCGTTGAACACCAGCGTCACGGCGAAGCCGTAGATGAAGAAGTCGTACCACTCCAACGCGGTGCCGACCACGGACGCGCCGACGACGCGGCGCAGTCGCCCGCCGCCGGCGGGGTCTTCGCGCACCGCGTCGTGCTCGGCCGCGGTGCGGTCGGCGGCTCCGGTCATGTCGTTCCCTCCTTTGCCGTGAGCAGGCCGTGCAGCTCGCGCCAGGTCTCCTCGGTCATCGGGATGCCGTCGCGCAACCGGGCGCGACGGGTGCGTGCCTCCGGTTCGCCCGGCACCAGCACCTCGCCGCCGCCCTGGGCGGGCGGGGTGCCGGCCAGTTCGCGGCAGAACAGCTCCGCCTGCTCGCGAAACCGCTCCACCGGGGTGAGCGAGCCGATGTCGACGGCCACCAGCACTGTGCCGAACCCGCCGCGGTAGCCCGGCAGGCTGCCGATGCCCATGCCGGTGAGCAGGCCGCCCACCACCTCGATCAGCACGCTCAGGCCGTAGCCCTTGTGCCCGCCGAACGGCAGCAGCGCGCCGCCCGCGTAGAAGTCGCCGGGATCGGTGGTCGGTCGGCCGTCCGGGTCGAGCACCAGGCCCTCGGGCACCCGCTCACCGCGGTCGCGGGCCACCGCCAGCTTGCCCTCGGCCACGCCGGACGTGGCCCAGTCGACCACGATCGGCGGGCGGTCCGCCGCACGGGGCGCGGCCCAGGCGAGCGGGTTGGTGCCCAGTCGCCGTTCCCGGCCGCCGTAGGGCGCGACGGTGGCGTCGGCGTTGCCGAACGCGAGCGCGACCAGGTCGTGCTCGGCCAGGAAGCCGACGTACTCGCCCAGCCTGCCGACGTGGTTGCAGTCCTGGATCACCGCGACGCCGCTGCCGTGCGTGCGGGTCAGGGCGCGCAGCTCGCGGGCCGCGACACCGGCCGCGACCCGGCCGAGCGCGCCGTTGCCGCGGACCACGACCGTGCCCGGACGCGGGTGGTCGACGCCGGGGCGGGCGCGCGGGTCGATCCGGCCGTCGCGGATGCGGGCCACGTAGTCGACGAGCCTGCGCACGCCGTGCGAGTCGTGGCCGGTCAGGTTCGACTCCACCAGCGAGCCCGCGACCGCCTTGGCGTCGACGAGGTTCGTGCCGGCGTCGAGCAGGATCCGGACCGCGAGCTTGGTGAGCTCGCTCGACGTGACCTTCATGCGTTCCGCCTGACGGAATGCGGTTCCATCGACATGGCTCCACCATGACATGGCTCGCCCCGCCTTGTGAAGGCGGTCACAGGGTGATTCGGTTCAGTCGGCGCCCAACGCGCGCGAGACCTCGGCGGCGGCGCGCACGACCAGCTGCGGCAGGTCCCGGGGCGCCTCGGCGAGGTCGACCAGCGACGCCGCCGACAGCCCGCCGACCACCTCACCGGTGTGGTTGACCACGGCCGCGCCGACCGCGCGCACGCCCGCCTCGTTCTCCTCGTGGTCCTCGGCGTAACCGCGTGCGCGGACCTCGGCCAGCTCGGCGAGCAGGGCGCGTTCGTCGGTGATGGTGCGCTCGGTGCGTGCGGGCAGGCCGGTGCGGCGGGCCAGGGCCCGGACCTCGTCGTCGGGCAGGGCGGCCAGGATCGCCTTGCCGATGGACGTGCAGTGCAGGCGCAGGCTCATGCCGACGCGGGAGGCCAGGTGGTAGGGCCGGGCTCCCTCCACCTTGGCCACGTACACCGCCTCGTCGCCGGACAGCAGTGCGAAGTGGACCGTCCACCCGGTCCGCTCCTGGAGGTCGCGCAGCGTCGGGCGGACGTGCTCGGCGACGTCGAGGCGCTGGAGGAACCGGCCCGCGAGGCTGAGGATGCGCGGGCCGCCGAGGTAGCCGCCCCGACCGTCGGCCCGCGCGAAACCGCGCTGGACGAGGGTCTGCAGGATCCGGTGCACGGTGGGCTTCGGCAGGCCGGAGGCGTCGGCGATGTCGGCGATGCGCGAGTGGTCGGCGAGCGCTTCCAGGACGCTCAGCGTCTTCTCGGCCGCGGACAGCGGTGCGTCGCCACTCATGGCCTCAATGTAGGCCAGGTTCGATCACCACGACCGGCGCGCGCGGATCAGCGGTGGCTCTTGCGCGGCGTGACGACCGTGGTCAGGCCGTCGAGGAGGCGTTCGAGGCCGAAGTCGAACAGGGACTCGAGGTCGACGTCCGCGCCCGGCTCGGTGACCCGCGCGAGGTGCGCGATCAGCGGGCCGTCGACGGCGAGGCGGGCCGTCATCCACTGCTTGCTGGTCATCCCGGTGTCCAGCTCCGCGCCGGCCTCGCTCTCGATGTTCAGCGCCGTGCCGCGCACGTGGTTGACCACGGCGGCGTAGACGTGCAGGCGGGTGCGCTCGTCCAGCCCGAGGCCGTCGAGCGCCCGCAACGTCCACTCCGCGTACGCGAGCAGTCCCGGCAGCGTGGCCGGCCGGACGATCGACACCAGTCGCGGCAGCCAGGGGTGGCGTTGGTAGGCCGCCCACTGGAGCCGGGCGGCGACCCGCAGGTGGGCCCGCCACCCCGGCGGCGGCCGCGGGTACTCGATCTCCGCGAACGCGGCGTCGGCGACGAGCTGGGGGAGGTCGGCGTCGAAGTGCTCGCGCAGGGTCACGGTGGCGACGCCGAGCTTGGCCGCGACCGCCCGGGGGGACAGCGCGGCCAGGCCGTCGGCGTCGGCGATGCCCATGGCCACCCGGACGACGCGGTCGCGGTCCAGACCGCCCGCCGACCGCGACGGCAGCCTGCGCCGGGCCACCACCGCGCCGACGCGGGACGTCGACTCGATGGCGCCCGCCTGCTTGAGCGCGGCCAGCGCCTTGGTCGCGGTGGCCATGGCGACGCCCCACTCGCGCATGATCGCCCTGGTGGTGGGGACCGGGTCGCCGGGCCGCAGCTCGCCGTCCGCGATGCGCCGTTCGACCTCGGCGACGATCCGGAGGTACGGCGGCGGCTCGTTCACGGCGTCATCGTGCCAGGACTCAGCGCTCGGGCAGCCAGTTGCCGTGCAGGCCGAGCGGCACCCTGGCCGGGAGGTGCACGCGGGCCACTGGTTCGCCGGTGAAGTCCTGGGCCGAGAGGATCACGAGGTCGCTCGCGCCGCGCTCGGGGTTGTGGACGTAGGTGAGCAGGTAGCCGTCGTCCTCGCCCTGCCCCGTGGCGGCGAACACGGCCTCGCCGACCGCCTCGTGCCGGCCGAACCCGTGCACCTCGGACGTGCCCCGGTGCAGGTCGTGCTTGACCAGGGCGTTGGTGAAGGCGTCGTCGGACGGCGTGCCCTCGGGCGTGAACGGGATGCCGTACAGGGCGGTCGCGGCGGAGTAGCCGTACCGGTGCGGGCGGGTGGCGCGGGCTTCGGCGACCCGCGGGAAGTCCTGCGGCCGGTCGTCGAGGCGGCGCTGGTCGACCCGGTCCGGGGTGATCGTCCAGCGGTCCAGCGCGGGCCGGATCGCGCCGGGGTCGGCCGGGTCGAACGGACCTTCGGCCGTGACGACGTCGACCACGACCGCGTCACCGTCGTCGTAGGCGTTGAGCGTGTGGCTGACGTGCACCGGGTCGATATCGAGCCAGCGCACGTCGCCGCCGGTCCGCGGCATGACGCCGACCCGGGTCGGGTGCTCCGGGAGCCAGCGGCACTCGAACCCGTCGAAGCCGATCGGCGTGTCCCAGAGGACGACGTGGTTCTCGGTGAGCGCGAAGTCGTGCATGAACGGCGTCCGCGTCAGGGGGACGGTGGTGGTCCGCACGACGTGCCCGTCCGCGTTGATGACGATGTGCTGGACGAACTCGTGCCCGGGCATGTACGAGAGCGAGTGCAGTTCGCCGGTGAGCGGGTCGTGCTTCGAGTGCGCGCCCGCGGTGAAGCCCTCGACCGTCGCACCGAGCGCGCACACGCCGACGGTGTTGAGCTCGGCGTCCAGCTCGGCGGGCGGCAGGCCGCCCTCGGCCAGGGCGAACGTCCGCCGGGCGTGCTCGAACACGTGCACCATCGGCGCGAAGCCCGGCGTGCGGACGAAGCGGTTGCGGTACCACTCGGCCCGGCCGTCGCGCAGCCGCACGCCGTGCACCATGCCCTGCCCCATGCCCCACAGGTGCACGGCGGGGTCCTCGACGCCCAACGGGTTGGGCCCGTTGCGCAGGTAACGGCCGTCGAGCTCGGCCGGGATCCGCCCGGTGACGGCGAGGTCGTGCGCGGTGATCTCTTCGGTGACCGGGGCGAAAGGCCCCTCCAGGTACTTCATGCGAAAACCGTATGCGGGAGATCGGCCGGACTTCTCGCGATGACGGCAAATGACCCGCTGTGCACTAGTGCAACCGCACGAACGGGTCGGGCCCCGTGTGGCCCATCACCTCTGAATACGAAATGTGCGGCGAACTTCGGTATTTCGACTTCGGTCGTCCACTCGTCATTACCGCGAATGGTCGTCCCGGTCCGATTCGGCTTCCTGCTCTACTTGCCGAATGATCACACGAAGATTCTCGATGGTCGCCGTCGCGGTGTTGACCGCGGTCGGATCCGTGCTCTTCCCGACGGTTCCGGCCACGGCCTCGATCTCGGCGTCGGCCGTCACCACCATCGTCAACCGGGCCGGCGGCATGTGCCTCGACGTGCCGGGCGGCTCATTGGACAACAAGAAGCCGGTGCAGACCTACCACTGCAACGGCGGCGCGAACCAGCAGTGGGAGTACCTCCCGAGCACCATGCCCGGTTACGGCCAGTTCAGGAACGTCGCCAGTCAGAAATGCCTCGACGTGCGCGGCGCGAGCACCGATCCGGGTGCGACGATCCAGCAGTACATCTGCATGGACGTGCCGAACCAGAAGTGGAACTTCGACCCGTCGTCCGGTTACCTGAGGGCGTTGCACAGCGGCGGGTGCGCGGCGGCGGAGCATTTGCAGTACAAGGCTCCCGTCAGTCAGCACCCGTGCAATCCGTCGTACTTCGTGTTCACCCTCTGGTACGTCTCGATCTGATCTTCCGACCCCTGGCCCGCCCGATGGCGCGTGACGTCATCGGGCGGGCTCGGCTTGTTCGAACGTGTTCGGCGATCGACCCGATCGGTCCTGCTGCGGGGAGGAGTCGCGTGAAGCGCTTGGTGAGGCCGTTGCTGCGCCGGTTGGGGACGGAACGGGAGTGCGGCGCCTGGCGTGGGTGCCGGTGGGCTCCAGCTACTACTGACCGATGTCGTTCGGTCCGATCCACCGACTGGGGTGGCGGGGATGCGGGCGCTGCACCGGCGGTGCGTGCGGAAGCCCGTCTTCCGCACGCTCGCCGGCAGGCGGTGGTCTGCGAGCCCGGGTTGGCCAGGCGGGCGCTGGTCGACGCCGACGCGCGACTGGAGCACGTGCCCGCGTTCTGGCGTCCCGGCGGCGTTCCGCTGCCTGCGCCGGTGTGCGCCGCGCTGAACCGGTGGGTGCGCGCGAGCCTGGTGGCCGAGGATCCCAAGTCCATGGCCGCGGTCGCCCTGAGCCCGGGCCCGACCTCCGCCACGAGCGGTGCGCGGGCCTAACGGGACTGGAGGGCGTCCACGGCGACGGCCTGCGCGATGACCGCACGGCGGTCGATGTAGGGGTCGGTGATCCGGATCAGGTAGTGGTCGCGGACCCACGTCTTCTTGTCCACGCTGAACACCGGCTGACCGTCGCGGGCGAAGTCGAAGTGGTAGCGGAACGGGAACGGAATGTTGTTCACCAGCGGCAGGAAGCCCCAGAGGCGGCGCAGGACGGCGAGGCCGTGGTTGCGCTCGCGGCCCGTGGTGGTCGGCGCGTTCGGCTGGTCGAGGTGCCAGGTCGAGTTGATCAGGGACTTGCCGAAGTCCTTGCGGAACAGCGCGATGGACTGCCCGGCGCCGTCGATCACGTCGTAGCCGCTGCCGAGGTCGATCACCTTGCGCGCGCGGAAGCCCGCGAGCACCTGGCTCTTGCTGGAGTCGGTGTAGATGGTCACCTGCTCCTTGAACGCCATCCGCTTCTGCTCGACGAACGCCACCAGCGGACCGGGCTCGCCGCCGTTGTCGGCGAAGACCTCGTAGCGGTTCACCATCAAGGTGACCTTCTGGTGCATGTGCAGCACGTTCGTGGCCTGCGTGAGCATGGACGTTCCCCCTGGGCTTCGGTGAGCCCGAAGTTTGTCACCCGACCGTGTGAAGATCACCAGAGGGGCCGGGTGACGGGCCGGGCGCGCGGCCCGGCCCGCCGTCCGAGGTCAGGCGGCCTGCGCCTGGTTGTAGAGGTTCTGGGCGTCCGCGCCGAAGTACGGGCCGAACATCCAGTTCGGGAACAGGTTGATCTTGTAGCTGTTGACGGAGTTGACCGTGCCGACGCCGGTCGCCTCGGAGAACGCGCGGAACCAGGGGCCGCCGCTGGCGCCACCGGTCATGTTGCACGTCATGCCGATGCCGTCGCTGAGGAAGGCGTTGAACGTCCGACCGCTGCAGTAGACGAGCTTCGTGCCGTCGTACGGCGCGGCGGCGGGGTAGCCGAACGCGTAGGTGTTGTCGGCGCGCGGCAGGTTGAACGCGATGCCCTGCGCGCCCACGACGTCGGTGAGGAACTGGCCGTTCAGCTGCCCGACGACGATGGCGCCGATGTCGTAGTTGATGTCCTCGCTCGCGTGCCACTGGGGGGTGGCGAAGGTGGCACGTGCGTTCCACGTGCCGTACGGGGCGTTCCCGTTGTCGTAGGCCGGGACGAACGCGACGTTGGTGTGGTAGGCGCCGTCGAGCTTCACGCAGTGCCCGGCAGTGACGACCGTGCTCTTGTTGGCGCTGGTGACGGCGTTGCCGCTGCACGAGGCGTTGCGGCCCTGGTAGGTGAAGAACACCCGGCCCGCGGTCCGCACGACCGCGCCGCCGCCGGTCCACGCGCTGCCGCCGTTGGGGAAGGCCAGCGGTGCGATGGTGGTCGGCTCGCCGGCCGGGACGGTGGAGCGCAGCGCGGAGGGGGCCGTGGTGCGGAGGTCGAGCGGAACGGCGGCGCGCATCCGTTCCGGTGTCCAGTAGGAGCCTGGTGCGGGGGCGGACTGCGCCGCCGGGACGGTGATCACCGACAAGGCCAGCGCGCTCGCCAGGGTGACCAGTCGTTTCACAGCACGGTTCATGATCTTCCACCTTTCGTGGGTCGATCAATGGCAGGGACCGTGTGGTGAAAGTTACTCAGCGCAACGCCCGGGCGTCTCCGGCGAACGGGTGAGAACCGGCCGGCTCCGCCCCCGCCGGCGTCGTGGGACACGCCCGGCGTGGCCCGAGGTGGGCACGGCTTGACCTTCCAGCGGGTGGAGCTCGTACGGTCCCGTCCATGACCCGCTGCTCCGAGTGCGGTGCGCCCGCCCGTCCGCACTCGTGCGAGGAGCTGTTCCACGTCGTGCTGGCGCTCGACCACTCCCGGCGCGCCCCGTGGGGACCGCTGCACGGCGTCACCGTGTCGTGCTTCCTGCTCCAGCACCCCGGCCGCCTGCCGGAGCGGGACCGGGCCCGTCCGTGGGCGACCCTGCACGTCTACCTGGACGGCGGCCTGACCGCGGTCACCCGGTTCGCCGAAGCGATGCGCCGCGCCAACTCCCGGCACGGCAGCGGGCTCGCGGACGTCGTGGCCGGCGTGCCGGTCGCACCGCTCGGCCCGACGCCGAGGGCCTTCGAGGTGACCATCGACGACGTCGCCGTGGACGGCACGTTCCCCGCCACCGGCTTCGCGGACCGGGTCGGCGCCTGGACCGCGGCCACCGTCGCGGCCTGGCGGCGCTGACCCCGAAGGCGTCGCGTTTGTGGTCGGCGGGGAAGGGGCACCTGAGGGTGTCCTGTGTCCCCGCCGGAGGGTGGTAGCGGTGTCGCTTCCTGGCTGTGGCGAGCTCCTGGCCGGTCGATACGAGTTGGCCGGCACGTTGGGCGTCGGCGGCATGGCCGAGGTGCGCCGCGCGTGGGACGCGGTGCTGCGGCGGGACGTCGCGGTCAAGTTGTTCGACACCACCGCGGACGCGGACGCGGGGCGGCGGTTCGACAACGAGGCCCGGACGCTCGCCGCGTTGTCGCACCCCGGGCTGGTCTCCGTGTACGACGCCGGCCACGCCGACGGCACCGCGTTCGTCGTGCTGCGGCTGGTCGAGGGCCGCACCCTGCGTGATCGGATCGCCGACGGACCGCTGTCGGTGACCGAGGTGCGGGAGTTGGGCGCACAGTTGGCCGACGCGTTGGCCTACGTGCACGAGCAGGGCGTGGTGCACCGGGACGTCAAGCCGTCCAACATCCTGCTCGACCACGACGGCACGCCCTACCTGGCCGACTTCGGGCTGGCGCACCTGGCCGACACCACCCGCTTCACCCGCACCGACCAGATGGTCGGCACGGCCGCCTACCTGGCGCCGGAACAGGTGCGCGGCAGCGAGATCGGACCGGCCGCCGACGTGTACTCGTTCGGGTTGGTGCTGCTGGAGTGCCTGACCGGTCGCCGCGAGTACCCGGGCGGTGACGTCGAGTCGGCCGTGGCCCGGCTGCACCGCCCGCCGGCCGTGCCCGACGACCTGCCCGCCGACCTGGTGCGCCTGCTGTCGTTGACCACCGCGCTGTCGACTCGTCGCCGGCCCACCGCCGACGAGTGCGCCCGCGTGCTGCGGGGCCGCCCCGGCGACGACCCGACCGTCGCCACCGCCGCGCCCGGCTCACGTCGGCAGTTGACGGCGCTCGTCGCGTCGGCGGCCGGGCTGGTCGGCGCGCTCGGCATCGCCTGGGCGGTGTCGCCCGGACCTTCACCGGCCACGTCCGCGCCCGTGGAGCCCGCGCCGCAAGCCGTCGTCCAGGACACGACCACGCCGCCGGACCAGCCGGTGACCGGCACGACGACGAGCACGACGACACCGGTAATCGAGGAGCGGCCCGTCGCCGGTCCGAAGGTGGGACCCGCGCCCGGCCAGGCCAAGGACGGGAAGGGGAAGTCGTCCGGCAAGGCAGGGAAGGGCAAACCCTGAGCGGGCGCACCCGCCGCGCCGGATCCGATCACGTGCGTGGAACCCTGTGGCGTTGATCCGCGTCGGTCCTGCAGTGGCGGCGTGGCGGAGCCGGGGGAGTCATGGCGGAGGAGTTCGGGCCCTATCGGGTCGGCGAGCTGTTGGGGCGCGGCGGCATGGGCGAGGTGCACCGGGCCCACGACACGGCGCACGACCGCGTGGTGGCGTTGAAGCGGCTCTCCGCCGAGCACAACGACGACGAGGACTTCCGCGCCCGGTTCCGGCGCGAGTCGCGGATCGCGGCACGGCTGCGTGAACCGCACGTCATCCCGATCCACGCCTACGGCGAGATCGACGGCCGGCTCTACCTGGACATGCGGTTGGTTGAGGGGCGCGACCTGGCGGCGGTCGTCGCGGACGGGCCGCTCGACCCGGCGCGGGCGGTGCGGATCGTCGCCCAGGTCGCCGGCGCGCTCGACGCCGCGCACGCGGACGGCCTGGTGCACCGGGACGTCAAGCCGTCGAACATCCTCGTCACGCCGGACGACTTCGTGTACCTGGTCGACTTCGGCATCGCCCGCAGCGTCCTGCCCGCCGGCACGCACCTGACCGCGTCCGGCGCGGTGATCGGGACCCTGGACTACCTCGCGCCCGAGCGGTTCGGCGACGGGCAGGTGGACGGCCGCGCGGACGTCTACGCCCTGGCCTGCGTGCTGCACGCGTGCGTCACGGGCAACCGGCCGTTCGAGGCGGACAGCGCCGCCGCCCTGCTCTGGGCGCACCTCCAGCAGCCACCGCCCGCCGCCTCCGCCGCCAACCCCGCCGTGCCGCGCGCGTTGGACGGGGTGATCGGGCGCGGCATGGCCAAGGACCCGGCGCAGCGCTTCCAGACCGCCGGCGCCCTGGCCGCCGCGGCGGCCGAAGCCCTCGCCACCCCGCCACCTGTCCCCGCTCGACCTCGACCGTCCACCCCACCTGCCCCCGCCCAGGGCACGCCCGCGCCGTTCACCCCGGCCCAGGGCACGCCCGCGCCACCCGCCGCTGCCCCGGGCACACCTCCGGCACCCGCCGCTGCCCAGGGCGTGCGAGCGCCGTTCACCCCCGCCCAAGGCACGCCCGCGCGACTCGCCCCCGGCCCCGCCACGCCTGCGCCGTTCACCCCCACTCACGGCACGCCTTTGCCGCTCGTCCCCAACCCCGTGACGGGTCCGCCCCGGCGGGTGCCCGAGCGCAAGGTGCCGGTCGCGCCGATCGTCGCCGGCGCCGTGGCGTTGGTGCTGGTCGCCGTGGTGCTGGTCTGGTCGTCGGACTGGCTGGGCGACGGCCGGCTCGCGAGTTCCCCCACGACCTCCGTGACGACCTCGGCCTCCACGACGACGTCGACCTCCAAGGCGACCACGTCGACAACGCCCGCGCCGACCACCACCACCGTCGACCAGCAGGCGTCCGTGCTGCTGGAACGGCTGCCCACCGTCTACCGGGGCAACCCGAGCTGCGCGCCCACCCCGTCGAGCGGGGGAGCGGCCGCGACCGTCACGTGCACCAAGGCGAACTCGGCGCACTTCCGCTTCCCGCCACCGGACCAGGCGGTGTTCCACCTGTTCACCGATCGCGCCGCCCAGGACGCCCACTTCAAAGCCCTCGTGGACGCCAACCGCATCCCGCGCGACGACAGCCAGGGCGGCTGCCGACCCCTGACCCAGCCCGCGCACTACTCCCTGTACTACCGGTCCGAGAGCGGTCCCGTCCCCGGCGAGTACACGACCTGCTTCGTCGCCGACGGCGTCGGCCGGGTGTGGTGGGTCGACACCCGGACCTCCGTCACCGGCGAGCTGCGGTCGTCGACGGCGCTCGACCCCGACTCGCTCGACCAGCTCGGCTACTGGTGGAACACGATGATCCTCACCCAGATGTCCTGAGGTCGCCGAGCTTGCGCTCCAGCACCGCCCGTTCACGCTCGTTGCCGCACAACCGCACGGCCCGCTCCAGCTCGACCCGCGCCTCGTCCCCTCGACCCAGCCTGCACAGCAGCTCACCGCGCACGCTGGGCAGCAGGTAGGAGTTCGCCAGCGCGTCGGAGCCCGCCAGCCCGTCCACGATCGGCAGCGCCGCGGCCGGTCCACTGGCCATGGACACCGCCACCGCCCGGTTGAGGTCGACCACCGGTGACGGCGCGAGCCGGCCGAGCGCCTCGTACAGCAGCACGATCCGCTCCCAGTTCGTCGCCTCCACCGAGGGCGCGACGGCGTGGCACTCGGCGATGGCCGCCTGCAAGCCGTAGGCCCCGAGGCCGCGCCCGACCTTCTCGGCACGGGCCAGCGCGGCACGTCCACGCCGGATCGCGGCGTGGTCCCAGCGGCGGCGGTCCTGGTGCTCCAGCAGCACGGGCTCGCCGTCCGACCCCGTGCGGGCGGGGAAGCGCGCCGCGGTCAGCTCGAGCAGCGCCAGCAGGCCGTGCACCTCGGGCTGGTCGGGCACGAGCCTGCTCAGCACGCGGGCGAGCCGCTGCGCCTCGCCCGCGAGGTCGAACCGGATCAGGTCGTCACCGGAGCTGGCCGTGGACCCCTCGGTGAAGATCAGGTAGACCACGTTGAGCACCGAGTTGAGCCGCGCGGTCCGCTCCTCGGCCGTCGGCACCTCGAACGGCACGCCGGCCGCGCCGAGCGTCTTCTTCGCCCTGGTGATCCTGGCCTGGACGGTCGCGGTCGGCACCAGGCACGCCTTGGCGATCTCGTCGCTGGTCAGACCGCCGACCACGCGCAGCGTCAACGCCACCCGCGCCTCCCGCGACAGCACGGGGTGGCAGGAGATGAACATCAGCGCCAGCACGTCGTCGTCGATCTGGTCCGGGTCCCACGGCAGGTCGTCGGCGTCGACGGGGCCGCCACCCGAGGTGGCTCCGCCCTCGCCGAGGTCGTGCGCGAGCGCGGCGTACCTCTCGTCGAGGGCGGAGCGCCGGCGGAACGCGTCGATCGCGCGCCGCCGGCCGACGGTGAGCAACCACCCCGCCGGGTTGGTCGGCACGCCGTCGCGCGGCCAGGTCACGAGCGCCTCCGCCAGCGCCTCCTGCGCCAGGTCCTCGGCCAGCGCGAAATCGCCGGTGTAGCGCGCGAGCGCGCCGACGATCCGCGCCGACTCGATCCGCCAGACGGCGCCGACGGCGCCGCGGCCCGTGGGGTCGCCCGCGGTCGACCCGCTCAGAGCTGACCGGTGGCTTCCCGCCACGCCCGCTCCTTCTGGATCCACTCGTTGTCCTGGGGGAACTCGTCGATCGAGGAGACCCGGCGGATCTCGGTCTTGAAGCCGGGCCCGCTGATCGGGAACCGCTTGGCCCACTCGACGGCTTCCTCCCTCGACGCCACGTTGAGGATGTAGAAGCCGTTGAACAGCTCCTTCGTCTCGCCGTACGGGCCGTCGGTGACCACGGGCGGTTCGGACGAGTAGTCGACCACCACGCCCTCTTCGGCCTCGGCGAGCCCTTCCGCGGCGACCAGCACGCCGGCCCGGATCAGCTCGTCGTTGAACCTGCCCATCGTCTCCAGCATCTCGGTGAAGTCGATGTCGCCCATCTGGGCGTAGGCCTCGTCGGTCGCGCGCATGATCAGCATGTACTTCATGGTTCCGTCTCCCTGGCCGTCGTCCGGGCCCTCTCTCGGACCCTGTCACCCCAAGGTCGAACGGACCGCGCCGCGGATCGACACACCCGCCGAACTTTTTTCCGAGAGAGCGCGGGCAGCCTACTTCGCCGAGCCGGTCCGCGCGGATCCACGGCGCGCCCGCGCCACCGGCCACACCGGACACCGTGGTCAGCCGGCACCGGAGTGGCAAACGACCTTGCCGTCTTGGCAAGCTGCGGGGCATGGACGACGACCTGGACCGCGTGCTGACCGCCGTGGGACCGCGGCTGCGGGCGCTGCGCCGCGCCCGCGATGTCACCCTGGCCGAGCTGGCCGAGACCACCGGCATCTCGGAGAGCACCCTGTCACGGCTGGAGAGCGGCCGACGGCGGCCGAACCTGGAGCTGTTGCTGCCGCTGGCGCGGGCGCACGGCGTGCCGCTCGACGAGCTCGTCGGCGCACCGCCCACCGGCGATCCGCGCATCCACATCCGCACGATCCGGCGGCACGGCATGACGTTCATGGCGCTGAGCCGCCGACCGGGCGGCACGCAGGCGTTCAAGGTGCTCATCCCGGGAGCGCTGCACGACGCCGTGCCCACGCCGCAGACCCACGAGGGGCACGAGTGGCTCTACGTCCTCAACGGACGGCTGCGGCTCGTGCTCGGCGAGCAGGACATCGTGCTCACGCCGGGGGAAGCGGCCGAGTTCGACACCCGGGTACCGCACTGGCTCGGCACCGCCGGCGCCGAGCCCGTCGAACTGCTGATCCTGTTCGGCCCGCAAGGCGAACGCGCCCACGTGAAGACCCGCACCTGAGCAGGCACGCCGGTGTGCCCCTCACCTCGCTGTGAGGGGCACACCGGCGTGCGTCACGGGGTCCGGCAGCTGACCGTCGGCGCGGCCCACTGGCCGTTCGCCATCACGGTGAAGCCGAACGTGGTGCTCGCACCTGCGGCGAGGTTGCCGTTGCCGCTGGGCTTCATGGTCATCACGTTGCCGCTGGAGTCCCAGGTGGGCGTGCCGCTCCACGTCGCCGAGATCTTCTGCGGCGACGTGACGGTCACGGTGGCGGTCCAGCTGGTGATCGCCGTGGCGCCGGCCCGGATCGTCACCTCGCCGTTGAAGCGGTCACCCCACTGCTGGCTCGTGCGGTAGGTCGCGGTGCAGGAGCCGCCATCCGGCTGCGTCGTGGTGGTGGTCGTCGGGTTGGTCGTGCCGGGCGGGGTGTCCGTCGGCGCGACGGCCCGACCGGTCGACGGCGAGATCATGCCCGCGCACAGGCCGCGGCTCGCCAGGTTCGACGCGATCTGGGGGACGGCGTTGATGGTGGTCTGGTAGCCGTCGTGCATCAGGATGACGCCGCCGTTCTGCAGCGTGGACGCGGCCTGGACGATCTGGGCGGTGCTGGCGTTGTTCCAGTCCTGGGAGTCGACGTTCCAGAGCACCTCGGTGAGGCCGAACTGCGCTTCGACGGCCTTGAGGGTGCTGTTGGTCTCGCCGTAGGGCGGGCGGAACAGCTTGGGCGCGACGCCGGTGGCGGACTGGATCGCCTGCTGGGTCTGGGAGATCTCCGAGGTCATCTGGGCCTGGCTGAGCTGGGTCATGTGCGGGTGCGACCAGCTGTGGTTCTCCACCCACATGCCGGCGTCGCGCTGGCTGCGGGCGAGGGCCTGGTTCGACGTGACCTTGTTGCCCTGGTTGAAGAACGTGGCCCGCAGACCCGCCGACCGCAGCGCGCTGAGCAGCTGGGTGGTGGTGCCCGCGATCGGGCCGTCGTCGTAGGTCAGGGCGACGTAGCCGTTGGCGCAGTTGGCGTTGTTCGGCGGCGTGGTCGTGGTCGTGGTGGGGCCGGTCGGGCTTGCTGCGTTGAGGGCGTTGAGGACCGAGGTGTAGGCGGCTTTCTTGTTGCCGGAGCCGTCGAAGAGCAGGGGGGTGCCGGAGGCGCGCCAGGAGTCGGT
>NZ_JBFAMT010000070.1:0-40150 GCF_040656635.1 Actinosynnema sp. NPDC049800 | reverse complement strand
GTGGGCACTGTTGCGCGACAACCGGCCGTTCACAACGACAAGTTCCGCCACACCAGCGCCCACAGCCACTTGACACGGGTCATTAAGACTCGCCGGTTAGCGTCCCCCGGCACGAGAGCTGCCGTGCACACCAGGTTCGGTCCGCCGGAGGTGGTCCGGGTCGTGGAGTCGGCCGTGCCCGTTCCCGGGAAGGACGACGTGCTGATCGAGGTGCGCGCGACGACGGTGACGTCGGCGGAGTGCGCGATGCGGCGGGGTGAGCCGCGGTGGGGACGGGTGGTCAACGGCGCGTCCGGCAGCATCGGCACGTGCGCGGTGCAGCCGGCCAAGCTGTTCGGCGCGTGCGACGTCGTGTTCGGCATGTCGGTGCGCAAGAACGCCGGGTTGCTCGTCGTCAAGGAGATGACGGAGGACGGGCGGCTGCGGGTCGTGGTGGACCGGACCTACCCGTTGGAGCGCATCGCCGAGGCCCGCCGGTACGTCGACTCCGGGCACAAGCGGGGCAACGTGGTGATCAGCGTGGTGGACTAGCCGGGTGATCACCTACGACCGCCGGGCGTTCGTGCAGGCGTTCCTCGACGCCCACCCGGACGCCAAGCAGGGCTACTACGCGAGCAACGCCTTCAACGCCGCGCTGCGCGAGCACCGGTTGCGGGTCCTGGACGGGTTGCAGCGGCTGTTCGGGCTCACGCTGGAGCACGACCGGGTGCCGCGTGATCAAGCCGCGCTGTTCATGCTGTTCCGCACCACGGCGTCGTCGTACGTCAAGATCACCGCGCCGGGTGAGGGGATGGCGGAGGCCGGGCTGCTCTACCGGCAGTTGGCGGGCACCCCGGCGCAGCGGCACGTCCTCGACGGCCTGCACCGGATCGCCGCGTGCAACGACCGGTCGCGCGACGCCCACCTGGACGTGCTGGAGTCGCTGGTCGAGGTGTTCCTCGGCGATCGCGCGGGCACGACCGTGACGTCGGTGGACCTGGCCGCCATCGGGGTGGACGACACGGCCGGCCCGAACAGCTCCGACTTCGACCTGTGGGAGGACTACTGAGCCCGCAGGAACCGCGCCCACGACGCGGCGGGGAAGGTGACGGTGGGAGCGGGGTTCTTCGAGTCCCGGGCCGCCACCCGGGTTGCCGCCAGTGTCGCCGCCTGTGCCGGGAGGTGCGCCACCTCCACGCAGTTGGCGCTGCTGTTGCTGCGGGAGCTCTTACGCCACAGGGTCATTCGCCCATCGTTTCACGCAAGTCCCTTGAGGTGATCCAGCGTCTCCTCCTCGGTGTAGGCCGAACGCCGCAGTGCGGCCCACGTCGCCTCGAACACCTCGATCTGGTCCTCCTCGTCGATGAACAGGCTCGCGACCTTGTTCTCCAGCAGCACCAGGCTCGGCTCGTCGTCGTACTCCAGGATCACGAACGGTCCGTTGAGGCCGCCGTGCAGTTCTGCATCGGTCGGCATGACCCGCACGGTGACGTTGGGCCTTTCCCCGGCGTCGATGAGATGCCGGATCTGGCGGCGGTGCGCCCCCGGGTCGTGGAATGGGCGCTCCAGAACGCTCTGCTCGATGATCACGCTCAACTTGAGCGGAGTGTTGCGGCTGAGCAACCCCTGGCGCGCCATTCGACTGGTCGCGAGGGCATCCACCTGGGCCTCGGTGAGCCCTTGTCCGGTCGCTGCGATAATCGACCGCGCGTACTCCGGTGTTTGCAGCAGGCCTGGGATCATCAAGGGCTCGTAGTTGAGCAGTGAACTTGCTTCGTCCTCGAAGTCGGCCCAGGTCTGCCAGTCCTCGGGCAGGTTTTGGTTGTTCATGCGCAACAGGCCGCGTTGTTCGGCGTGCCGGGCGAGGTCGAGGAGTTCGACGCGTTGTTTGCGCGCAACCTTGTAGCAGTCGAGCAGCTTTTCCAGGTCGTCCAGGTAGACGCCGATCTCCGACGACTCGATGCGGCTGATCTTGCTCGCGGACATGCCCGCCGCCTCGCCGACGGCGTCCATGCTGAGGCCGGCGGTGGTGCGGAGTTTGCGGAGGACGTGCGCGAGTCGGCGGGAGCGGGCGGATGTTCCAGCGCGGCGTGCCATGCGATCAAGTTAGGGGGGTTGCAAATTGCATCGCAAGGAGAGCCACTCGATCGAGTTATTGCCGAAAATAAGGCAAGGCTGCAAATGTTGCGGCATGGAGCCGATCATCAAGGTGACGTCGCCGAAGCGCGAGTGGTTGTTGCGGTGCTACTCCGAGGAGGAGGACGTGATGGCGCTGGAGGTCCAGGACGGCGGGATCGACGTCTTCCTGCCGTCGGGGGTGGACGGCGTCCGACTCGAAGCGGCGCAGATCGCGGCGTTCCGGGAGGCGCTGGACGAGGCCATCGCGCAGGCCGAAGCCGATCTGCGGGCGGCCGCCCGGCCCTGAACATCAAGACTTGCCCAAGGTGTGCCGATTCGACTATCCCGGTCCAGTGTGATCCGGCACACTCACTCGGCATGGCGGAAGCGACGAGCGCACCGGAGCAACCGGAACTGAAACGGGCCATCGGCCCGAAGCTGCTGCTGTTCTTCGTGGTCGGTGACATCCTCGGCACCGGCATCTACGCCCTCACGGGCAACGTCGCGGGCAAGATCGGCGGCGCGCTGTGGCTGCCCTTCCTGATCGCGTTCGTGGTGGCGTTCCTGACCGCGTTCAGCTACCTCGAACTCGTCGGCAAGTACCCCAAGGCGGCCGGCGCGGCGCTGTACACCAACCGCGCGTTCAAGATCCAGTTCCTCACCTTCATGGTGGCGTTCGCGGTGATGAGCTCGGGCATCACGTCGGCGTCGTCGGCCGCGCTCGCGTTCGGGCGCACGTACCTCCAATCCGTCATCAAGGAGTTCTTCTCCGACACGTTCACCGTGTCGGCGACGCTGGTCGCGATCCTGTTCATCGTCGGCCTGGCGCTGATCAACTTCCGCGGCGTCTCGGAGTCGGTCAAGGCGAACGTCGTCCTGACCTGCATCGAGCTGTCCGGCCTGGTGATCATCATCGCGATCGGCATCTACGCGGTGCTGGCGGGCGACGGCGACGCGAGCCGGTTGACGCAGGTCGACCCGGCGCCCGACCAGAGCGCGCTCGTCGCGATCACGTCCGCCACCGCGCTGGCGTTCTTCGCGATGGTCGGGTTCGAGGACTCGGTGAACATGGCCGAGGAGACGCAGAACCCGACCCGGATCTTCCCGCGCGCGATGCTGTGGGGCATGGTGATCGCGGCGCTGATCTACGTGCTGGTCGCGATCACGTCGTCGCTGCTCATCCCCGCCGACGAGCTGTCGAAGGCAGGCTCCTCGGCGCTGCTGCGGGTCGTGCAGGTCGGCGCGCCGGGCTTCCCGCTGTGGATCTTCGCGCTGATCGGCCTGTTCGCGGTCATCAACTCGGCGCTGATCAACATGCTGATGGCCAGCCGGTTGGTCTACGGCATGGCGAACGAGCGGATCATCCCGAAGGTGTTCGGCACCGTCCACCCGTTCCGCCGCACGCCGTGGATCTCGATCGTCTTCACGTCGGGGGTCGCGATCATCCTGGTGTCGACCACGGACATCGCCAAGCTCGGCGGCACGACGGCGTTGCTGCTGCTGGTCGTCTTCACCATCGTCAACGTCGCGGTGCTGGTGCTGCGCAAGGAGAAGGTCGACCACAAGCACTTCCGCGCGCCGACGTGGGTGCCGGTGCTCGGCGCGATCACGTGCGCGTACCTGGCGAGCCCGCTGTCGGGCCGCGCGTCGGCGGACTACGAGATCGCGCTGTACCTGCTCGCGGCCGGCGTCGTCCTCTGGCTCATCAACCGCCTGGTGCACGGCAAGGTGACGTTCGACCCGGAGAAGCTGTCCAAGTGACCCGTCGACGGTGGTGGGGCGCGTGCTGCGGCCCACCACCGTCGGTGTGGTCAGGCGTCGAGTTCGGCCAGCATGGCCAGGAGCCGTTCGCGGTCCTCGTCGTCCTGGCGGACCCGGCGGCCGTGGATGCCGCCGCCCGGCATCGCGGCGTCGCGCTCGGCCAACGCGCGCAGCCCGGGCAGCAGCGGGGCGGCGTCGGCGCCCAGTTCCCGCAGCGACTCGACCAGCCAGCCGCCCGGGCCGACCCACGCCAGCCGCTGCCGGACGGCGTCGAGGAGGGGCTGGGCCTCGCCCGTCACGCGGCGGATCGCGAGGGCCGCGGAGTGGGTGTCGTGCTCGTCGGCCAGCAGTTCGCGGAGTCGGGGCAGCAGAGCGGCGGCCGGTGGTCCGAGCAGGCCCGCCAGCTCGGCGGCGTCCGCCACGTGCCGGGCGCTGTCCAGCGCGTCGGCGACGGCGTCGAGCGGGGTGGTGGTGTCGCCGGCGTGCGGCAGCAGCCGCGCCGCTTCGAGCCGCAGCCGGATGGTGGCCGGGTCGTCGCCCGCGGCGGTGGTGGCGACGGCGCGGAGCGCGGGCAGCAGGTCGTCCAGCGGAAGGCCGTGGCGCAAGGCGGTCCGCGCGGCCGGGACGGGTGAGCTCACGGCGGCTTCGGCCACGCAGGAGCGCACGTGGTCGAGGTCGTCGGTGATCGCGGCGAGGGCCGAGGCGCAGTCGAGCCGGTGCCGCCAGGACGCCGCCGGGTCGTCGCGGACCTCCGTCAGCACGGGCACCGCCGCCGACGCCGCCGGACCCATCACGGCCAGCGCGCGGACCGCCCACCACTGGTCGTGCGGGACGAGCGCGACCAGCTCGGGCACGGCGTCGGCCGCGTCCGCGCCCCACCGGTGCAGCAGCCTGGTGAGGGTGTTCACCTCGTTGTGCCACCGCATCCGGCCGAGCATCGCGGCGTAGTCGGACGACGGCTGCCACCGGGTCGGCAACGCCGCCAACCGCCGCCGCACCGCGTCCAGCAGCACGGGGTCGCAGGCCACGCCGGTGTCGATGAGCAGCTCGACGACGTCGTGCGTGAGGGCGCCCGCCACGAGCGCCGTGGTGAACGGCGAACGCCAGCGCGGGTCGCCGAGCGTGATCAGGATGTCCAGGCTCAGCCCGAACAGGCGTCCCTCGATGGAGTCCACATCGGTCGGAGCGGGCTCGGCCACGACCGCCGCCAGCGACTCGGCGGCCAGGGGAGCGGCGGCCGGCACGTCGCGCACCGCGGTCGCGGCGGACAGCCGCACGTTCGGGTCGGGGTGGTCGACCGCGGCGGCGAGCAGGGGCGCGCTCCGCGCACGCGCCGACCGCGACCCCACGCACCGCTCGTAGACGGCGTCGACGGCCCGGCGCGCGGCGTCGGCCGACCCGCGCTCGAACAACGTCCGGCACAGCCCGGCGAACTCCGCGCCGTCGACGCGCGCCACGACGTCCGCGAACGGGTACCCCGACCAGACCCAGTTCCGCACCGGCTCGCCGTCGAGCCAGCAGTCGACCACCGCGGCCGTCGCCCCCTCCGGCCACGGCAGCCCGGCGTCCGCGATCGCCCACAGCGCACCGGCCCGGACGGCGGCCGGACGCGACGGCGCCAGCTCGCCGGTCAGCCACTCGGCGCTCTGCGCGGGCGCCTGCCGACCGGCGGCGGCCAGCAGGCCGGCCACCACGCGCGGCGACCGCTCGCGCTTGCGCCGCGCCCGCAACGCCGCCACCACCTCGGCGGCGGGCGGGAGGTTGCCGAGCAGGTAGGTGGCGACGTGCCGGACCTCGACGTCCGGGTCCTCCAGCAACGGCAGCAGCCGCCCCGTCTGGCGCCCCAGCGCCGCGTCGACGTCCGCCAGCACGTCCGGCGGGCCGTCGCCGGTCTCGGCGATCGCGCCGAGCAGGTGCACCAGGCCCGCGCGCCGCGGCGTGGCCGGATCGGCGGCGAGCCGGGCGACGAACGGCACCGCCCGCGGCGTCGCCGAGTACAGCGTGCCCTGGTGGTAGATGCTGCCGAACAGGTGCTCGAAAGCCTCGCCGGCCGACGCCTCGTCCTCGCCGACGGCGGCGCGCAACGTCCGGGGCACGTCCCGCGCCGAGCCGTACGCGTGGTCGAGGGACGCCCAGTCGACGTCGTCCACGCCGTCGAGAGCGGCGGCGGTCATCGGTCTGCTCCCATGAGCGGTGCAGCGTAGGCGGTCAGGCCGCTTCCACCCGGTACGGGTCGTGCTCGGCGAGCAGCTTCTCCAGCCGCGCCTGGTCGACGCGGCTCACGACGTAGGTCTCCTCCTGCCGGTCGCGGATGCACTTGGCCAGGGTGAACGCCGACGTGACGGTGAACAGCAGGCCGAGCGCCAGGAAGGCGCGCACCCAGCCGTCCACCGGCAGGTAGGCCACACCGAGGCCGACGGCGGCCAGCGAGACGGCGAAGGAGATCACCGCCTGCGCGTAGAAGGCGTTGGTGGTCGGCGAGTGCGGTTTCGCGGTCATGGCCGAAGCGTCCCCGCCGACCGGGCCCGGTGTCATGAGTACCGCTACTCAATCACGCGTGCGCTCGCTGGTGGCGGCGCAGCTCGGTGGCGTCGTGCGCGCTGAAGACGTCGACCGAGTCGCCGTGGTCGCGCACCAGTTGCCGCAACCGCTTCTGGTTGGCCACGCGCAGCTCCGGCAGCACCTGCATCCGCTTCTGCATGTACCCCAACGCGGGCGGGCAGTGCCGTTCGGCCGCCATCTCGCCGTGGAAGAAGTACGAGTCGCCCGCGTGCAGCAGCCACCGGTCGCCGACCCGGACCGCCACGCCCGTGTGCCCGTGCGTGTGCCCGAACAATGGCACCAGCAGCACGTCCGGCCGCACCTCGCGCACTCCGTCGAAGCCGAACCACGTCTCGCCGGTCGCCTCGTGCGGAGTCCACTTCGGCCCGTGCGCCCACTGGGCGTCCGGGTAGCGCATCCGGTCGTTGCCCGACCGGCCCGGACGCGTCGCCGCGGCCAGCTCCTCCGCCGAGACGTGCACCCGCGCGTCCGGGAAGTCGCGCAGGCCGCCGGCGTGGTCGAAGTCCAGGTGCGTCAGCACGACGTCGCGCACGTCCGATGCGGCGAACCCGAGCGCTTCCACCTGGCGCAGCGCGGTTTCCGCCTCCGCCAGCGCGGGCCGGGCCATCGACCGCCAGCGGCGCACCAGCGTCTCGTCCGGCCGGCGCACGTCGTCGAGGCCGAGACCGCTGTCGACGAGCACCAGGCCGTCGTCGGTCTCCAGCAGCAGCACGTGGCAGACGAGCTCGGCGGCCCGGAAGTAGGAACCCTCACCGCTCACCAGCTTCCCGCCGAACGGGCGCATGGTGCCGCAGTTCAAGTGGTGCGCCTTCACGGTTCCGTCCTTCCCAGGAGTGCGCCGAGCCGGGCGGCGACGGCGTGCAGGGGGTCCAGCGAACGGCGGGTGCGGGCGAGCAGCAGCGCGCCCTCGATGGCGGCCAGCACGACCGTCGCCAGGTCGTCGTCGCCCACGTGCTCGGCGATGAGCCGCTGCCACGAGGCGTAGACGTCCTCGCAGGCGACGCGGATCGGCTCGCTGTCCGACGCCGCGTCCAGCGCCACCGTGGCGACGGGGCACCCGTTGCGGAAGTCCGAAGCCAGCAGGTCCTGGCTGAGCAGCTCCAAGGCGCGGGGAAGCGCTTTCGAGGGGTCGGTCTCGGCGGCCAGCACGGCGGCGAGCGCGTCGCACAGGTCGTTGCCCGCCAACGTCACCGCCTCGACCGCCAACTGCTCCTTGCCGCCCGGGAAGTGGAAGTAGAGGGAGCCCTTGGGCGCGCCGCCCTCGGCGAGCACCTGGTTGATCCCCGTCGCGTGGTAGCCCTGCGCCCGGAAGAGGTCGGCCGCGGTGCGCACCACGCGTTGCCGGGTGTCGGTCCGTCTTGGCATGTTTTTACTATAGAGACCGGTCTAGTAACTACGTCAAGGGGAGAGTCGCTCGGATACGCTCCTGACCCATGCTGGAGATCGCCCACGGCGCGGCACGCGCCGTCATCGCACCCGAGGGTGCGGGACTCAAGTCCTACGAGGTCGGCGGCGTGCCGTACGTGGAGACGTACGACGACGAACCGCCCATGGGCAGCGGCGCGGTGCTGGTGCCGTGGCCCAACCGCACGGCCGGTGGCAGATGGGTGCTCGACGGCGAGGAGCAGCAGCTGGAGATCGGCGAGCCCGCGCGGGGCAACGCCATCCACGGGCTGGTGCGCCGCGCGATCTGGGGCACCGTGGAGCACACCGGGTCGCTGATCTCGCTGGAGACGCCCGTCGCCGGTCTCGGCTGGCCGGTCGAGCTGCGCACCACCATCACGTACGCGCTCGACGACAACGGCCTGACCGTCTCGCACGGCGTCACCAACGTGGGTGACAAGCGGACCCCGTTCGGGGTGGGCACGCACCCGTACCCGCGGGCCGGCGCCTCCCTGACGGACGAGACCTCGCTGTCGCTGGCCGCCACGACCGTGCTGCCGGTGGACCCGCAGACCATGATCCCGAACGGCCCGGCCGTGCCCGTGGAGGGCGACTACGACTTCCGCGTGGCGCGGCTGCTGGAGGGCGTGGAGCTCGACACCGCGTTCGGCGGGTGCGAGCCGGTGGACGGGCTCGTGCGGCACGTGCTGAAGGGCCCGGCCGGCGGGGTCGAGGTGTGGGCGGACCCGGACTTCAAGTGGGTGCAGGTCTACACGCCGGACAACTTCCCCGGTCGTGGCCGCGCGGTGGCGATCGAGCCGATGACGTGCCCGCCGGACGCGTTGAACAGCGGGATCGACCTGCTGTGGCTGGAGCCGGGCGAGTCGTGGGCCGGGCGGTGGGGTTTGCGCCCGTTGTCGTAGAACGTTAGCGTCGCTAACTATGAACGTCGCTATCACGGGTGGGTACGTCGTCCCGGTCGTCGGAGAGCCGATCGAGGGCGGCACGGTCCTGGTCCAGGACGGGAAGATCGTCGCGGTCGGCTCGGACGTCGAGGTGCCGGACGGCGTCCCGGTCGTCGACGCGGCGGGCGGTTGGGTGCTGCCCGGCTTCGTGGAGGCGCACGGCCACCTCGGCGTGCACGAGGAGGGCGAGGGCTGGGCCGGGCAGGACACCAACGAGATGACCGACCCCAACGGCGCCCGGCTGCGCGCGTTGGACGCGATCAACGCCGCCGACCAGGGCTTCGCCGACGCCCTGGCCGGCGGCGTCACGACCGCGGTGGTCAAGCCCGGTTCGGGCAACGTCATCGGCGGCCAGACCGTGGCGGTGAAGTGCTGGGGCCGCACGGCCGACGAGATGCTGGTGCGCAACCCCGTGAGCGTGAAGAGCGCGTTGGGGGAGAACCCGAAGCGGGTGTACGGAGAGCAGAAGAAGCTGCCGTCCACGCGTCAGGGCGTGGCGGCGGTGATCCGCGACGCGTTCACCAAGGCGCAGGACTACGTGGCCAAGCGGGACGAGGCGGACGGCGCGTTCGAGCGGAACACCACGTCCGAGGTGCTGGCGCGGGTGCTGTCGGGTGAGCTGCCGTGGTGCCAGCACTGCCACCGCGCGGACGACATCGCGACCGCGTTGCGGCTGGCGGAGGAGTTCGGCTACCGGCTCATCGTCAACCACGGCACCGAGGGGCACCTGATCGCGGACGTGCTGGCGGAGCGCGACGTCCCGGTGATCATCGGGCCGCTGTTCACGTCGCGGTCGAAGGTCGAGGTGCGGCAGCGCTCGTTGCGCAACCCGGGGATCCTGGCGCGTGCGGGCGTGCGGATCGCGATCACCACGGACCACCCGGTCGTGCCGATCCACTTCCTCGTGCACCAGGTGACGTTGGCCGTGAAGGAAGGCCTGGACCCGCGCGTGGGTCTGGAGTCGATCACCGTGAACCCGGCGGCCATCATGGGCCTGGACGACCGCGTGGGTTCCCTGCGCCCGGGCCTCGACGGCGACATCGTGATCTGGTCGGGCGACCCGCTGGACGTGATGAGCCGCGCCCTGAAGGTCTTCGTGGAGGGCCGCGAGGTCTACCGCTACGAGAACGGCGAGGAAGTCGTCACCAACCCCTTCTACGCCGAACCCTGACCCGCGAGTCGACCACCCGGGTCCCGCGAGCCGAACCTCCGGGACCCCCGAATAATTCGGGGGTCCCGGGCGTTCGGCACGCGGGTCAGTGGCGGAGGGTGCGGCCGATGACCAGGCGCTGGATCTGGTTGGTGCCCTCGAAGATCTGGAGCACCTTGGCCTCGCGCATGTAGCGCTCCACCGGGAAGTCGCGGGTGTAGCCGGCGCCGCCCAGCACCTGCACGGCGTCCGTCGTCACCTTCATCGCGGCGTCGGTGCAGACCAGCTTCGCGATCGCGGCCTGGCGGCGGAACGGGAGGCCGCGGTCGCGGCGGCGGGCCGCGTCCAGGTAGGTGGCACGGGCGGACTCCACCGCGGCGGCCATGTCGGCCAGCAGGAACTCCAGGCCCTGGAAGTCGATGATCGCCCGGCCGAACTGGGTGCGCTGCTTGGCGTACGCCACGGCCTCGTCCAACGCCGCCTGCGCCAGGCCGACGCCGCACGCCGCGATGCCCAGCCGGCCGGAGTCCAAAGCGGACAGTGCGATCTTCAGGCCGTCGCCCTCGGCCCCGATCAGGCGGTCGGCCTCCAGCCGGACGCCGTCGAACGACAGCTGCGCCGTGATCGAGCCGGTCAGGCCCATCTTGCGCTCCGGCTTGGCGGCCGTGAGGCCCTCGACGTGGCCCGGCGCGAAGAAGCAGCTCACGCCCTTGCCGCCCTCGTCCGACGTGCGTGCCATCAACGTGTAGAAGTCGGCGACGCCCGCGTGCGTGATCCAGGCCTTCGTCCCGTTCACGGTGTAGTGGTCCCCGTCGCGCACGGCCCGCGTCGACAGCGCGCCGGCGTCGGAGCCAGCGTGCGCCTCGGACAACGCGTACCCGCCCAGCTGGTCACCGGCCACCACGTCGGGCAGCCAGCGCGACTTCTGCGCGTCGTCCCCGAACGTCGCCAACGCGTAGCTGGACATGACGTGCACCGACAGCCCGACCGCGACCGACATCCACGCCGACGCGACCTCCTCCAACGCCTGCAGGTACACCTCGTACGGCTGCTCACCCCCGCCGAACCGCTCCGGGTACGGCAGCCCGAGCAACCCGGTCTTGCCGAGCAGCCGGAACGCCTCGCGCGGGAACCGCGAGTGCTCCTCCGCCTCGGCGGCGTGCGGCGCGAGCTCGTCGCGCGCGATCTCGCGGACGAGGGCCAGCAGGTCCTCGGCCTCGGTGGTGGGCAGCAGGCGCTCGGCGGGCATCGTCGACCTCCGGATCACGGGGTACTGTCACCAGTACTGTAGGACGTACTCCAGTACTGGAGCCAGGCACTGTGACAGAGTTGCCGCCCATGACCTCGATCGTGCGCCGACCGCTGACGCCCCGGCAGGTGGAGCTGCTGGGCAGGCTGGAGGCGCTCGTGCTCGCCGAAGGGTTCGCGCACTTCACGCTGGACGACCTCGCCGCCCGCCTGCACTGCTCGAAATCCACCCTCTACGCGCTGGCCCCGAGCAAGGAGCAGCTGGCGGTGAAGGTGGTCGGCCGCTACTTCAAGGGCGCGGCCGAGCGGATCGAGCAGCGCATCGCCGAGGTCGCGGACGTCCGCGCCCGCGTCGGCACGTACCTGGCCGGCGCGGCCGAGGAGCTGCGGCGGGCGTCGGCCCGGTTCATCACGGACGTGTCCGCGTTCGCGCCCACGCGCAGCACCTACGAGCGCAACGCCCGCGCCGCCGCCGAGCGGATCCGCGAGTTCATCCAGGAGGGTGTCCGCGACGGGGTGTTCCGGGACGTGCATGCGACCCTGATCGCCGAGATGGCCGGTCTGCTCATCGAGGGCATCCAGACCGGTGTGCTGACCCGGCGCGCGGGGGTCTCGGACGCCGAGGCGTTCACCGCGCTGGGTGAACTGCTGCTGGACGGGTTGCGAAGAGAACGGAGCCAGTCGTGATCGTCGTTGCAGGTGAGGCGCTGGTCGACCTCGTGCCCACGCCCGAGGGCGCCCTCGCGCCGCGGCTGGGCGGCGGGCCGTACAACGTGGCCGTGGCCGCCGGGCGCCTCGAAGCGCCGGTGAGCTTCCTGTCCCGGGTGTCGACCGACCTGTTCGGCGACCGGCTCATCGAGCGGCTGCACGCCTCGGCCGTGCGCACCGACCTGGTCCAGCGCGGCGAGCAGCCGACGACGCTGGCCGTGGTCGGGCTGGCCGACGACGGCTCGGCGCGCTACTCGTTCTACGTCGAGGGCACGGCGGACCGCCAGGTGACCGACCCGGGCCCGCTGCCCGCCGGCACCAGGGCGGTGTCCTTCGGCACGCTGTCGATGGTGCTGGAGCCTGGCGCGAGCACGTACGAGCGCGTGCTGTGGCGCGAGGCCGAACGCGGCGCGCTCACCGTGCTCGACCCGAACATCCGCGCGGGCCTCATCCGCGACCCGATGGCCTACCGCGACCGGTACGACTCGTGGCTGCCGCACGTGGGCCTGCTGAAGGTGTCCGTCGAGGACGCGCGGTGGCTGGCCGACCTGCCGGAGGACGCGCCCGAGGACGCCGTGCTGGAGGTCGTGCGCGACTGGCAGGGCGCGGGCCCGGCCGCCGTCGTGCTCACCCGCGGCGGCGACGGGCTGGCCGTGCTGACCGCCGCCGGCGACGTGATCCGCGTCCCACCCACGCCCGTGGACGTGGTCGACACCATCGGCGCGGGCGACACCGTGCAGGGCGCGCTGCTCGCCTGGCTGCACGCGCACGACGCGCTGTCCGTCGAGGCTGTCCGTGGTCTGGACGCCGCGCGGTGGGGCCGGGCGCTGGCCTACGCGGGCGCCGCGGCGGCCATCACGTGCTCCAGGGCGGGCGCCGAGCCACCCTTCAAACGCGAGCTGGAGATGACCTAGCTCTCACCCCGCGTGAGATGGAGAAACAGCCCTGAAGGGCTACCGTGGTGGATGCACGCTAGCCACCCATGCATCCGGATGTGATGCCGGTCCCATCTCACAGAATCGGTTCACACCGCGGCTGTGTGGAGGGTCGTCCTCTGACTAGCGTGGGAGAACTGACAGGACCCCAACGGGGTGGTGCTGCGGTGCGGGGCGATCCCACGCCCGCGCGCGTGCGTGCGAGATCCGCATGAGCCACCCCGCCCTAGCGTGAGAGGGACTCTGCATGCCCGACGCGACGACTGCGCCGAACGACACCCGTACCGTCGCGCTGCGCCATCCGGGCGGAGAGCACGAGATGAAGGTAGTACCGGCCACCGAAGGTGCGCCCGGTATCGACCTCGGGAAGCTCCTGGCCACAACAGGTCTGGTCACACTGGACAGCGGGTTCGTCAACACCGCGTCCTGTTCCTCCGAGATCACCTACATCGACGGTGACGCCGGCATCCTGCGCTACCGCGGCTACCCGATCGAGCAGCTCGCCGAGAAGTCGAACTTCATCGAGGTCAGCTACCTGCTGATCTACGGCGAGCTGCCGACCCAGGCCCAGCTGGAGGAGTTCTCCTCCAAGATCAACCGGCACACGCTGCTGCACGAGGACCTGAAACGGTTCTTCGACGGCTTCCCGCGTGACGCCCACCCCATGCCCGTGCTGTCCTCGGCGGTGTCCGCGCTGTCGACGTTCTACCAGGACAGCCTCAGCCCCTTCGACGCCAACCAGGTCGAGATCTCCACGATCCGCCTGCTGGCCAAGGTGCCCACCATCGCGGCCTACGCCTACAAGAAGTCCGTGGGCCAGCCGTTCCTGTACCCGGACAACTCCCTGGGTCTGGTGGACAACTTCCTGCGCATGACGTTCGGCTTCCCGGCCGAGCCCTACGACGTCGACCCCGACCTGGTGCGGGCGCTCGACCTGCTGTTCGTGCTGCACGCCGACCACGAGCAGAACTGCTCCACGTCGACGGTGCGCCTGGTCGGCTCGTCCGAGGCGAACCTGTTCGCGTCCATCTCGGCCGGCATCAACGCGCTGTTCGGCCCGCTGCACGGCGGCGCGAACTCCGCGGTGCTGGAGATGCTGGAGAAGATCCGGCGCGAGGGCGGTGACGTC
Source organism: Actinosynnema sp. NPDC049800 (assembly GCF_040656635.1). Taxonomy (NCBI): domain Bacteria; kingdom Bacillati; phylum Actinomycetota; class Actinomycetes; order Pseudonocardiales; family Pseudonocardiaceae; genus Actinosynnema; species Actinosynnema sp. NPDC049800. Next base: position 26,212 of record NZ_JBFAMT010000070.1, on the reverse strand, counting down.
AACGCGTTCGTGAAGAAGGTCAAGAACAAGGAGGACGGCGTCCGCCTGATGGGCTTCGGCCACCGGGTCTACAAGAACTACGACCCGCGCGCCGCGATCATCAAGAAGACGGCCGACGAGATCCTCGGCAAGCTCGGCGCGTCCGACGAGCTGCTGGACATCGCGAAGGCGCTCGAGGAGACCGCGCTCGCCGACGACTACTTCGTCGAGCGGAAGCTGTACCCGAACGTCGACTTCTACACCGGCCTGATCTACCGCGCGATGGGCTTCCCGACGAAGTTCTTCACCGTGCTGTTCGCGCTCGGCCGGCTGCCCGGCTGGATCGCCCACTGGCGCGAGATGATCAACGACCCGGCCACCAAGATCGGCCGCCCGCGGCAGGTCTACACCGGCGCGCCGGAGCGCTCGTTCGTGCCGCTCGACCAGCGCTGACCGCCGTTCCCACCACGCGCACGGCCGAGGCCCGCACCGATGTCCGGTGCGGGCCTTTCCCGTTGCGGCGCAACGATCAGCCGCCCAGCTCGGCGATCAGCGCGCGGTAGGTCGCGAACGCGGGCTTCGGGGTGTGGTCGTCGGTGGTGAGGCCGAAGTTGTGGAACAGCCCGGGTTTCGCGCTGTCGGCGTCGCGCAGCGCGAAGTGCGTGTAGCCGGAGATGTTCAGGCGCACGGCGTGCTCGGCGACGACGCGGACCACCGTCTCCACCACCTCCGCCTGCCGCTGCGGCGACCGGTCCGGGCCGGTGGGCCAGCCGTGCTCGGTGATGTGCAGCGGCACGTGCGCGAGACCGGCGGCGCGCAGGAGATCGCGGTGGTGCGCGAGGAGTCCCGCCACGCCCTCGGCCAGGTCGCCGTCGAGCGGGCGGAACACGTCCGGGAAGAAGTCGAGGCCCACGTAGTCGAGCGCGTCCGCGAACGCCGGGTCGCCGGCGGTCAGGTCGGCGAGGAACGACGACGCCGGGCCGAACAGCGGCGTGGTGTTGAAGCCGACCGCCAGGTCGTGGCCCAGGGCGCGGGCGTGGGACTTGGCCGCGACGACCCCGGCCGTGATCGCCTCCCGCACGCCCGGGTACCAGCCGTCCAGCACCGGGTTGTCGGTCACGTTCGGCTCCTCGGTCACCTGGAGCGTCGCGGTGACCGCGCCGTGCCGCTCGACCAGCGAGCGCACGAAGTCGCAGTAGCCGGCCACGTCGCCGGCCTCCGACTGGTACTGCGCCACCAGGTCCAGCCGTCGACCGCGCACGGCGTACCGGGCGGCGTCTGCGGGCGTGGTCGGGGTGCTCCCGGTGTCCTTGAACGCGGTGTACGCGCGCACGACGAACGGGCGGCCGGGGCCCTGCAACTCGTCCAGCAGGGCACAGATGTGCTCGGGCGAGTCGGGCGCGCCGGTGGCCAGGCCGCCGGTGTCGTCACCGGTCGCGCCGCCGGGGTAGATGCCGAAGAGCATCGGGCTCAGTCCTCTCGGGTCGGCCAGATCAGGGAGCCGGCGCGGATGTCGTCCACGACCGTGTCGATCCACGCGAGCTCGGCGCGGGCCTGGCCCAGCGCGTACTCGGCCTCGATGACGTGCAGCCGGGGCACGCCGCCCGCCAGCACCTCGGCCAGTTCGCGCTCGTCGGCCGCGATGCGGGCGGACAGCCGTTGCCCGCGTTCGGTCAGGGCTTCGACGGCGCCGATCGGGCCGAGCGCGCCGAGGTGGGCGACCGCGCCGAGGAACTGCGTGAACTCCCGCCGCGGGGTGCGGATCTGGCTGTCCAGCCGGCGCACCAGCTCGTCGTGCCCGGCGTCGGTGAGGGCGTACACGGTCCGCTCGGGGCGGTTGCCGGTGCGCTCCGTGCCCTGCGGGGCGACCCACCCGGCGGTGACGAGGGCCTCGACGACGTCGTACAGCGTGCCCCGGTTGATCGCGGCGGCCCGGTCGCCGCCGCGCGCCCGCAGGTCGGTGAGCATCTGGTACGGGTGCGTCGGGTGCTCCAGCAGGAGGCCCAGCACCGCGAGCACCAGCGGGTTGTCGAGCGCGCGTCGTGGCATGGCAGAAAACTATCAGTCGAAATCGACTATTGCGAACGCGCTGGTCGTGCGGGACGCCGGTCGCGCTCCTAGGGTCGGTCCGTGGACTCCTCGACCGTGCTGTGGTTCCGACGCGACCTGCGGACCGCCGACCACCCGGCGCTCCTCGCGGCGGCCGAGCGGGCCTCACGCGTGCTCGCGCTGTTCGTGCTCGACCCCGTGCTGCTGAAGGCCTCCGGCGAGCCGCGGGTCGAGTTCCTGCACCGGTGCCTGCGGTCGCTGGACGCCGAGCTCGACGGGCGGCTCGTCGTGGTCGAGGGCGACCCGGTCGAGGTCGTGCCGCGGGTGGCCGCCGAGATCGGCGCGTCGTCCGTGCACGTCTCCGCGGACGCCGGGCCGTACGGGCGCGAGCGTGACGCGGCGGTGGCGGAGCGGGTCGAGCTGGTGCGCGCCGGGTCGCCCTACGCGGTCACGCCGGGGCGGGTCACCAAGGCCGACGGCACGCCGTACCGGGTGTTCACGCCGTTCCTGAAGGCCTGGTCGGAGCACGGCGTGCGCCCGCCCGCCGCCACCGACGCGTCGTCGGTGACGTGGATCCGGTCGGACCTCGGGCGCGAGCTGCCGCCGGGGGAGGCGCTGCCGGACGTGCGGGCGCTGTGGGAGGCGTTCCGCGACGAGAAGCTGCCCGACTACGCCACCCGCCGCGACCGGCCGGACCTCGACGGCACCAGCCGGTTCTCCGCGTTCCTGAAGTGGGGCGTGGTGCACCCGCGGACGTTGCTGGCCGACCTCGGGCGCGGTGCGGGCGCGAAGGCGTTCCGCACCGAGCTCGCCTGGCGCGAGTTCTACGCCGACGTGCTGTGGCACCGGCCGGACTCGGCGCGCCGCAACTACAACCGCGCGTTCGACCGCATGCCGCTGGACGACGACCGCGACCGGTTCGAGGCGTGGTGCGAGGGGCGGACCGGCTACCCGTTCGTGGACGCCGGGATGCGCCAGCTGCGGCAGGAGGGCTGGATGCACAACCGGGTGCGCATGGTGGTGGCGAGCTTCCTCGTCAAGGACCTGCACCTGCCGTGGTGGTGGGGCGCCCGGCACTTCATGCGCCACCTGGTCGACGGCGACCTCGCGTCCAACCAGCACGGCTGGCAGTGGGCGGCCGGGACCGGCACCGACGCCGCCCCGTACTTCCGGGTGTTCAACCCCGTCACGCAGGGCGAGAAGTTCGACCCCGACGGGGACTACGTGCGCCGGTACGTGCCCGAGCTGCGCGACGTGCCGGGCAAGGCCGTGCACCAGCCGCGTGACCCGATCGTCGACCACGCGCACGAGCGCCTGGAAGCACTCGCGCGCTACGCGGCCGTCAAGGGTTGAACTCCGTCAAAGGTTGAACGCCAACAGGGGTTGCGGCACGGCTAGCGCAGCACGTCCCGCAGCCGCACGCGGGCGCCCGTGCGCAGGATGGCGTTCGAGTAGACCTTGCCGCCCAGCCAGGTGATCGCCGCGATCGCGGCCAGCGCGAGCGCGATCGCCAGCAGCACCTGCCACGTCGGCGCGACGCCCATCGCCATCCGCCCCGGCATCAGGATCGGCGCGAACGGCGGCAGCACCGACAGCACCGCCACCGTCGTCCCGCCCGGGTCGGTGACCATGAAGTTGATCCCCAGCATGAACGCCACCACGATCGACATGCTGATCGGCATCAGCACCGACTGGAGCTCCTCCTGGCGTGACACCAACGACGCGGCGGCGGCGAAGACGGTGGCGTACAAGAAGAACCCGAGCACGTACCAGAGCAAGCCGGTGGCCAGCGCGCCGCCCGCCACGCCCGCGACGTCGACCACCCCCGACAACGACGCCAGCACGAGCCCGATGCCGCCGATCACGAGCAGCTGCAGCAGACCGACCGCGCCGAGCCCGACGACCTTGCCCAGCAGCAGCTGCCACGGCCGCAACGTCGCCAGCAGGATCTCCACCACCCGGCTGGACTTCTCCTCCACCACGCCCTGCGCGACCATCGCGCCGTAGACCAGCAGCGAGTAGTACAGCAGCCCGGCGATCACCAGGCCGATCGCCAGCCGCTGGCCCCGCTGCTCGTCCCGCTGCTCCAGCGCCACCACGTCGACGCTCGCGCGTTCCACGTTGCGCGCCACCTCGGCCGGGTCCACGCCCGCCTCGGCGAAGTGCGCGTCCAGGACCTGCTGCTTGACCAGCAGGTCGAGGGAGTTGCGCAGGGAGTCGCCCAGCGACTGCTCCACCACCACGCGCAGGTCGTCCGACGCGCCGGTGATCAGCGCGTCCAGGTCGCCCGAGCGCACCTGCTCCTCGGCCGCCGCCAGGTCGGTCACGTCGACCGTCTCCACCTCGCGGCCGAACGACCGCGCGGTCTGCTTCAACGGCTCCGCGAGCACGGTGGCCTGACCGCTGAGCGCGACCCGGTCGCGACCGGCGTCGTCGAACAGCACGGCCTGCAGCAGCACGTACCCCGCCAGCAGGGCGACGATCACCAGCGTGCCCCACACGAACGACTTCGTGCGCACCTTGCCCAGGAACTCCCGGCGGGAGACCAGGAACACCGCCCTGCCGGGGGTGAGGCTGCTCATGCGGCGGACTCCTCGGTCACCACGCTGCGGAACAACTCGGTCAGCGACGGCCGCTGCCGGGCGAACTCGTGCACCGGACCCGTGTCCAGGGCGGCGCGCAGCACGGCCTGGTCGTCCACGTCCGACGTGACCTCCAGGACCGTGCGGCCGGTCGACGTGTGCGCCGAGCGCACGCCCGGCAGGTGGTCGGCCCAGCCCGCGGGCGCCAGCGGCGCGTCCACGACCAGCTTCGACTCGCCGCCCGCGCGCAGCTCGTCCACCGAACCGGACGCCACGAGCGTGCCGCTGCGCACGATGCCCACCCGGTCGCACAACCGCTCGACCAGGTCCAGCTGGTGGCTGGAGAACACCACCGGCACGCCGCCCGCCGCCTTCTCGCGCAGCACGTTGCTCATCACGTCCACCGCGACCGGGTCGAGGCCGGAGAACGGCTCGTCCAGCACCAGCACGTCCGGCTCGTGCACCAGCGCCGCGGCCAGCTGCACGCGTTGCTGGTTGCCGAGGCTGAGCTTCTGCACCTCGTCGCCCCGGCGGTCGCGCAGGCCGAGGCGGGCGATCCAGTCCTCCGCCGAGCGGTGCGCGGCGTTGGTCGACAGGCCGTGCAGCTCGGCCAGGTAGACGAGCTGGTCCAGCACCTTCATCTTGGGGTAGAGCCCGCGTTCCTCGGGCATGTAGCCGATCCGGCGGCGGGTCTCGAAGGTGATCGGCGCGCCGTTCCACCTCACCTCGCCCGAGTCCGCGGCCAGCACGCCGAGCGCGATGCGCATCGCGGTGGTCTTGCCCGCGCCGTTGCTGCCGACGAAGCCGAACAGCTCGCCCGCCCGCACGTCGAAGGTCATCCGGTCGAGCGCGACGACCTCCCCGTAGCGCTTGGAGACCCGGTCGACCTCCAGCACTCCCTGTGCCACGTGCTCTCCTCCTGTCGTGACCGGTCGTGCCTAGCGGTAGACCTGCGTGGACAGCGGCGCGAACGGCGTGCGGCTGAACACCGCCTCGACCGGCAGGCCGAACACGTCGCAGATCCGCAGCGCCAGGTCGAGGCTCGGGTAGTGGTCGCCCCGCTCCAGCGCCCCGATCGTCTGGGGGTTGACCTCGACCGCCGCGGCCAACCCCGCCCTGGTCAATCCCCGTTCGACCCGAAGCACCCCGATCCGGTTGTGGATGGGTTGCCCGGGGCCTCGGCGCACCGGACTCATGCTACGAAGTGTTGCGAAAACCCAACAGAACGGCAAGTAAACAATTCACAGAATGGGCCGAACGGCGGTATCCGCGGGTCGTGCGACCGAAGGATCACGTTTCGGTGAAACGATACGTCGCCGGGAACCGAATCGAGTGTCGACGGGTCGAATTGCGCAGTAGGGCCGCAAGCCCCGTTGCCGTGAGGGGTGAACATGGAGCCGGACCAGTGGCTCGCGCAGTACGGAGAGAAGATCGAGCAGGCCAAGCGGAACGCCGCGCAGGCCGAGTCGCAGCTCGGCGGCGTCGGCGGTAGCGCGACGTCGCCGGACGGCCTGATCACGGTCACGGTCAACGCCTCGGGCGCGTTGACCGACCTGATCCTGCGCCCGCAGTTGCGCGGCGAGGACCCCGAGCGGATCTCCGGCGCGATCATGACCGCCGTCGCGCAGGCGCAGCGCGCCGCGGCGGGCAAGGTCGTCGAGATCATGACGGAGTTCGTCGGCGACAGCCCCGCGCTGGAGTTCGTGAAGGCGAAGATGCCCAACGGCTATTCGGGTGACGGCACGGACGCCGTGGAACCGGAGCCCGAGATCCAGCGTCGAGACACCAGGCCCGATGACGACTACTTCACCAACCCACCCGATGTCATGGCCTGAGCAGGGGGTAGATGACCATGTTCGACTCGTTCAACGTGAACCCGGAGGAGATCCGGGCGCACGCTGGCACGGTCGACCAGTTGACGCAGCGGATGCTCTCGGCCACCAACACCGCTGACCCGTCGCTGTCGACCGACGCCTTCGGCGTGTTCGGCTCGTTCCTGGCGCAGTTCCTGCTCAAGACGGCCGGCTCGTCACAGGACATCCTCGGCCAGGCCACGGAGACCGTCGCCGACATGTGCCAGGGCCTCAAGGAGGTCGCCGACCTCTACGAGAACGTCGACCTCGACAACGCGTTCGGCTTCACCGGAAGGGCACGGGGATGAGCGGGCAAGCCACCACCTCCCAGGGGCGTGACCCCTCGCACCTGATCGGCGACGTGCAGGGCACCGTCGCGGCGGTCGAGCGCGGCGACTGGGTCCAGGCCGGGCTCGGCATGGCGAACACCGCCATGGGCATCGTCGGCATGGCCAGCAACCCGTTGTCGGGCTTCCTGTCCGCCGGTTTCAGCTGGGCCATCCAGCACGTCGACTTCCTGCGCGAGCCGTTCGACGCGCTGCTGGGCAACCCGCAGGCCATCCAGAGGATGTCCGACAGCTGGGCGTCCGCGGCCAAGCAGATCGAGGGCATCGTCGCCGACTACCGGCGCACGTCGGTCGAGGAGACCCGGACCTGGCGCGGCCGCTCGGCCGACGGGTACCGGGCGGCGAGCAAGCGGCACGCGGCCGGCCTGGAGACGCTGTCCAAGGCCACGCAGGGCATCTCGCGCGCGGCCAAGGGCGCGGGCGAGCTGGTGGCGACCGTGCGCAAGACCATCATGGACCTGATCAGCCAGGCCGTGTCCGAGATGGTCATGAAGATCATCCAGTGGTTGGCGGCGTCGTTCCTGACCTTCGGCGCGGCCATCGGCGCGGCGATCGCGGACATCGTGCAGATGGCGTGCAACTACGCCAAGAAGCTCGCCGACTTCCTGCAGAAGCTCGGCAACTCGCTTAAGAAGCTGATCGACCTGATCAAGTCGGTCGCGCAGATCGCCCAGACCGCCAAGCAGATCCTGCAGGCGATCACCGCGATGACGTCGTCCAACAAGGGCGGTGGCGGTGGCGGCTCGGGTCCGCGGTTGTCGCAGGGTGGCCTCGGGCTCGACGAGCGGCAGCTCAACGAGATGGACCGGGGCGCGAACGACCGGTACACGAACAACCCCGGCGGTGGCGGCGGTGGGTCGACCATCCCGTCCGGCGGTCCGAGCCCGATCGGTCCCGTGGTGAGCCAGCCGCCGCGGGTGGGCACCGGCTACGGGCCGGGCACCGGTGGCGGGACGGAGCCGGGGCGTGCGTACCCGGGCGGTCCGAGCGGTCCCGTGGTGAGCCAGCCGCCGCGGGTCGGCACCGGTGGCGGCTCGGGTGGTTCCGGTTCCGGTGGTTCCGGCAGCGGCGGTCACTGGGAGCCGGGTCGGTGGGTGCCGGGCGGTTCCGGTGCGGGCACGGGCCAGGTGCCCCCGCCGCCCACGTTCCGCGACACGACTTACGCGACGGGCAGTGGTAGTGGCAGCGGTACCGGCACGCCTTCCGTGCCGACCATGCCCCCGGTCCGCCCGGTCGACCTGCCCACCGGTGGTGGTGCCGGCGGTGGCGCGGGTGGCGGCTTCGGCGGCGGCGGTGGCGGCGGCTTCGCCGGTGGCGGCGGCGGTGGCGGTGGTTTCGCGGGCGGTTCCGGTGGCGGTGGCGCCGGCGGCTCCACCCTCCAGGCCGGTGGCTCGTCCGGCGTGCTCGGCCAGTCGGGCGGTCCGGCGGGCGGCGGCGCGGGTGCCGCCGGTGCGCCGGGCGCGGCCGGTGGACGTCCCGGTGGCGCGGGCGGCATGGGCATGATGGGCGCGCCGATGATGGGCGCACCGGGTGGCCAGGGCGGCGACGGCAAGGACCACCAGCGCAAGGTGCGGCTGGAGGGCGAGCCCCTGATCGAGGAGCCGCCGAAGGCCGCGAAGCCGATCATCGGCGAGTGACCTGAACGCCAAGGGGGACCTCCACCGCGGAGGTCCCCTTTCGCGTGCCTGTCCCCGTCCCGAGCGTTCGGCTCGGGGTACCTGAACGTTCGGCACGCGCGCGTGTCCTACGGTCGGGCTCCCCGAGTCGAACGCTCAGGCGGAGGTCAGGGCGGCCAGTTCCGCGGCCACCTCGGCGGTGACGGCCGGTTCGGCGGCGGTGCGGTCGGTCGGGACCAGGCCGATCCGGGTGCGGCGGTCCAGGACGTCGTCGGCGGTCAGGGCGCCCTCGTGGCGCACGGCCCAGGCGACCTCGCCGACCTCGGCGACGTCGGGCGCCTCCGTGCCGTAGCGCGCGACCAGGTGAGGTGGCCCGGCGGCCGGGCCCGCGCCCACCAGGGGGATCCGCGCGGTGAGGGAGCGGGTCGTGGTGAGGGCGGTGGCGTCGACGGCTTTGGCGGCCATGCGGCGGTAGGTGGTGAGCTTGCCGCCCACGACCGTGGTCACCCCGTCCTTCGTCAGCACGGCGTGACCACGCGACAGCTCGGCGCTGGGGCCGTCGCCGGTGTCGAGGAGCGGCCGGAGACCGGCGAACGCCCCTTGGACGTCGGAACGGGTGAGTTCGCGCTCCAGGACCGACGAGGCGACCCCCAGCAGGAAGTCCACATCGGACTGCGGCACGGTGGGCACGTCCGGGATCGGGCCGTCCACCGGCTCGTCGGTCAGGCCCACGTACACGCGCCCGTCGCGTTGCGGCAGCACGAGCGCGAAGCGGTTGCGGGCGCCCGGGACCGGCACGGTCAGCGCCGTGGTCGCCAGGCCGACGGTGGCCGCGGACAGCACCAGGTGCGAGCCCCGGGACGGCCGCAGCCTCACGTCCGGCACCAGCTCGCCGGCCCACACGCCGGTGGCGTTCACCACCGCGCGCGCCTTGATGTGCAGTGACTCCCCGGTGAGCGTGTCGACCACGTCCGCGCCGCGCCCGGAGAGCGAGGTGGCACGGGCGCGGGTGACGATCCGGGCGCCGAAGCCGGCCGCGGTCCGGGCCAGGGCCACGACCAGCCGCGCGTCGTCGACCAGCTGGCCGTCGAAGCTCAGCAGGCCGCCGCGCAGGCCCGCCCGCCGCAGGCCGGGCGCCAGGGCCGACGCCTCGACGGCCGGCACCCGCCGCGGCGCCGGCAGCACGCGTGACGGTGTGCGGGCCAGCCGGCGCAGCACGTCGCCCGCACGCAGGCCGGCCATCACCACGGGGTCGTGCGCCTTGCCGTGCAACGGCACCAGCTGCGGCAGCGCCCGCACCAGGTGCGGCGCGGTGCGGGTCATCAGGATGCCCCGCTCCACCGCGCTCTCGTACGCCACGCCGACCTCGCCCTGCGCCAGGTAGCGCAGGCCGCCGTGGACCAGCTTGCTCGACCAGCGGGACGTGCCGAACGCCAGGTCGTGCGCCTCGACCAGGCACACAGACAGCCCGCGTGACGCCGCGTCCAAGGCGACACCCGCGCCGGTCACGCCACCGCCGATGACGAGCAGGTCGACGGGAGCGGACGCCAGGTGGTCCAGGTCCGCGCGCCGCCGCCCGGCGTTCAGGGAGGTGTTCACGACAGTGCCCCGTCCAGGTAGGCGGCCAGCTCGGCCAGCAGTTCCTCGAAGTCCAGGTCCGTGGTGGCCGGTCGGATCGAGAGCACCAGCGACTGCGTGGTCAGCAGCACGAGCCGGGCCTGGGCGGAGGTGGAGCCCGGCCGGATCGAGCCGTCCGCGTGACCCTCCTCGATCCGGCCGACCAGGAACGCCTCGACCAGCCGCTGCGTGCTGCCCAGCCGCTGCACGAGGTACGGCAGCATCAGCTCGGCGTCCAGGTCGAGCACCCGCCGCATCAACGGGTCGGCGGCCAGCAGCCGGATGCCCGCGATGGCCTGCGCCACGAGCCGCTGCCTGGCGTTGTCGCCGGTCACCTCGACGCGCTGGAGCAGGGCGGTGAACTCCCTGGTCATGAGGGTCCTGACCAGCGTGCCGACATCCGGGAACCGGCGGTAGAGGGTCATCCGGCTCACGCCGGCGCGCTTGGCGATGTCCGTCAGCGTGGTCCGGCGCACGCCGACCTCGACCACGCAGTCGCGGGCCGCGTCGAGGAGCGCGTCGTCACTGTGACGTTGAGACGTCATGTGTCACACTGTAGCGGTGACCGAGCGCATCGACCACACCCTCCGGGGCAGGTGGACCACGACCACGGGCTCGCTACCGCCGCACGCGGTGAAGTGGCTGCGGGAACGGACCGGGCTGGGCGACGTCCGCACGCCGGCCCGGCCGCCGGAGGTGCCCGAGTCCGCGTTGAGCGCCGCCGCGCGGGCCGCGCTGGGCGAGGTCGTCGGCCCCGGCCACGTGCGGGTGGACCGCGACTCCCGGCTGGGGCGGGCCGGCGGTTTGTCCTATGTGGACCTGTTGAGGCAGCGCGGTGACGGCGAGCTGCCCGTGCCGGACGGCGTGGTGCTGCCCGCGTCGCCCGAGCAGGTCGTCGAGGTGCTGGCGGTGTGCGTCGAGCACGACGTGGCGGTGGTGCCGTTCGGCGGTGGCACGTCCGTGGTCGGCGGGGTGAGCGCCCTGCGCGGGGACAAGGCGGCGGTGGTCGCGCTGGACCTGCACCGGCTGGACAAGCTGGTCGAGGTCGACCCGGTGTCCCGGTTGGCGGTGCTCCAGGCGGGGTTGCCCGCCCCTCAGGCGGAACGGTTGCTGGCCGCGCACGGGCTGACCATCGGGCACGTGCCGCAGTCCTACGAGCGGGCCACCATCGGCGGGTTCGCCGCGACCAGGTCGGCCGGTCAGGCGTCGTCCGGCTACGGCCGGTTCGAGGACATGGTGGAAGGCGTCCGGCTGGCCACGCCGGTGGGCGAGTGGCGGTTGGGCGGCGCGCCGGCGTCGGCCGCCGGGCCGGACCTGAAGCAGTTGGTGGTCGGCAGCGAGGGCGCCTTCGGGGTCATCACGGAGGTCGCGCTGCGGGTGCGCCGCCGGCCGGAGGTCGAGCGGTACGAGGGCTTCGTGGTGGACGGCTGGGAGCGCGGGTCGGCCGTGGTGCGGGAGTTGGCGCAGCGGCGGGTGCTCGCGGACGTGACGCGTCTGTCCGATGTGGACGAGACCGCGGTGTCACTGGCGTTGGGCGGTGGGTGGAAGGTCAACGCGCTCAAGGGTTACCTGAAGGCGCGGGGTGTGCGCGAGCCGTGCATGCTCGTCCTCGGTTGGCACGGCGCGTCGAAGCGGGAGGTCGGGCGGCGGAGGGCCGAGGCGCTGCGGGGTGTGAAGGCCCTGTCGTTGGGGAAGGTGCTCGGCGAGGCGTGGCGGCACGGGCGGTTCAACGGGCCGCGCCAGCGGGACGCGTTGATGGAGCTCGGGGTGTGCGTGGAGACGCTGGAGACGGCCACGCACTGGTCGAAGGTCTCGGAGCTGCGCGCCGCCGTGCGGGAGGCGTTGGTCGACGCGTTGGGCGACTGCGTGGTCATGTGCCACATCTCGCACGCGTACGAGACCGGCGCGTCGCTGTACTTCACGGCCCTGGCGGCCCGGGACGCGGCCGACCCGATCGGGCAGTGGCAGGTGGCGAAGGCCGCCGCGAGCGAGGCCATCACCGGGCTCGGCACGATCAGCCACCACCACGCGGTGGGCGCCGACCACGTCCCGTACCTGGAGGCCGAGATCGGCGGGCTCGGGCTGGACGTGCTGGCGTCGGTCAAGCGGACGCTCGACCCGACCGGCGTGCTCAACCCGGGCAAGCTCCTCGCTGGCGACTTCGGTGTCGCGGGGCTAGCGTCGCCTGGTGACCGGTGACCTGCTGATCCGCTCCGTGCGGCCGTGGCCGAACGCCCCGGGCGCACCCCTGGTCGACGTGCTCTGCGAGGACGGGCACGTCGTGGCGTTCGGTCGGGACGTCGGCCCGCCGCCCGGCGTCGAGGTGGTGGACGGCCGGGGCGGCGTGCTGCTGCCCGCGTTCACCGACGCGCACGCGCACCTCGACTCGACCCGGCTGGGGCTGCCGTTCCGCCCGCACAGCGCGGCCGACGGGCTCGCCGGGCTGATCGACAACGACCGGCGCAACTGGCGGTCCGCGGAGGCGTCCGTGGCCGAACGCGCCACCCACGCGCTCGGGCGGACGATCGCCTCCGGCGCGACGCACGTGCGCAGCCACGCCCAGGTGGACGTCGACTCGGGGCTGGAGAAGCTGGAGGGCGTGCTCGCCGCGCGGGAGGCGCACGCCGGGCGGGCGCACGTCGAGGTGGTGGCGTTCCCGCAGTGCGGCATCCTGCGCGAGAAGGGCACCGCCGAGCTGCTGGACGCGGCGCTGCGGGCGGGCGCGGACCTCGTCGGCGGGCTCGACCCGGCGGGCTACGACCGGGATCCGGTGCGGCACCTGGACGTCGTGTTCGGGCTGGCGGAGAAGCACCGGTGCGGGGTGGACGTGCACCTGCACGACGCCGGGTCGTTGGGCGCGTTCCAGGTGGAGTTGATATGCGAGCGGGTGAGCGCGCTCGGCATGCAGGGGCAGGTGACGATCAGCCACGCGTTCGCGCTGTCGAGCGTGGACGAGGGGCGGCGGGCGGAGCTGGTGGACCTGCTGGCCGAGCACGACGTCGCGGTGACGACCGTCGCGCCGGGCGTGCGGGAGCCGTTGCCGCTGCGGCAGTTGCGGTGGGCGGGGGTGCGGGTGGGGCTCGGGCAGGACGGTATCCGGGACTACTGGTCGCCCTACGGCAACGGCGACATGCTGGACCGGACGTGGCAGTTGGCCTACCGCAACGGGTTCCGGCGCGACGACCTGGTCGAGATGTGCGTCGACGTCGCCACGCGGGGTGGCGCGGCGGTGATGGGGAAGGTGCTGGGCCTCACGGAAGGCGCGCCGGCGGACCTGGTGGTCGTGCCCGGCGACACGGTGACGGCCGCCGTGATGGACCGCGCGCCGCGCACGCTCGTCGTGCACCGGGGCCGGGTGGTGGCGGCGGACGGCGAAGTCGTGTGAGGCCGGGACTGTCGGTGGTGGTCGGTAGCCTGCGCGCATGACCGAGGACATGTGGGACGGCTTCGTGGCCACCGCGCTGGTCGAGGTGCGCCGGCGGGCGGCGGTCGTCGGCGAGATCGCCGGGGTGGCGCCGATGGTGGTGGACGGCGCGGAGCGGTTCGCGTGGAACGACTCGGGCGGGCAGTCGGCCGTCTGGTACTTCACGCCCGACGGGCGCGCGCTGCTGCTGACGTTCGACCACGAGTCGGACCTCAACCTGTACGCGGAGGGCGACTACGCGCTCCAGGAGTCGCTCTACCGCGGTGTGCCCGAGGACCTGGTGCGCCTGGTGCGCGACCGCCCCGAGAACTACGAGTCGCTGAACCTCGTCGACGAGGCCACCGGGAGCACGATCCACTACGCCGGCGGCGTGTTCTGGTTCGACGGTGAGCGGTGGCGTGAGGCCGAGGGGTTCCTGGCGCACTGCGCGGCGGAGGGCTTGGCGCCGATGGTCGAGTCGGGGTTCGGGTACTGCCTGGAGCCGTACCTGTTCGGGCGGGAGTTCACCCCCGAGTCGGTGGTCGAGAGCCGGGCCGACTGGTACCACGACGAGGCCGAGCGGGCCGCCGCGCTGGTCGAGATCCGGGAGATCTTCGCCCGGCACGCGTGACGGCCCGTGGCCGCTACCGACCACCGCGCAGGCGCACCCGCCGGCGACGCGAGCGCATCGCCGGCGGTGTCCGACCACCGGTTTCCCTTACAGGGTCACGAGCGCCTTGCCGAGGTTCTCGCCGCGCAGCATGCCGATGAACGCCTCCGGCGCCCGGTCGAGGCCCTCGGTCACGGTCTCCCGGTAGCGCAGCTCGCCCGAGGCGATCCAGCCGCCGACCTCGCGCACGAACTGCTCGCGCAGGTGCTCGTGGTCCCAGATGATGAAGCCGCGCAAGGACAGGCGCTTGCCCACGGCGAGGCCGAGGTTGCGCGGGCCCGAGGGGGTGGTGGTGTTGTAGTTCGAGATCGAGCCGCAGATGGCCACCCGGCCGTAGTTGTTGAGCGAGGCGATCGCCGCCTCCAGGTGCTCGCCGCCGACGTTGTCGAAGTACACGTCGATGCCGTCCGGCGCGGCCTCGGCGAGCAGGTCGGCGACCGGCCCGTCCTTGTAGTCGAACGCCGCGTCGAAGCCCAGCTCGTCCACCAGGTACCGCACCTTCGCCTCGCTGCCCGCGCTGCCGATCACGCGCTTGGCGCCGCGCAACCGGGCCACCTGGCCCGCGACCTGGCCGACCGCGCCCGCCGCGCCGGAGACGAACACCACGTCGCCCTCCTTGAACGCGGCGACGTCCAGCAGGCCCGCGTACGCCGTCATGCCGGGCATCCCGAGCACGCCCAGGTACGCGCCGACGGGCGCGGCCTCCGGGTCCACCTTGGTCGCGTCGGCGGCGTCCACCGCGGCGTACTCGCGCCAGCCGAGGCCGTGCAGGACCGTGTCGCCGACCTCGAACCCGGGCGCGTTGGACGCCACGACCTCGCCGACCGCGCCGCCGGTCAGGGCCTCGCCGACCTCGTAGGGCTCCACGTAGGACTTGCCCGGGTTCATCCGGCCGCGCATGTACGGGTCCACGCTCATCACGAGGTTGCGGACCAGCAGCTGCCCGTCGGCGAGGTCCGGCAGGGGCACGTCGACCAGGTCGAAGTTCTCCCGGGTCGGGAAGCCTTCGGGGCGGGAGGCGAGGTGGATCTCGCGCGCGGTGCTCGGCAACGTCATACCGCGTGCAACAGCGCGGCGGCGCGGTGCTGTTCCGCCGGTCAGGTGTGACCTGGGTCCCGCAGCGCGGTCACGCTCCGGTAGGTGAAGCCGAGCCGTCGGTAGACCGCGATGGCGGCCTGGTTGGACGCGTCGACCATCAGCCCGCACGTGCCGTGCTCGGCCAGCAACGCGCTCACCACGAACGAGCAGACGTTCGTGGACAACGACTTGCCGCGGTGGTCGGGGTGGGTCGCCACGCCCGCGACGAAGCCGACCCGGGGCGAGGGCCAGGCGTCCGCCGCGACGGCGACCAGCACGTCGTCGACGTGGATGCCCGCCCAGCGCGACGGTCCCGGCTCGCGGGGGCGGACCCAGGAGTCGGGGTTCGCCTTGCGCAGCAGCGACTCGACGTCGTCCTCGTCCCGTCCGGTCAGCCAGCGGGCGCCGGGGCCGGGGTCGAGGGAGCCGGCGCGTTGCATCCAGCCGAACGTGCCGACGACCGGCCAGTCGAGCTCGTCGGCCACGGCGGTCGTCACCACGGGTCGCACGCCGGGGCGCGCGTGGGCGCGCAGGAGCGCCGCGACGTCGTCGGCCGGGCCGGTGAGCACGAGGCGGTCGAAGCGGTACAGCGCGGGCGCCAGGACGGCCACCGCCCCGCCGTGCGCCCACGCCGTGCCGCCGCGGCCGGGGAGGAGGCACTGCGCGGCCCACCAGGCGAGGGGGTCGGGGGTGGCGGCGGACACGTCGGCGGGGGTGGGCAGAACACGCATGACCGCATCATCACCCAAGAGCTACCCTCGCCCGCATGGACATCCGGCGGATCACGTCGTTGGCCGCGGTGATGGCCGCGGGGCACCTCTTCGACGACGTGCCGCGCGAGGACGCCACCCGTGCGTTCCTGGCGGACGACCGGCACCACCTGCTGATCGCCTACGTCGACGGCGAGCCGGCCGGGTTCGTGTCCGGCGTGGAGACCATCCACCCCGACAAGGGCGTGGAGATGTTCCTGTACGAGCTGGGCGTGGACGAGGCGCACCGGCGGCGCGGGATCGCGTCCGCGCTGGTCGAGCGGCTGATCGCGCTGGCGGGGGAACGCGGCTGCACCGGGGTGTGGACCGGCACCGAGAAGGACAACACCGCCGCCCTGGCCACCTACCGCCGTGCCGAGGCCGAGCTCGACTTCGACACGGTCGCCGTCTCCTGGGGCTTCTAGCGGGCCCCTAGCGGAACAGGGCGCGCTTCTGCAGCGACTCCTCCACCGCCCGGAACGCCAGGTCCAGCGCGGTGTTGTACTCGCGCTGGTCTCGCGGCGGGACCGACTCGTCCGGCGCGGGCACCGTGGTCATGGTGAACCACCGCTCGTCCCACAGCAGCCCGACCACGGCCTCCCAGTGCTCCGCGACGACCTGCTTGACCAGCTTCTCCTGGTCGATGGCCTCGGCCATCCGGTCCTGCGACTCGGCCAGCCGCTCCAGCAGCTGCCGCACCCGCGCCCGGTCGGCGGCGCGCAGCCGCTCGGCCGACTCGCCGGCCAGCGCGACGACCTCCCGGTACCGCTCGATCGCCGAGACCGCCTCGACCTCCGGCACGGCGGGCCCGCTGGTGCGCTGCGCGGGCACGACCGATGCGTGGCTGATCATGGTTCCTCCCCGGTGTCGAACGGGATGACGACCTGCGGCCGCGAGTGCTCGAACCGGTCGAAGAACAGGCCGCGCCGCGGTCGCGGTGACCACGCCATGACCTGCTCCGGTCCGAACGACAGCAGTTCCTTGCCCTGGATGTCGAACGCGATCCACGCGCCGATGTCGTCGTAGACGCCCGGCGACAGGCTGTTCTTCAGCCGCTGCGCGCCACGCCACCAGCCGAGCACGTGGGTGCGGTTCTCCGGCCCGTGCTTGAGCACGGTCCGCAGGCCGTCCACCCCCGAGGCCCGGGTCGTCGGGTCCTTCGCCTCCAAGAGGGTGTGCGCCGCGTCCACCGCGTAAACCACCAGATAGTGCGGCGACAGCGGCGCGCCCGTCTCGCCCGTCATGCTCGCGGTGATCCGGGCCGCCGTGTCGTCCACGTGCTTGCGGATGCTGTCCAGGCCGACCAGTTCCACCGCGTGGCCCGCGTCGCTCAACTGCTTGTGCAGGCGTTCCGCGTGCGGCCAGGCGTCCTCGGCCAGGCACGCCAGGGTGAACTGGGCGTCACCGGGCTGGTGCTGGCGGGCCAGCGACAGCGCCGCGCCGCCCAGCACGCCCGCCGCGTCGTCGGCCAGCGAGCCGAGCACCGCGATGTTGCGGCCCGGCGTGCGGGCGAACCGCACCTTCGCCGCGCTGCCCGCCACGTCGATCACCTGGCCCAGCAGCACGGTGGGGCTGCCGCCGTCGACCGGCCGCAGCGCCCGGAAGTCCGGCAGCGCCCGCAACGCGGGCACCTTGCTGCCGTCGAACAGGATCGGCTCGGCCAGGTCCGCCGGGCGCCGCCGGTGCAGTTCGGCCTGCAAGGCGTCGAACGTGCCCTTGGCCGTGGCGTCGGGGATGCGCGCGACCTCGTTGCCCGGCCGCACGCCCGACTCGTGGTTGACCACGGCGTGCCAGCGCGGCAGCTCCACCGCGGCGTCGTTCTGCGGCTCGGCCAGCACCCGCCGCGCCTTGGGCAGCGCGACGCGCACGGTGAACTGCTCGAAGATCGCCGACTTGCCCCAGAAGCCCTCGATGCCGGACACGTCCTGGCTGGAGAGCACCAGGTGGATGCCCTGCGACCGGCCGCGCCGGGCCACGTCCTCCAGCAGCTGGGTCGCCTGCGCGGTGACCTGGTCGCGTTCGCCGAACAGGTACTGGAACTCGTCGATCACCGCCACGATCCGCGGCCAGTGGCCGAGCGGGTCCTCCTCGCGCAGCTGCTCCAGCTTGGTGACCTCGTGCTGCTTGGCCGCGTCCGCGCGCCTGCGCATCTCGTCGGCCAGGAACGCCAGCAGCGCCACGCCGAACTCGCGGTCGGTGTTGACGTTCACCCCGACCAGCCGCGCGTGCGGCAGCCAGGTCGGGTCCTTGCGGCCCGGCGCGAACTGCGCGAACGACACGCCCTCCTTGAAGTCCAGCAGGTACAGCTCCAGCTCGTCCGGCGCGTACCGGGCGGCGAGGCTGCCGAGCATGGCGTAGAGGAAGTTCGTCTTGCCCGAGCCGCTGGGACCGCCGATCAACGCGTGCGGCGACGTGTCGCCCAGCCCGACGTGGACCGGCTCGCCCTCCAGGAACCCGACCGGCGCGAGCACGCCCGCCGACGAGTCCTCCCGCCAGAAGTGCTCCGGCAGCAGGTCGGCGAACGTGCTGAGCCGGTTGCGGCGCTCCTCCCGCTTGTCCGCGATCGCCGCGCACGCGCGGGGCACCTGCGCGCGGGGCAGCGGCGGGTCGAGCGCGACGGTCACGTGCTTGCCGGTCATCGTGCACGTCGCGGACTGGTCGGCGGCGATCGTGACGGTCTCGATCGGCGAGTTGACCGTGACCGGGATGTCGACGATGAACAGCTGGATGCCGGCCGCCAGACCGTTGCGCGCCACCCGTTGCAGCTGCTGCTGGTGCTCTTCCCGCAACGGCTGCCGGTTGCCGAACAGCACCGCCAGCCGCCACGGCTCGGTGCGCCGCCCGCCGACCGCCCGCACCGACTGGTGGCCCTCGGTCAGCACGCCGGTGTGCACGCGGCGGATGTGGTCGGACAGCTCGTCGAGCAGCTCGTGCAGCCGCGCGGGGTCGTGCACGGTCAGCAGGCCCGCCCTGGTCAGCGGGTACAGGCCGGGCAGCGCGCCGGTGAGCTGGCCGACGTCCCACACGTGCACGTGCACCAGGCCCGGCTGGAAGTGGCTGAGCACCCGCAGCAGCAGCGACTCCACCAGCGCCTCGGCCGCGGCCCGGCTCTCGTGGGTGGAGGAGACGTGCAGGTGCGAGTGGTCCAGCAGCGGCACCGCCACCGGGAACCGCTGCGGCTCGGGCGCGCCGCGCACCACGCCGGTGCCGATGCGCCACAGCTCCGGCACGCCGTCGCCGCCGTCGGCGGTGCCCGGTGTGCCGAGCCACGTCTCGGGCGGCCACGACGCCGGGCCCGCCGCCGCCGCGTCGACCAGCGCGGTCAGCTGGTCGGGCCCGCGTTCGGACCACTCGCGGAACGCCTCGACCCGGTCGATCAACGCCCTCGCCAGCTGCTGCTCGAACAGCGGGTTGGCCAGCGCGTCGGCCAGCAGCGGGTCGGCCAGCGCCCGGTCGACGCCGTCGCCGCGCAGGATCACCTCGAACATGTCGCGGGCGCGTTCGTCGGCGAGGAGGCGGTGTTCGCGCGAGGCGTTGCCCAGCGCCGCGGCGACCGCCCGGCGGAACTCCTCGAAGGAGCTCTCGATCCTCCTGCGGCGCTCGTCACGCCTGCTCACGTCACAGCTCCACGGCTAGGCGTTGGACCAGTTCCAGGCTGCCGACGATCAGCTCCAGCTCGTCGGCGAACTTCTCGCCCGCCGCCACGAACCCGGCGGGCACCAGGGACTCGTGGTGGTCGGCGCTCGCCTCGAGCAGGATGTCGACGGCCTCGTCCAACGCGTTCTGGGCCTCCCGAACGCTGCGGTAGGCGTCCCTGAGGAACTCGCAGCTCTGCTCGAGAGCGAGCTTGATCTCGCCTACCGAGGTCACGTCACAACCTGGAATTGATGCTCTCGGCCTGGGTGATCCCGGCGCCGAGGTGCTTCTGCAGGTCGGTGACGCCGCTGACCACCTCGGCGAAGCGCGCGTTCGCCTGCTCCACGTCGGCCTGGACGCTGCCCTGGGTGGCCGTGCTGAGCAGCGCCTGCGCGTCCTCGGCCAGGTCGGCGGCCTGTTGCAGGGCGTTCACGCTCTGGCCCGCCTTCTCGACGGCCTGTGCAATCGCGTTGCGGACCTCTTCGATGCTGGCCATGTCGGATCCCGACCCCTCCTGGCGAAACTGCTCGAGTTCCTATAGTTGAAAGTAGTACCTAAAGTTTCACGATTCACAAGCAAGATCGGCTGACCGGGTGGCCTTCGAAATCCACTCGATCGGGTCAGCGAAGTGGATCTCAGTCGGGCACCGTCCACACGAATGCCGAGTCCGGTGTCGCTGTCAGTTCCAACGCGGTGATCCCCGCCCGCGGCGCCGGCGCGGCCGACCAGCGGATCGACCCGGACCCGTCGGACCACTCGACCTCGGACCACCCCGAACGGCCCAGCGACGCCACCGCGTCGTGTAGCGCGACCGTGGGCGAATTAACGCTTGAGCCGAGGTCGATGTGCACGCTCAGTAGGTGCCCGTGGGGAGCCACTCGGGTGATCTTGCCACTGCGCGCGACCCGACTCGCTACCGCCCGCGCTTGCCATTCGGCTCCCGCGGACCGGTCGGTGGCCACGTCGACCCGCAACGACAGCCGCGAACCCGCCCGCGGCGGCGCCGCGCTCACCCGTTCAGGCGCGGGCGGTTCGTCCGGTCGCCCCCGGTCGGCCACGGGCTGGTGCTGCTGGGGATCGCCACCGGCCCACGCCTCCACCAGCAACCGCTCCGCGCCCGGCACCAGGCCGTCGAGCAGCGCCGGGTCGTCCAGCACCGTCCACGCCGTCGGCGGCTCGCAGGCCACCCGCGGCGTGGGGAACTCGTCGCCGAGCTGCCGGACGAACGTGCGCACCGCGCGGGCCAGCGCGCCGGCCACGTTCTGCGTCGCCCGCTCGCCGCTGACCCGGCTGATCGTCACCGACCAGCAGCCCGGTTCCTCGTCGGAGCAGTCGAAGGCCCGCACGACCCGCCCGCCGACCTGGCGCAGCAGTGCGGAGCAGGCGGCGCGCGCCTGCTGCTCGTCGTCGGCCGCCACCACCGCGGTGATCAGCAGCTCCAGGTCTTCACCAACCATCTCGCCGCAAATTGTCCATGACACGCGTGTGGCGCGTGAGGGTGCCACTGATGTCACCCATAAGCAGGGACTTGCGCCCACCCCTCGTGATGTCCGCTGATCAGGCCGTTTTGGCCGGTCTAACCCCCGTTCACACGATGCGGTCGGCGATGTCCGGTGACCTCCCGTGCGAGGTAACGATGTGAGCGCATGGCCATCTACGCCAAGGAGGTTCCACCATGCGCAGCATCATCCGACTGGTCGCCGCAGGCGCCCTCGCCCTGCCGATCATCATCGGTGCCTCGGGCATCGCGTCCGCCGACGTCGAGTTCGACCAGGACAACGCATCCGCCACCGCGGACGGCGCCACCCTCCACGAGTTGGCGTCCGGCGCCGACGGCGAGGGCGGTTCGTACTTCTACGAGGCCTACGAGGTCGCCGGCCCGTACGGTGCGGGTTCGTTCCACGTGCTGGCGTGGACTTGGCACGGCAACGCCGGCTACCACGACGGATATGCCTGGTCCAGCCCCTATGGCGCGTGGACGGGGTCGACATCGGCCCATGCCGACGATGACCACCACCACCACCACGACGACTGATCCGCGGTGAGGTAGGGCGGTGCCCGTCGGCCGCCCGCCTGCTTCGGGTCGGTTGACCCGGAGCGCGTTCCGGCTTGTCGAGCGCGCTCATGACGATCACCTGCTGGGCAAGGTCGCGCTGGTGACCGGAGCCTCGTCGGGCATCGGAGAGGCGACCGCCGCGGCGTCGGCCCGCAAAGGGGCCGCGCCGCGGTGATCGCCGCCCGGCGCGTGGCGCCGCTCGAGGCGTTGGTGGGACGCCGCTCGGTCTGACCGGCTCCAGGCGGACGTCGCGAACGCGGTGCGGTACCCCGTGACCCGGCCTGAGCACGTGGCGGGCAACGAGGTCCTGGTGCGGCCGAACGACCAGTGGTGTCGAGCGCCGCGGCGGGCGCGGCCGGCGTGGTCAGCCCAGCCGGAGCACCCGGCGCACGAACGCCACCACGTCCGCCAAGACCTCGTCGGAGTTGACCTCGTTGAACACCTCGTGCCGCGCGCCGGGGTAGACGCGCTCCTCGAACAGCAGGCCGCGCAACCGGTCGGTGCCGGTGCGCGTGTCCGCCGCCGGCACCCACTCGTCGGCGTCGCCGTGCAGCCACAGCGTCGGCAGCTGCTCCAGCGAGGGCCCGTAGTTCACCTCGTCCAGCGCGCGCTCCAACGCCTCCAAGGACTCCCGCCGGTACGGCCCGTGCCACACCAGCGGATCGGACGCGTACCGCTTGCCGACCTCCGGGTCGCGCGACAGCAGCTCCGGGTCCAGCGGCGCGCCGGTGTCGTCGGACCCGAGCCGGTCCAGCCCCTCCCACGTGCCGAGCACGGGCGCCGACAGCACCAGCGCCGCCAACGGGTTCGACTGGGCGTACCGGGCCGCGACCAGGCCGCCCTCGGCGTGCCCGACCAGCACGGTGGGCAGGTCGGACGCCGCCGAGCTTACCGTGGCGCCCAGGTCGGCCACCACGCCGTCGTAGTCGTCGATCACCGCCCGCTCGCCATCGGACCGGCCGTGCCCGACGAGGTCCGACGCCACCACCAACGCGCCCGCGTCCACCAGCGCCTCGGCGACGTGCGCGTATCTGCCGCTGTGCTCGCCGTAGCCGTGCACGAGGACGGCGAGCCAGGTGGCGTCCAGGTTGGGCCAGGTGCGGACCGCGAGCTCGCCGGCGTGGCCGGGGACGTTGGACTCGATCACCTAGGCAGCGTAGAACGCGCTGATCTCGATCTTCCCCCCGGCGCACACCGGACCCAGGCCCCACTGCAGGCTCATCGGCTCGGTCTCGTCGGGCGGGATCGCCGCCGCCCGCGGCGCCTCCGCCTGGCACGGCCGGTCGACCGGCTCGGCGCCGCTGGGCACGACCGTCCAGTGCAGGTTCGCCGCCGCCGCCTCGCCGGGCGCGAGCAGCACGGGCGAGGGAGCGGGATCCGGCGTCCGCTGGAGGTCGGTGGGCAGGGGGTTGCCCGCCGCGTCCAACAACTGCAACCCGCTGTACCCCTTGATCGTGCACGGCGACGAGCTGTTGTTGGTCACCACGAGCTTCGCGTACCGGTTCCCCGCGCCCGCCTCGGTCGACTCCACGGCGCCCGCCAGCACGTCCGCGGTGCAGCGGCCGGACGCGGGCGCGGACGCCTCGGACGTCACCGGCGCCGAAGAGGGGGGAACCGGCGGCGCCTCCGAGGACGTCTGCGATTCCACCACGATGGTCGACTGCTCGGCCGCTTGCCGGGGAGTCCCGCACGCCGCAAGCGCGACCGCGAGGGCGCCGAGCGCCACGAGTCGCCTCATGTCCACCTCCTGGCTAGGGAACGGGTCCTTAACAACAGGACGTACCCCACCGCCGGACGGTTGGGTGGATCGGCCAGGAATTCACTGGATCGGGCGCATCATTGACGCCTACCCACCCGCGACGGGCCGGATCAGGCCGGATCGACCTCTCCGCCCCGGGCCGCCCACCCGCCGGGCAGCACCGGCAGGTCGCCCGCGCCGGCGGTCCACACGTACGTCCAGCAGACCCGCCCGTCGGGCAACGTCACCCGCACCCGCCGGTACTCGTCGCCCTCGTACTCGTCCAGCACCGGCAGCGCGTCCTCCGGCCGTTCGAGCCGCAGCACGTGCCCCGGCACGCCGGGCCCGTCGCCGGGCCGCAGCGCCGGATAACCCCGACCGGTGTCGTGCAGCGTCCCCGGCAGCGTCGCGGCCACCGGGTCGCCGTCCACGAACGGCTCCACGAGGCGCCACGCGCTCATCCCCGGCTGGAGCGTGCCGTACACGAACAACCGGTCCGGCCAGTCGTTCGGCGACGGATCGCCGTGCACCGGCGTCACGTCCAGCCCGTCCCCGTCCGCCGGCCGACCGCCGAGCCTGCGCGCCGCCTGCTGGTCCACGTCGGCGCAGCGCACCGCCCGGCCGTTGACCAGCAGCGGCATCCGCCTCGTCCCCGCGCCGGTGTAGGCGAGCACCGAGTCCACCACGCCACCGTTGAACAGCGTCACGCGACCGGTGTGCACGCGCACCAACCGGTACCGCAGCCCTCGCCCCTCGCAGCGGTCCAGCACGCGCAACTGCTCCGCGGTGGCGAACCACACCGCGTGCTCCTCCTCGACGCCCGGCGCGGCGGCGAGCGTCGCCGGTCGCTGGGCGTCGGTCTTGCGCAACCCCGCGGCCCACACGGCGGCGAGCCCGTCGCACCGGGCCCTGAGCACGACCGCCGGGCCGGTCAACCCCAGTTCCTCGCGCAGCCACGTCACCTTGGCCGGGTTGGCGTTGGAGCCGTAGGCCAACACCGGCATCCGGCCCGCGAGCGGCGGCTCGCCGTGCACCGCGAGCCAGTCGTCCAGGTCCTGCCCGTCCGGGGCGACCCGCCACCCGGAATCGGCGCCGGGATCGGGCGTGACCGGCCAGCCGGCGCCGTCGAGGTGCACGAAGCAGTGTCCCGGCCGAGCTCCCGGATAGGGCTCGGCCGGGTGACTATCGTCCGTGAAGGGCTGCGTCATGGTTCCCATTCTGGCAAACCACACCGCGAATTCACCGGTTGTTGTTTTTCGCTCGGCCTCAGACATCGGACCTTTTTGCGCTATTGATCTCCGATGACGGAGGGCTGTGCCAGGGGTCTGGCCGGCAGGTCGGAGGTGTGGACGTGACCTGTCACACGTTCTCGGACCGCCGCGCGTCGTACTCCTCCTGCGCCGCCAGGAAGTTCGGCAGGTTCTCCTCGATCCAGCCGAACAGCTCGCTGATCTGCTTCGCGGCGTGGGCGCCCAGCGGCGTGAGGGAGTAGTCCACCCTCGGCGGGATCACGGGGTGGACCTCGCGGTGCACCAACCCGTCGCGCTCCAGCGCCTGCAACGTCTGCGCGAGCATCTTCTCGCTGATCCCGGTCACCGCCCGGCGCAACTCGCTGAACCTCTTCGTGCCGCCGCCGTCGTCCAGGAGCTTGCCCAGCACCAGGCTGCCCCACCGCCCGGTGGCGTGGTTCGCGATCACCCGGGTAGGGCAGTTGTGGTCGTATACGTCACCACGCAGCTCCATGGCACTCACTCTACCTGCGTACTTTCCCGCTCGTAAGTACCACACCTTCAGGTAGGTACTTACGAATAGTTAGCACCTCGACCTAGCGTGGTCCCCATGACGACCTTGATCACCGGCGCGACCGGCCACCTCGGCTCCCTGATCCTCGAGCACGCCCGCACCCGCCTCCCGGCCGACCGGCTCGCCGTCTCCGTGCGCGACCCGGAGAAGGCCGAGGGCCTCGGCGTCGAGGTCCGGCCGGGCGACTTCGACGGGCCCCTCGCCGACACGTTCGCGGGCGTCGAGACGCTGCTGCTGGTGTCGGTGGACGGTCCGGACGAGATCCGCGTGCAGCGGCACCTGAAGGCCGTCCGGGCCGCCGTCGACGCCGGTGTGCGGCACATCGTCTACACGTCCGTCACCGACGCGGACACCTCGCCGCTCGGCTTGGCGAAGGTGCACAAGGCGACCGAGGAGGCGATCCGCGCGACCGGCATCCCGTTCACCTTCCTGCGCAACGGGATGTACCACGAGAACTACCTGCCCCACGCGCCCGGCCCGATCGTCAGCGCCACGGGTGAGGGCCGCATCGCCAGCGCGTCGCGGAACGACCTGGCGCTGGCCGCCGCCGTGGTGCTCAGCACGCCCGGCCACGAGAACGCGGTCTACGAGCTGACCGGCCCGCGGGCGTGGAGCTTCGACGAGCTGGCCGCGCTGGCGGGGACGACCCACGAGAAGGTGAGCGCGCCCGATCGCGTCGCCGCGCTGAAGGGCTACGGCCTGCCGGACTTCGTCGCCGAACTGCTGGCCGACATCGAGGTCAACATCAGCCGCGGCGTGCTCGCCGACGTCCGCCCCGACCTGGAGAAGCTGATCGGCCGAACCCCCACCACCATCGAGGACGCCGTCCGCGCCTGACCGACCGGGCCCAGCAGACCTGGGCCCGGCCGACCCGGGGCCGGCCTCGCCCGCGTCCAGCCGACCCGGGCAAGGCCGGCCCGGCGTTCCAGCCGACCGGGCCCGGCCTAGCGCCTGTTTCACAAGTCTCGTTCGATGAGAGTCGCGCCTGAGGTGGTTCCCGGCGGTGCGGCCGAATGGGCCGCATACCGCTGTTGTAT
>NZ_JBFAMT010000069.1:0-40237 GCF_040656635.1 Actinosynnema sp. NPDC049800 | reverse complement strand
GGTGTGCGGGGGCTGGTGGACTGCTGCGCCGGGGATCGTGTGTCGACCACGTCGCCCCTCCGCGCGGGGGGGGGGGGGGGGCGGCCCCCGCCCGCCCTCCCCACGTCCACCACCAGAGAGGTGGCTGTGAGTTCCTGGTGGGAGTACTGGTACGTCCTTCCGTTCGCCGTGGCGGTGTCCGTGGTGGCCAACGCCTCCGGGTTCTCCGGCGCGGTGCTGTTCCAACCGTTCTTCGCCTTCGTCCTCGGCCTGCCGGTGCACCAGTCCATCGCCACCGGTGTGGCCACGGAAACCATCGGGATGTCCAGCGGTACCGCGCGCTACCTCTTGATGCGCAAGGTGGACCTGCCCGCCGTGGTCCGCTTGCTGCCACCGGTGGTGCTCGGGGTCGTGGTGGGTGTCTTCGTGTTCGCCCACGCGTCCCGCGATGTGCTGCGCCTCATCGTGGGCCTGGTCGTGGGAGGCGTCGCCCTGGACCGCTTGCTGCGCCTGCGCTCCACCCACCGCGCGCCGGAGCACGCCGACCTGCGGCTGCTCGGCAGGCGGCGGTGGGTCGCCGGAGTTGCGGGGGCCTTCTCCGCCTGCACCGGCACCGGCGTCGCCGAGCTGAGCCAGCCGCTGCTGGAGCGCTCCGGCGGGCTGTCCGTGAAGCGCGCCAACGCCACGGCGATCGCGGTGGAGGCCGTGGCGGACTGGTTGATCACCGCCACGAACCTCACGCTGGGCAACATCCGGCCCGAGGTGCTGGTGTTCAGCGCGTCGGGTGTCCTGGTGGGTGCCCAAGTCGGAGCGCTGCTCTCGCCCCGGCTGCCCGACCGGCTGCTCAAGGCGGTGTTCGGTACGTGCGTGCTGGCGATCGGCGCGGTGTACGTCACCACGGCGACCCGAGCCCTGCTGTGAACCCGCGAAGGGCCGGCGCGGTGACCGGCAGACGCGTGCGACCGCGGTCGCGGCAACGAGTTGATGACGACCCTTGGCGCGAACGGTCGTGAAGTCGGAGAGTGGTCACATGTCGGAGCCGCCACCGGTCGTCCACAGCGCCGGCGTGTTCCTCAGCCACAGTTCGGTGGACAAACCGTTCGTGCGCACCCTCGTCACGTTGCTGAAGGCCATGGGCGTGGACGCGTGGATCGACGAGCTCGAGCTCGACTTCGGTGACGGGCTGCTGGAGCGGATCAGCGGCCAGATCGCCAGGAGCACCGCGGTCGTCGCCGTGCTCTCGGAGAACTCCGTGCGCTCGCGCTGGGTCAAGTACGAGCTGTTGCAGGCGTTGAGCCTGGAGCTCGAAGGACGCGGGCCACGCGTCATCCCGATCCGGATCGACGACTGCCAGGTGCCGCCCTTCCTCGCCGACCGCGTCCACGGCGACTTCTCCCGGGTGAACAACTGGGACCAGGCCATGCGCTCGCTGGTACGGGCGATGACGTCGACCCGGACGCCGCCCGCGGTGACGATGAAGGACGAGTTGGAGCACGAGCTGTTCCTCACCACCTTGAGGGATACGGACCTGCGGTTGGTGGCCCAGCTGGTGGCGGACATCCACAGCGCCGCACGCACGGTCCTGCTCACCTCCTACCGCCTCGTGGACGGGGCGGCGTACCGGCACGTGCCGTTGATCAGGGTGTTGCTGTTCACGGTGCACGAGCGGTTCAAGTGCCTGCGGCTGCAGCTCTACGTGACCGACACCGGTGTCGTCGTGCACGCCAGGCACCGGTTCACCCTCGACCCCGCCCGCCAGCCCCACCTCAACCCGGCCGCCCGGGCCTGGCACGACCAGCGGGTGCACCACGTCGACTACGACGTGGAGTACGCGCAGGACCCCGATGCCTACATCGAGGAGGCGGTGCAGCACGGCTTCGACCGCGCGAAGGTCGCCAACATCCTCGTGCACGTGGCCAGCAGCGTGTCGATCCCGGTGGCGAAGCTGCGCTTCCACTCGCTCGGCACCGACTACCCGGCGGTGATCTGCATCGACAGCGAGCGGCGCGCCGTGTTCCCCGAAGCGTCGCACGCCGTCCTCGCCGAGGTGGCGCAATCGCTGGTCGACGAGTACAACACGGGCCGCCGCAGCCCGTGGCAGTACGAGGACCGCGACTTCCAGACCGACAACCGGGGCGTCATCGACGAAGTGACCGGCCCCTGAAGCGGCCGCCGAGCCGCTGTCACCGGTGGGGGATGGGCACGCCCGCGGCGCGCAGCCTGGCTTCCACGAGCGCGTTCAGCCGCGTCCAGGCCATCCGGTCCTCGCGGTGGTGGTTGATCAGCCGGTACCGGGTGGCGTCGTCCGGCCCGGGCTGGTAGCCCGGTGGCACCGCGAGCAGCTCGGGGTTGCCCAGCAGGTGGTCGGCCAGCGCGTCCGCCAGCTCGTCGACCCGGGGGTCGTCCGGCTCCCAGGACCGGGCGTCCCAGGCGCGCTTGGTGAGGTCGACGTACGCGGGGTCGGCGAGCCGGCGTTCGAAGTGGTTCAGGAAGAGGTCGAACAGCTGCGGCGACATCGCCCTGGCCAGCACCAGGGCCTCCTGCTGGCTGGTCACGTTGTCGGGGCTGTAGCCGAGTTCGGTCAGGCGGTCCAGGACCGCGTGAGCGCGGTCGGGCAGCAGGAGCCGGTCCCCGTCGGAGAGCCGCCGCAGCCGGTCCCGGCGGGCGACCAGGTCGTCGATCCGCTCGGTGAGGTTCCGCTCCACGTCGACGAGTCGGGCGGCGAACCGCTCGACGTCGGCGTCCAGCAGCGGCCCGACTTCCGCGAGCGGCACGCCGGCGGCGGCCAGCGTTCGGACCTGGACCAGGCGCACGAGGTCCGCCGACCCGTACCGCCGGTAGCCCGAGCTGTCGCGTCGTGGTTCGGCGAGCAGCCCGTGCTGGTGGTAGTGCCGCACGGTCTTCACCGTGACCCCGGCGAACGCCGCCGCCTGACCGATCGTGACGCCGCCGGTCGACGTGGCCGGGGTGGTCGAGGTAACCATGCGACGAGTGTCGAGCCTGACCCCGGGTCAAGGTCAACCCGCCGGTCCCCGGATCGCACGGCCACCCCGACCTGGCCGGACGTCAGCCTGCGGTCCGCGTGCCGCAGAACACCTCGGTGAGCAGGTCGTCCAACGCCTTCGGGTAGTCCTCCACCAGGTCGACGTCGGTGTCTCCGGTGGTGATCGAAGCGGTCAAGGTCTTGCTGCCGTCCGGGGTGCCGTACACCAACGTCCCGTAGCCGATGGTGCTGCCGTTGTGGAAGTAGAGGGTGCCCGCGCAGCTCGGACCTGTTTCCTGCGCGCGCAACCCGAGGCCGAAGCCGCTCTTCGGGTGCGGCGTGCGCATCTCGGCCAGGAGGTGGTGCGGCAGGAGCCGGCCACCCAGCAGGGCGGAGAAGAACGTGTGGAGGTCCCGGGTGGTCGAGATCATGTCCCCGGCGCCGAACAGCAGGGAGGGGTTCTGCCGGGTGACGTCGACCGTCTTCGTCCGGCCGTCGTCCTGGTAGTGGTAGTAGCCGTGGGCGTGCGGGCCGGGGATCTCCGCCCTGGTGCCCGGCACCACCGTGTCGCGCAGCCCGAGCGGCCGGAGGATCCGACGCTGCGTCTCCTCGGCGTACGAACGGCCGGTGACGTGCTCGATCAACAGCGCGGCCAGCGTGTAGTTGGTGTTGGAGTAGTTCCAGTCCGTCCCCGGCGCGAACAGGGCCGGCTCGGCCAGCGCGAACCGCGCCAGTTCTTCGGGCTGGTAGGTGCGGAACCGGTTGTCCACCCACTCCTGGCCCGTCGAGGGCAGTCCCGGCAGGAGCCTCCCGTTGTAGTAGTCGCCGGTGTGGTTGAACACGCCGCTGGTGTGCTGTAACAGCATCCGGACCGTGATCCGCCGGTCCAGTCCGAACCCGGGCAGGTAGTCGGCGGCGGGGGCGTCCAGGCCGACCTCGCCCTCGGCCACCAGTTGCAGCACCGCGGTGGCGACGAAGGTCTTGGTGTTGCTGCCGATCCGGAACCTCCCGCTGGTGGACGGCGGCGCGGTTCCTCCGAGTTCGCGCACCCCGGCACTGCCGACCCACGCACCTCGTTCGTCGTCCACGCGCGCCTGCATCCCGGCGAAACCGATGTCGACGAACGCCTGCACGGCCTCCCGCAGCTCCGGACGATCCCGCACCGCGGCGGCACCGGCCCCCGCCGCACCGGCTACCAGCGGCACGGTCGACCCGGACACCAGCGCGACCGCCATCGCCGCGACCGCCGCTCGCCGCAAGACCCGCGGCACCCGCACGTTGTTCCTCATGCGGCCAGGCTCCACCTTGACCTCGGGGCGGGGTCAACTGCTCGTTCGTGGTTTGCCCGATCGACGCGCCGGGTACGTGCCGGGTGCTGTGCGCCTTGAGACCACAGGGCATCGGAGGACGAACCATGAGCACTGTCGATTTCTCCAGGGACGAAGTCGACCTGGACCTTCCAGAGGAACGTCCTCCTGCGGCCGACCTGCTGGGACTGGTCGCGGGCATGGTGGCCGGAGTCGGCGGTGACCGGCTCGTGGACGTCCAGGTCGTCGCGGCTCAACTGATCGGCAACGCCTACCGGCACGCCCTCGCGCCGCGGCGGTTGCGGCTGCACCGGCTACCGGGCCGGGACCTGGTCCGGGTCGAGGTCGACGACGGCAGCCCGAGCCGCCTGCCCGTCCTGGGCAGGCTCGGTGTGCTGGAGCACGGACGCGGTCTGCTGGTGGTCAACCGGTTGGCGGTCAACTGGGGGCACCACTGCGATGCCCACCGCAAGACGGTCTGGGCCGAAGTCCGACTCGACTGACCGGTGACGGCGAGGAGCGCACCGCATGAAGAACCATGCCGGCACCGATCCGTCGATCACGGTGACGACAGGTCCGGCACCCGGTGTCCGGGTCGTCCGCTTGGTCGGTGAGGTCGACGCGGCCACCCGGCACGAGGTGGAACCAGCGGTGCTGGAGGTGGTCGAGCGGGCTCCGGCCGGTCTGGTGCTCGACCCGTCCCGGGCGGGCTTCTTCGGCTCGGCCGGGATCGCCCTGCTGTTGGACGCGCAGCGGGCCGGCTCGGCATCGGGTTCGCCGTGGTGACCGCTCTCGGGTGGCGTCGTCATCGGTCCGGCGGAGTCCGGCGCCTGTCGTTGTTGCGCATGAGGACGACGGCGAGCACTGCCATCCACAGCAGGTAGCCGCCGATGTTGATGCGCTCGTACACCCCCAGCCAGGGGGTTGGCTCGCCCACGGCGATCCGAGGGCCCTGCGCGCCGGCCAGTGCACCGAACACTAGGAGCGTCAGGATTGTCGCGGCGGAGTAGCGGCGGAACGTCTTGCCGAGTGCCGCGGCCGCGAACCCCATCGCCGTCACTATGAGCAGCACGGTCACGCTGGTGAGGATCACGTGCGCCGTGTCGGCCGCGAAGTCCGATCGGCCGTGGCTGACATCCTGACCTCCTCCGGGCGCGGTCGGCCCGTCCGTGCGCCCGTCCTCGGGTGGAACGCGCTTAGCCGATGCGCTGCGCGGAGCAGGCGATCGGACGCACGGTCGCCCGCGTGATGCGCCGGACGAACGGCCGGTCCGGCCACCAGTGCCGGGGTGTGCACGCTGGACAGGTCCGGGCCACGCGCGATTCGCCAGGTGGCCTCCGTGCAGCCTCGACCACCTCTCGCGCGGCGATCCCCAGGTCCCGGGTCGGCAGGCGTCCGTCGACGATCAGCGTCTCTTCGGTCATGGGGATCACCGTCCGGTGCGTGCGTTGTGCGTCAGGTGGATCGGCGAGCGGATGACCGCAGGTACCCCCGGCCTCGGCGATCCGCGTCCACGCTCATGACAGTGCCGCACGCGAAGCCCCGCCAGAAGGGCAGAACGTCGTCCGCGCGACGAAATGGTGCCCAACGACCCAGAGCCGTTCGGCACTACCGGTCGCCGCTTCTCCAGCCGGCCGGTGCATCGTCGCACTCGATCCGCCACCCGCCCGACCACGGCGCGCGCCTGCTGCCGGAGGCGCGGTGCTCGACGAAGCCGCCGGCCGATGCCGGCGTCGCGGAGAACGACGAGAGCAGGGCCTCCTCCACCTGCCCCGGCCAGATGAGCAAGGCCGATCGGGTGACCATCCAATGCGACGGGGACCGAGGTCCCGCCGGACGTGCTCCCAACGCGCCCGCGCCCGCATGAGTGTCGCCGACGCCGGCACTGCGCACGAGCCGCCATTGGGCCCTGATCGGTGAGGACCATCGACCGCTGTCACGAGAGCGACGGCTCACTAACGTCGGAGACCTCCTACGACGAGGGAGGTGCGCCGTGCGAGCACGGGACATCATGACCAGCCCGGTCATCACCGTGACGCCGAACGTTCCGATCCGCGTGGCGGCCGCGTTGATGGCCTCGCACGGTTTCACGGCGCTGCCTGTGGTGGACGGTGACCGGCGGCTCGTCGGCATCGTGACCGAAGCCGACCTGTTGCACGGCCGTTACGCCGACAACGACTCCGGTGACACGCCGGTGCGCGAGGTGTTGACCACACCGGTCGTCGGGATGGACCCCGCCGCGCCGGACCGCTCGCTCGCGGGCGTGATGGTCGACGGCGGGATCCGCTGCGTCCCGATCGTGGACGGCTCGCAGCTGGTGGGTGTCGTGACCCGGCACGACCTGGTGCGGGCGTTGGCGCGCAGGGACGACTCCATCGCGGTCGACGTGCAGGAGCGCCTCGACGCCTACGACCCCAACGGCCGGTGGTCGGCGACCGTCCGGGACGGCCACGTCGACATCGGCACGGTGTTCACCGACCAGGAGTCGTGGAAGGTCGTCGTCGCCCTGGTGGAAGCGGTGCGCGGGGTCGTCAGCGCCAACGTGCACGTGACGACGTCCGAGGACGCGGCGCAGAACCGGCCATGACGCCGAGCACGCTGGCCTCCACAGGGCCGTAGGTCCCGGCCGCTGCTCTGACCACGCCGTGGCCGGCAGCGGGTCACACCCGTGACTCCACGCATGCGGACACCACTCGACGGAGGTCAACCGCCCCCGGAGCCAGGATGATCAAGACCTCGACCGGCTACGGCTACGAGCTCATGACCAGGGCCGCCGCCGAGAGGCAAGCCAACGTGGTGACGACGCCGATCACCAGCGGTGGCCCGCCAGGACCGGCTCCGCGCCGCCACCGCCCGCGTCCACGTCGTCCGCCCGCCCACACCGCCAGGACCGCGACCACGGCGATCAGCACGCCGGGAACCACCCGCAGCCCCCAACCGCCGCGGGCGGCTGCCTGCAGCAGCAGCACCGAGCACGCCGTGGCGCTGAACGCTGTCCGTCGCCACGCCAGGTCCGTGCGCTCGGGCTGCAACCCCGGATCACGTGAGTCGCTCACCCGAAGGCCACCAAGATCCCCGCTGTCACAGCCACGACCAGCACCCCCACCGCCAGCACCACCAGCACCCGGCTTTCCGGCAGCGGTCGGTCGGCGCGCATCGCCCGCTGCACCGTCCTCCACCGCGGGTAACTGGTCGCCGCCAGCACCGCCGCCAACGCGATGCACATCAGCCCCAACAGCACCGTCGCACCGGGGAACGCGAACGGCGGCACCAGCTGACCGACCGCCACACCGCCGGCCAGCAAGCCCAGAGCGGTGCGGATCCACGCCAGGAACGTCCGCTCGTTGGCCAGGGTGAACCGGTAGTCCGGCTCCCGGTCCACCGACGACCGCTCCGGCTCGCCGTGCATCCGTCCTCCGCATCCGCCGCGCCGCACACCGGGTGACCGTTCCGCAACGGCCCCGCAGGCAGGCTAACCCGATCCCGTCATCCACGTCGCCCCTCACTCGATCGGATCACCCTTGGACCGAACAGGCGAGGCTCAGGCCGTGTCGTGGCGAGCACGGCCTGGCCGGCGGTCGTCACAACCGGGACCGAACCACCCCCGGTGCGTCGCGCGGAGTGGTGGTGCCGAGCGCTCAACCGCCGAGGACGTGCCGCAGCGCGGTTCTGGTCACCAACAGGTGGCCGATGCCGAAGGCGGCCACGACGCCGATGCCGCTCCGGTGCCGAAGGTGACCGTCATGATCTCGACGATCGGGCGCAGCCCGGCCAGTGCCGCGCCGATGCCCGCCCCGACTCCGACAGCGGCGTGTCTCGCGCACGCTCCGGCCCGAACTCCTCCAAGCAACCCCGTGCTCACCGCGAAGCAGCCGCCATGGCTGATCGCGGGCGGAAGGCGATCGGCGGTGACGAAGTCCCGACCGCGTGCGGCGAAAGATCCGGCATCACCGAAACCGGCCGACGTGGACGTGGAGGCGTGGCGTGCCGGTGCCCGGACTCGACCGGGCGTCCCCGGCCGCTCGGGACGAAATCCCCTACGCACCACCGGGTACTCCGGGTAGCAAGGGTGTGCGGACGTCGACGCCATGCGACGTCGGCTTGGTCCAG
Organism: Actinosynnema sp. NPDC049800; assembly: GCF_040656635.1. Taxonomy (NCBI): domain Bacteria; kingdom Bacillati; phylum Actinomycetota; class Actinomycetes; order Pseudonocardiales; family Pseudonocardiaceae; genus Actinosynnema; species Actinosynnema sp. NPDC049800. The sequence continues at coordinate 31,858 of NZ_JBFAMT010000069.1, read as the reverse complement.
GGGAGGTGCGACGTGCCGTTCCTCTGCCGCGGGACCGCCGGGCGACCGGCCGGTCCGAGTCGGGGAGGTGCCCGGGTACCCGGTGGTAGCTGCCTCGCCGAGCGTGAGCAGCCGCCGCCTGCCGTGCGTGTGTGGTCACGGGTGCGGGGTACGGCATGACGGTTCACCGTGCGGGATTCGGCGGGCTCGTCCTCGTGGCGGGGGACCGGTTGTCCTTGCCGGTTCGCAGGCGCGTCGAGGAGCTCCGCGCGTTGGGTGTGCCGGTCCACGGGCCACCGGCCGCGGACGGTACCCCTCCGCGGCCGGCCGTGACGGGATGTGAGGCCCGACCGGTGCTGGTGGTCGACGCCGGTCAGGGGGAGGCGGAACTGTGCAGGCTGCTCGACGGGGAGATCCGGCGTCGGAGGCGCGGACGACCGCCGGACATCGGAGAGGATCCCTCGTGGGCCCTACGAGAGGATGGGGACCCCATCCGCCGCCGCGTGGTGGAGTCCCTGTTCACGGTGGGAGCCGGCGGCATCGCCACGCGCGGCGCGGTGGAGGAGGCACGACCGGGCGCGGAACCGTCGGTGCTCGTGGCCGGTGTCTACACCGGTCGTGGTGCGGACGAGCAGCTGCTGGACGGGCCGATCTGGACCGGCCTGGACATCGAGCCCGCTCCGGTGGCCGACCACCAGGTGCTCGACCTCCGCACGGGGACGCTCGCACGGCACGAGGACGCCGACCACCCGCTCCGGACGCTGAGGTTCGCCTCCATCACCCGGCCCGGCGTGGTCGCGATGAGGGCCGAGGGCCCGGCCGGACGGCTGCGCCTCGGCAAGGCCCTGCGACCTCCTCCCGGTGCGGACATGAGCGAAGGCGTGCTGGACGGTCGCCGCAGTTGGGCACGCACCGGCGGCACCTCCGGAGTGACGGCGGTCGCATGGCAGCGCCTGAGCGGCGGCGGGGAGTCGCGCACCGCGGAGCGGATAGCCGCGTACGCCGCCGGCACGTGCGGGCAGCGCACGCCGACCGGGTTGGTGGCGACCCTCGACGCCGCCCGGCGTGCGGGGTTCGACCGACTGCTCGGCGAGCACCGGGCGGCCTGGGCCGACCGCTGGGACGCGGTGGACGTCGAGGTGCCCGATGACCCCGACCTGGAGTCGGCCGTGCGGTTCGCGTTGTTCCAGCTGTGGTCCAACGCCGACGGGCGGCGGCGCGAGGCCGCGGTCGGCGCGCGGGGGCTGTCGGGTAGCGGGTACTCCGGCCACGTTTTCTGGGACGCGGACGTGTACGTGCTGCCGGCCGTCGTGACGATGCACCCCCGGCTCGCCACGGCGATGGTGGACTACCGGTTCCACCGGCTGCCCGCCGCCCGGGCGGCCGCGCGCGCGGCCGGTCGGGCCGGCGCGCGGTTCCCGTGGGAGTCGGCGTCGGACGGCAGCGACGTCACGCCGCCGAGCGGCTACGTCGGCGGCGTGCCCGTGCCGATCAGGACCGGCCGGTCCGAGGAGCACATCACCGCGGACGTGGCGTGGGCCGCGTGGCACTGCGCGCGGTGGACCGGGCGATCCGGTCACCTGCGAGCGCGCCGCGCGTTGCTGGAGGGCACCGCCCGCTACTGGGCTTCCCGGTGTCGGGTCGACGACGACGGCCGCGCGCACATCGACGACGTCATAGGACCGGACGAGTACCACGAGGGGGTGTCGGACAACGCGTTCACCAACGTCATGGCGCGTTGGAACCTCCGTGCCGCCGCCGCCGTCACCACTTCGTCCGGGCAACGGCGCGCCTGGACCTCGCTCGCCGCCTCGCTGGTGGACGGGTACCGGCCCGACACCGGCCTGTACGAGCAGTTCGCCGGCTACTTCGGCCTCGAACCGGTCAAGATCGACGACATCGCCCGCCCACCGGTCGCCGCCGACGTCCTGCTCGGCCGGGACCGCCTGGCCGCCACGCAGATCATCAAGCAACCGGACGCGCTGATGCTGCACCACCTCGTGCCGGAGGAGGTGCGGCCTGGGTCGCTCGTGCCGAACGTCGACTTCTACCTACCGCGCACCGCTCACGGCTCGTCGCTGTCCCCCGCGATCAGCGCGTCGCTGCTGGCGCGGGCGGGACGTCCGGAGGAGGCACTGCGCCTGCTGCGGACAGCGGCGCGCATCGACCTCGACGACCTGACCGGCACGACGGCGGCCGGGCTGCACCTCGCGGCGATGGGCGGCGTCTGGCAAGCGCTGCTGCAGGGTTTCGCCGGCGTGCGCGTACGGGACGGCACCATGCTGGTCGATCCTTCGCTGCCCGACTCGTGGCGCACCCTCGGGCTCCGGTTCCGCTGTCTCGGCCGCCGGGTCCGCTTGCGGATCACGCCTGACGACGTGCGGGTCGAGGTTGACGTTCCGCTGCGGGTGGCGGTCGCCGGACGCGGTGAGGTCGTGGTGACCGACACGGCGTGGATCGAGCGGAGGGCGTAGGGAGGGCGCATGAGCGGCAAGGTGGTCGTGCCGGTGGAGCGGCTGGAGGCGGCGTCGGTCGTCCCGATCGCCGTGGCGGTCGCCGACGTGCTGGGCGCGACCGTGACCAGGGCTCCAGCCGGTGACGACGCGGTACTCGGCGCGTTGAGCAAGCCGGACACCGTGCTGGGCGTGGTGCCGCGCGATCACCACTCGTCCTGGACCATCGCCGCCGCGTCCGCCAGACCCGTCATCCTCGTGCCGCCGATGCGCCTGGGCGTGCCCGCGGCCGTCTCGCGGGTGCTCGTCCCGCTCGACGGCACAGCCGACTCGGCCCGCGCAGTCGCCGACGTCCTCGCACTGCTCACGCACGCGAACGTCGACCTGGTCGTGCTGCACGTCTTCGACGAGTCCACCGTACCGCCGTTCTGGGACCAGGCCGCCCACGCCCGCCACGGCTGGGAACAGGAGTTCCGCAAGCGGTTCTGCACGCCCGAGGACGTGCGCCTGGAACTGCGCAGCGGGAGGCTCGGCGAGCACGTCAACCAGGTCGCGGCCGACGAGCGCGCGCACCTCATCGCGCTCGGGTGGTCGCAACGCCTCGACGAAGGACGGGCGCGCACCGTCCGCGAAACCGTTCGCGGTGCTCGCGTTCCGGTGATGCTGGTTCCCCTGGCCCGTTCCTGAGGGACGACCACTGCCGGGCCCGGCCGGGAAGATCCCTGTTCGGGCCGTGCGATGGTCCTGTGGAACCGAGCTCCTTCCATCCTGTGACCGGATTCGGGATCGGCGAACCCCGGTGTTCGGCGGAGGGAGTGAGTGGGATGGGTTACACGTCGAGGCACAGGGCAATGTTGAAGGCGATCGCGGAAGGCCGTGGGCGGCTGGTCGGTGGTTCCCATCCGAGCCTGGCGATCGACGGGTTGTGGTGCGACTTCACCGCGACGAACGACCTGGTGGACAACGGGCTCGTGAGGCCGAGCGGCGTCGCTGACGCCGTCGGGACGCCGAGTGCCGGCCCCGCTCACCACGTGAGGCGCCCGCGGCGAAGCCCAGCTCGGCGTGCCAGCGCGGCTTTGTCAACCCGGTCTTGCGGTGCGGGGCCGCGATTTCACTCGATCGTGTAATCCGTTGAGGACGCCCGTTTCCACAGGTCAAGCATGGTGTGACGGTGATGTGGGACCTTCGTCCTCGGGCACCGGGCCGTACGTCCGTCGTGCCGCCGGCGGATCGGGCACACCCTCGGTCCACGCCCCCGGCACGGGGGCGACGACCGGGAGGGGATCGACATGTCGAGCACGCGGAAGTCGGATGTCAGGACGTCGGCCCAGGAAGCCGCGGACGAGGTGCAGCGGGCGGTCGCGCGGGTGACGGCAGGGCTGCTGGCCCTGGTGTTCCTGGTCAGCGTGTCGCTCGCCCTGAGCATGTCCGCCGACGTGCCCGGTGGTCGCGTGGGCGTCGGCATCACCGTGTTCGTGCTGTTCGTCGCGAGCCTGCTGGTGGGTGGCGTGCTGGGCTTCCTGTTCGGTCTGCCGCGCAGCAGGTTCGCCGACAAGGTGCTGGACAAGGGCGACGGGGACGACACGTCGAAGGCGCTGTCCACCGGGTCGCGCTACGTGACCAACTCGAACCTCATCCGGGTGTCGGACTGGCTGACCACGATAGTCATCGGCCTCGGCCTGGTGAACCTGGGTGACGCGGTCCCGGCGTTCCGCCAGTTCTCGGCGGCGTTGCGGGAGCCGCTCGGCGGAGTTCCGTACGCGGGTGCCCTCGGCACGTCGGTCGCCGTCCTGGGCGTGCTGTCCGGCATGCTCCTCGTCTACCTGTGGGTCAGCGTCCAGGGACGAGCGCTGTTGGAGATGTCGGAGGTGCGCGAGGAGACCGTCCCGGACCTGAAGGGCAAGTCCGTGAACAACGCGCGCAGAATCCTCAGCGCCCTCTCGCTGCGACTCAAGGTGGTGCCGCAGGAGGCGAAGGACGACTGGAAGGTCATCGACCAGAACTTCGACCCGGACCTGCGCGTGAACGAGAGCACCGAGGTCGAGATCACGGCCGTGCCGCCGACGCCGGCGCAGGGTCCGGACGGCGGGCACGGGACTCCGGCGGCCACCGAGATCGTCGTCGTCACCTCCTGACAGGCGACCACCCACCGTCACCGCCCGTCAACGGGAGTGCCCGGCCACCATCGGTGTGGATGCCCCGAGGTCCCACGAGCACGATTCGCTCAACCGTCGACCAGCCGCCGGAGCACGGGCGGGGCACTCCCGGAGTGGTCGAGGTCCGGCGATCGAAGGAGGTCGGATGTCCGAGAACGCCGGCACAGTGGCAGGCGGAATGCCCTACCTCCGCCTGGGTGCGGGCCCGCCGCTGGTGTTGCTGCCCGGTATCAGCGCCCACCACAGGGTGCCGGTCGGCATGGATCGCCGGTTCCAGTTGGCGCAGGTGCGGCCGCTCGCTCGGCACCGCGAGGTGTGGTGGCTCAACCGCCGCAGGGGCCTGCGCCCCGTGGCCACGATGGCCGACCTGGCACGGGACTACGCGGATGCGCTGCGCGAGTTGTTCGGCCGACCGGTCGACGTGGTCGGCGTTTCCACTGGCGGCAGCATCGGGCTCCAGTTGGCGGCCGACACCCCTGACGCGGTGCGCAGGCTCGTGCTCGTCTCGGCCGCCTGCACGCTGGGGGAGCGGTGCCGCGGCGCCCAGCGCAGCACCGCGAGCCTGCTGAGGGCGGGCGAGCCGCGGCGCGCGGCGGCGGCGATGATGGGCATCATCGGCAGCGGCCGGATCACCCGCCGCGCCGCCGCCGCGATGGGCTGGCTGCTCGGACGGGCCGTGGTGGGACGGGGTGACCCGGACCTGCTGGCCACGATCGAGGCCGAGGACCCGTTCACCTTGTGTGCTCGGTTGCCCGAGATCGGCACGCCGACGCTAATCGTGGGTGGGGAGCGCGACGCCTGCTACGGACGGGCGCTGCTCGAGCAGACGGCGGCGGGTCTTCCCCGCGCCCGACTCGTGCTCCTGCCGCGCAGGGGACATCTCGGCATCACGCCTGCCGTCGCCGGGATCGTGCTGGGCTTCCTCGGCGAGGGGACCTGACGCGGCGCGTCGGAGCACCGGTCACGCGACGGCACGCACACCCCGCTGGACGGTGTCCGCGCGTGCGGCGGTCGCGGGGCTCGGAGTGCCCCGCGACCACCATCGCCGCCGCACGCGTCCGGTGTGCGGACACCGTGACGATTCGATCACCGGGGCACGGGCAGGACCGCGGTGTCCAGCGACTGCCAGCGGTCGGCCAGCCTGGCCTCGAGGGTGTGCATGGTGGTGTACTCGAGGTCTTCCAAGGGCAGTCGGTGCGGTTCGAACGGGCCGTGCCTGCGCAGGTAGTCCATGGCCTCGTTGGCCTGTGCGCGGGCGCGGTCGGAGGACGGGTCGGCGAACATGTCGCGCGGTCCGATGAGCTTGCCGTCCTTGATCTGGAAGCCGAGGGCGACGACGCGCGGTGGTCCGTCGAACCGGGCGGGTGTGGCCTGGTCGGTGCTGACGGGCATGATCGGCGCGTGGTGCGAGCCGCGCATGCAGCCCGCCACCGCGTAGGGGAACGCGAACGGTTCGAGCACTTCGCCCACCGCGGGCAGCCCGGACTGGGCGCGCACGATCATCACGGGGTCGTCCTTGCCGACGTACTTGCCTGCGATGAGCGACAGCCGCTGGGTGGACGTCGCCGCCGCCTGCTCGTCGAGCGTCTTCGAGTGGACCGAGTGGATGACGTAGTGGCTGGGCGCGCCGATGTACATCAGCATCTCGTACAGGTCGGTCGGGCAGTCGAACCAGATCCGCTTCTCCTCGTACAGGTCGTAGACCTCGAAGCGGAAGCCGGCGTGCATCTTGGAGTCGATGACGAGGCCCGCGGTGTTGAACGGGTCGGCGAACATCTTGTAGAGCGGCAGGTTCCACGCACCCGGCTCGGTCGTGTCCGCCAGGAAGCAGATCACCGGTTCGCTGGGCCGCTCGGTGAACTCCAGCTCGGCGTACCCGGGCCCCATGCCGCGCAGGTTGCCGCTGAACGCGTCGGACAGCAGGTCCTGGCCGGCGCCGTAGAGGCCGAGGCGCTTGGCGACCGCCGTGGTGTCCTGGAAGACATGCCACGCGAAGGAGTGGATCGGGTGGGCGTCGGACCCGTGCTCGTGGATCATGATGAGGGACGTGTCGTCGCCGCACGACGCCACCTGCCCGTCGATGAGCAGGTGGTCGCTCACGGCTTGAGCCAGAGCGTGGCGTGCGACGGCGGTCATCTCGGGGTGCACGGCGGAATGACCGACGAACCCCCCGGTGTCGGCTTTGATGATGCTCAAGGTGATCATCGTGGCTCCTCTGTTCGGAGTGGACCACCTACCACCTGGCCCCGGTGCGGGTTGAGGAGCAGTGACAAAGGTCCCTGTGCCACGACCCGGAGGACCTTTCACCATCCAGCGAGCCCGGCCACGCCGCGGTGTCCCTCCAACTCCCGGCGCACGCGTTCGGTCAGGGCGGTCAGCCGCTCGCTGTGGCGCACGGCGACGGGCCGTGGCGAGCGCAGCGCGAGCGCCGTGGCGGGCAGGCGGTCGAGGTCGGCGTAGCACCGGGTCCGCGCGTCGTGCACGGCGTCGTGCTCCGACCTGCGGGGACCGGTGCGCCGCCCGTCGACCACCACGGGCACGAGCAGCGGTTCGTGGTCGGCCGGAAGGGGTTCCTCGCGCAAGCCGATCACGTCACCCCGCTCGACGGGGCCGCGGAACACCTGTTTGGCACCCGGTGCCGTGACCTTCCCGGAGGACAGCTTCATCACCGGTCTGCCGTCGTACTCGACCAGCTTGTACGCGGTGTCCAGGGACGGTGCGTCCGCCGACACACCCATCCGCGTGCCGACGCCGAACACGTCGACAGGCGCGCCGCGCGCGACGAGGTCGGCGATGCCGTGCTCGTCCAAGCCTCCGCTCACGACGATCCGCGCGTCCCGCAGGCCCGTCGTGTCCAGCATCTGACGGGCCCTGCGGGACAGGGTGGGCAGGTCGCCGGAGTCCAGTCGGATCCCGACCGGTCGCGCGACGTCGACGGCGTTGCGCACACCGCTGGGGGTGTCGTAGGTGTCGACCAGCAGGACGGCGTCGTCGGGGAAGTCCTCGGCGAAGGCCCGGAACGCCGATCGCTCGTCCGGGAACGCCTCGACGTAGGAGTGCGCCATCGTGCCGGCCGGGACGAGCCCGTACCGGCGTGCCGCGGCGACGTAGCTGGTGGCGTCGAAACCGGCGATCGCCGACGCGCGGGCCACCGCGTTCGCCGCTTCCAGGCCGTGGGTGCGGCGGGCGGCGAAGTCGATCAAACCGGCGTCGCCCGCGGCGATCCGGCAGCGCGCCGCCTTGGTCGCGACCGCGGTCTGGAACGTGACGAAGTTCAGCAGCGCCGTCTCCACCAGTTGGGCCTGGGCGATCGGTGCGGTCACCTCCAGCAACGGCTCACCGGCGAACACCACGCGCCCCTCGGGTACAGCGCGGACTTCCCCGGTGAACCGCAGCTCGGCCAGGGCGGCCCGCGTGGCCCGGTCCAGCCCCACGGTCTCGTCCACGTAGTCGAGCTCGTCGTTCGTGAACCGGAACTCCTCCAGGAAGTCCAGGCAGTCGGCCAGTCCAGCGGCCACGAGGAAACCGCGGTCCACCGGGAGCCGCCGCGCGAACAGGCTGAACGTGGCCGGCGCGGCCATGCCCCGGCGGAGGAAGCTCACAGCCATCCGGATCTCGTAGAAATCGGTGCACAGCGCCGTCATGCGTCGACCGTCCCACCGGCACGTCGCCGGGTGGCAGGGTCCGTGCGCCCCACCGGACAGGGGCCTCCGTCACTGTTCCGGGAACAGTCAGGCGCACTCATCCGCAGGTGCCGGTGGGCGCTGAGGCGGGAGCGGCCGGAGGGAGCTCGCGTGACGAGGACTCCCGGGCCACCTCAAGACGCCTGGCCGACCGTTGCGAACAGGCGGCCGTCGTCACGGGGCGGCTCCGCCTCTCGTCACTTCCCGTCCGCGATCACCGGCATGACGACCTCGGTGAGGTAGCTCTTGGGGTTGGAGGTGCGGTCCGGCCCGACCAGGTAGATCTCCCGAGGCGGTCCTGCGGGCCGCCGGTCGTGAGCCCGGACCCACTCCTCGATGGCCTGGTACGCCTCGCCCAGTCGGTCGTAAGGGCCGGCGTGCAGCGTGCGGACGGCCGGTCCGCCCGGCCACTCGACCGTGCCGACGTCGCCAGCCGGGGCGGTGGGCCGGTCGGTCGGGAGCAGCAGGTCGACCTCGAACTCGCCCTCCGGCTGGAAGGACCCCGGGTAGGCGACCTGCGGCGGTCCGGCGGGCGTGGCTCCTGCTTGCGCGCTGTGTTCGAACAGCAGCCCGAAGCCCTCGCCGATGGCGCGCGACAGGTCGGCCGCGCGGATGCGGCGGTGTACCCGGGCAGCGGTGAACGGTTCGGTCTCGGTGAGCGTCACGTGGTGGGTCATGGTTCGAGGGTCACCCTGTCGGGTGGGCGTGGTGCAGGGTCCGACGTCGTCGTCGAGGGGGACCTTCGTCCTGTGCCGCACGATGGAGCTGGAGAGGGGAGGCGCGGTGGTGAAGGCACGAGTCGGTGACTGGGTGGTGGTGGAGGGCGTCACGCTGGGTGTGCCTACGCGGCGCGGCCAGGTGGTCGAGGTGCGGCACCCCGACGGCTCGCCGCCCTATCTCGTGCACTGGGTGGACACCGGCAAGCAAACGCTGGCGTTCCCTGGCCCGGACGCCCACGTGATGACCGCCGAGGAGGAGGCTCGCCGCCTGGCCGCGGAGATCGACGCGACGGCGCGATGAGGAGCCGGACCCGACCCCGTGTCCGCCGGCTCACGCCGGGTTCACCGGTCCAGCAGGGCGTCGAGGGTGACGAAGCCGTAGCCGGCCGCCCGGACGCGGTCGATGGTGTCCGGCAGCGCGTCCGCGTCGAGCGTGCTGCCGTCGTCGGGATTGGCTCCGACGTGCATCAGCACGATCGCGCCCGGTCGCAGGCAGCCGATGACCCGGTCACTGACCTGCGCGGCGGTCACGCCGCCGCTGGTGCCCTTCCAGCCCAACGTGTCGACCGTCCACCGCACGGGGACGTAACCGGCGTCGTTCACCGCGGCGATGGTGCGAGCGTCACGGGCGCCGAAGGGGAAGCGGAACAGCGGGCGCGGATCGGCTCCGGCGGCCCGGATGGCCTGTTCGCCTCGTGCCAACTCGTCGTGGATCGCCGACGTGGACCGGGTGGTGAAGTCGGGTGGGTCATGGAGTGGTTGCCCACCCGGTGTCCGCCGTCGCGGATGGCCCGCACCCCGGAGGGGTTGGCCGCCGCCCACGTCCCGGTGAGGAAGAACGTCGCGAGCACGCGCCGGCTCGCCAGCGCGTCGAGGATGGGCCGCAGCGCCGCGCTGTCGGCGCCGGCGTCGAACGTCAGGGCGACGACCGGGGTCGACGTCGGGACGGCGGTGACGTCCTGGCCGCGCGGCGACGGCGCGACGGTGGGATCTCCGGGCACCCGCGCCGTGGCCGTGGCAGCGGTCGCGGACCCGGTCGTCGACGTCGGCTCCGACGTCGACCGCGTGATCGGCGTGATCGACGACTGCTCCGTCGGCGCGGTGGACGGCGTTCGGTCGTCGGACACGTTCGCGATCACCAACGCCCCGACGAGAGCCGACGCGACGACGACACCTCCGGCGATCACGGCCATGCGTGAGCCCGATGCGGTGACGACACGGTGGACCCTTTCCGTCTGTCCTGATCGATGCCCGGTTGCGGTCCGGTGCGCCCCGTCCGGCCCGATCAGGAAGGGGTTACCGTCGACCGTCTTGGGCGGTGGCGATGCTGGCGCGGCAGCAGCGCACGATCTGGCGGGTGGCGGGGCTGTCGGGGGTTCGCAGGCAGCGTCGGCAGTGGACGGTGACCGTGCCGGTGAGTTCGTCGACGCTGACGGAGGCGGGGCACTCGCAGTCCCGGCACCAGAGGTGGCCGGTCACGGCGATGACGTGTGCCTGGGAGTGCACGCACTGGTGCAGCCAGCGGCGGTGGACGCGACAGCTGACGCGTTCGAGCGGGTCGAACCCGGTTTCCTCGGCGTCGTCCTCGGCGGCCAGCACGGCGGCGAGCTTCCGGTCGCGCCCCCCGGCGTAGGTGTCGTGTCGGGCGGTCTGCAGCAGCGTGGACATGGTCGGCTCCGTGGGTTTTCCGTTCAGGAGTCCACTGTCCGTCCCATCACCGGCCGCCGAACACGGCACGAGGGCATCAATCCAGGAGGGTCTTGAGCAGCACCCTCCGTATGGGCAGGGCCCTGGTGGGACGGGACCAATTGCCCCGGCCGGCCAGGTGTGCGTGCCGCGTCCGGCTCGGTCGGCCGGTCGTGCACCCGACCGCAGTGGTGGGGCGGTACCGCTGGGTCGCGGTGCCCGGTGTTCGGAGCCGCCACGAACGTCGGCGAGCCCTCGCCGACGTTCACCACCCGACCTGCCGCGCGGAGCGGGACGGCCGGGTGGTGGCGGTCCTGGCACGCGACCTCACTTCGGTTCGTTGCGGACGTCCACCCCACCGAACAGCGCGGTGGCGTTCACCCTCAGCACGGGTGCGTCCGGTGGGAGGGTCCCGTCGCGTTCGGTGTTGTCGTCATAGCCGCCGAAGATCGGCAGCCCGCCGAGCGAAACCCTCCACCCCCTGGGCACGAGCACGTCGACCCCGCCGAACAGGGCGAAGGCGTCGACGTCGGCTTCGTGGTCGATGTGCGCTTCGCGCAGGTCCAGCGTGGCACCGCCGAACACGGCGGACACCGAGGAGTGGGTCAGGTGCTCGGCCCGGTTGCGGACCTTGGTCCCGCCGAACAGCGCCACCGGCGCGCCGGTCTCCTCGTGGGCGATGGTGCGGTGACGCCGCAGACCGGCCAGCACGGCGACGCCGACGACCAGGAGCAGCGCCGGCCACAGGACGTCACCGGTGGTCCACTCCTGTTCGTCGGCGAGCATCACCAGCCCGATCGCCACGATCACGCCGGGTCCGAGCGACAGGTGCCGTTGCGAGAGCACGGCGGCGACGCCCAGGCCGATGACGGCGACCGGCCACCAACCCGACAGCAGCTCACCGGCGTCGGACACCCCGGTGGCATCCATGATGCCGAGCAGTCCCAATGAGATCAGAACGAACCCGATCCACGCACGAACTGGTTTCATGATCGAACCTCCTCGTCCTCGCGGCGCTCGATCCGGAAGGTCCACCCGCGAGCGAGGGCGGTGAGGGCGGCCACGGCGCTCAATACCGGCGCCACCACACCCAGACCGACCACCGTGGTGACAGGCAAGTCGACAGCCCTGCGACCGCCGGAGTCCTCCACCACCAAGCGCCGCACGCGGCCCTCGTGGAGCAGGCCCCTGGCCCGGTCCAGGAGGATGCTTCTTTCAACCGCGGCGAGGTACCGCCGTTCCTGCTCCGCGTATCCGCGGTCGCTCCGGACGGTCATGGCGGTGTCCTCTCGCCTGGTCCCTGACTCCACGATGGACGGTCGGCCGGCCGGACACGAGAGCACTTCGGTCACGATGGGCGGGCACGAGGTCCCGCGGCGATCGGCGTCCGATCCCGGAGCGAGTGCGTCCGCCCGTCACCGCACACCGTCGGCAGGTCCTGGATCAGCGCCCGGATCGACGCATCCGCTCGGCGAGGTCGCGGAGTTCGCGGCGCGACGTGCGCAGCGGCAGGCCGTGTCCGGGCGCGACCAGCACCGGCTCCCGTGCCGCGAGCCGGGCGACCGACTCGGCCGCGCCTCGCCAGTCCCAGGTGGTGCAGCGCGGCGGCGCGCACGGCCACGACCTGCGGCGGAACAGGCCGGCGAACGAGTTCAGCTCGACCGTCACCACGGCGTCCCCGGTGATCGCCACACCGTCCTGGGTGCGGAGGTACGCCGCGTGCCCGGCCGTGTGCCCCGGCGTGGGGACGCATGCCCAGCCCGGAAGGCCGGGTAGCTCTCGTTCGGGGTCGTAGGCTCGTGCGATGCCCTGCAAGCTGTTCCTGCCCTGGATCGCGGCGAGCCCGCGCCGTGGCACGAGCCGCAGGGCGGGGCCGATGAGCCGGCGGTCCAGAGGGTGCGCGTACTCGGGCAGGTACGCGCCCGACGCGAAGCGCATCTCATCCGGGTGCAGGTGGACGGGCACCCGCCACACCCGGGCCAGTTCGGCCGCGGCCCCGGAGTGGTCGGGGTGGACGTGGGTCAAGTAGATGGACGTGGGGCGGCTGCCGGGACCGAACAGCGCATCGGCCGCTGCGCGGATGACCGCGGCACGACCCGGCCACGCGGTGTCGACCAGCACCCACGCCGCCGCGGATCCGACCAGGTACGCGTTCGCCTCGGTGACCGCCCAGCCCGTGCTCAGCAGGTGCAGGCCGGGAGCGATCTCCACCGGACGTGCCGCCGGCGGGCTCATATGCGCTCCACCTCGTGCGACAGGCCGGGGTCGGCCGCGGCCCGATCCCGGCCGACCGCCGCCACCAGCGCGGTCGTGAGAGCGACGAACGCCAGCACAGCCAACCCCGCCACCGACGCGGGACTGCTCACACCCAGGGCCCAGTTCAGGACGACGGTCCCCGGCAGCAGCGCGAGGTAGGCGGCGACCGCGATCACGAGCGCCGGCAGCCACAGAGGGGCGGCCCGGCCCGTGAGAGACCGCGCCCGGGGCTTCGTCATGCCACCGCGCATCGTCGCGACACCGAGCAGAAGACCGACCAGGGGAGGCCCGAACCCGCCACCGACCAGGAGCAGGAACACCGACAGCACGATGAGGACGGCGCCGTCGCGCGGCTCGGCGACGAACCGCGCGCACCACAGCGAGAAGACCAGCGCGACGACGATCGTCAGCACCCCGGACACCACCAGGTTCCCGACCAGCGTCATCGCCGGCTCACCGTCGAGCACCTGGAACGCCTCGACGTCCGGCCACGACTCGACGACGACACCGGTCGCGGTGACCGGGCCCTGCGCGACCTCGCCGACGCCGTGCTCCACCGCGGCGAGCCCGGCCACGACACCGAAGACCGCGACGGTCCTCCGAGTCGCCGGACCGAGGCCGGCTACGACCTGGGAACGCATGTCATCCCCTTCGAGTCGTGGGCGGAGGGCCCAGCGGGTTGGCCGAGCCTCCGACGTGGCTGTCTCCCCACGATGCTCGTCCAGTGGTGACGGCACGAGGGTCTTTGGGCCCATGACCCGAGCACCTGTCCGGTGAGGACGGACGTGGCCCGGTGTCCTGCTGCCGTGGTCTTGGCGCGCTGCCCGGCGGGCGTAGCGGTGTGGGCGGACCGGGACTTTCGACTCTTCTTGCCCGGTACCCACGGCCCTGGGGGTCGTCGGCACGGCGTTCTAGCGTTAGCGGTGACCACCGGGCTGATCGACAGGCGGGGGAGGTGGCCGCCGTGAGTGCCCCATCGTTCCGCACCGTCCCGGACCACAGGACGGCGCTGCGAGCCGCCCGTGTCGTGGCCGCCGCCGCGGCGGCGGCCATCGCCGCCTGCGCCGCCGCGGGCCTCTTCTTCCGCGTCTACCGTGATCCCGACGAGATCGTGGCCCTGTTCCGTGCGTACGACGCGGTCGCCTTGGTCGCGGCGGTGCTGCTGATCGTTGCCGTTCTGTTCACGCGCTCGGTCCACGGCGTGCTGTTGTGGGCCGGCGTGCTGGCTTACGCGGCGTACAACTACGCCTACTACTTGTTCGGTGCCCGGCTGAACGTCCTGTTCGGCCTGTACGCGGCCGTCATCGCCCTGGCCATCGCGGGGCTGGTGTCGCTTCTGGTCGCAACGGACCACCGCATGATCGCCGCCCGGTACCGCCGTCGTGCGCCGGTGCGGGTCGTCGCCGTCGTGCTGGCGGTGCCGGCGGTCTCGTTGGGGGTGATGTGGCTGTCCCGGATCGCGGGAGCGCTGTCCGGACAGACGGCGCTGGAGGAGCCGTCGCGGCTGGTCGTGCCGGCCTCCTTCACCCAGTTGGGCGCGGCCTTGGACTTGGCGGTGCTGGTCCCCGCCTACGCGGCGGTGGCCGTGGTGCTGTGGCGAGGCGTCGCGTGGGGGTACCTGGCGGCGACGATGCTGTTGGTGGCCGGAGTGCTGCACCAAGTCGCCTACATGGCGGCGCTGGTCTTCCAGACATCGGCCGGCATTCCCGGGGCCACCGCGTTCGATCCCTTGGAGCCGGTAGTCGCGGGCGCGTTCCTGGGAGCGGCCACCGTGATGCTGTGGCATCGCGACGAGCCCTCCGCCGGCGGACGAGCGGCGGGGGAGTGACCGTCGATTACGGCCGACGCCCACGCGCGTGCCCGGCGTGACGGGGACCCGCCGCGGACGTCCTACGCCGGTCCGCCCACGGCCAAGGCGGCCACCTCGTCCAGGGCTCGCACCGCCGCGGCGTGTGGTCGTACCAGCTCCTCGGCCGGCATGTCCCTGGTCTGACGCGGAGAACAAGCCGCGGTGGGGCGGCACCGCGTCACGCACCGGACACCAACCGGGAGGAGTGAACCCTTGTCACCGATGTCCCGCACGGCGCGACTGCGCTGCGCGACGGGAGTGCGCGACCCGGCCGCCGTGCCGCCGTTCGAGTTCGGTGTGGTGACCGCGAGCTACTCGGGCGGCGGCGAGTTCGGTCAGTGCGAGGTCGAGCGGCTGCGGCGGAGCGGGCCCGATCACGTCGGCCCGTACCAGTCGATCGCGTGGTGCTACGCGGCCGGCGTCGGTCAGATCTCCATCCGCAACGGCCTGCGCGGTCCGTCCGGCGTGCTCGTCGCCGACGGGGCGGGCGGTGTGGATGCCATCGCCGACGCGAGCGCCGGCGCCGGCGGATGGCGACCTCCGGCTGCGCCTACCCCGCCGGTGCCCTCGTGCCGGACGGCACCACCCCGGATCCGGTCGAGGATCCCGACCACCCGTCCGAGCCGCTCGTGACGCGCGTGCCACCGGCCGCTCGTGCCGAGCCGCCGGTCGCGCATCGGGACGACCGACCCGGACCGGGGGCGACCGCGGGGTCAGGCGAGGGAGAGGAAGAGCTTCTCCAGTCGGGCGCGGTCGAGGACGTCGCCGTTCTCGCCGGCGGCGATGCACTGCTCCAGACCGGTGGCGATGATGGCGAAGCCCGCCTTGTCCAACGCGCGGGAGACGGCCGCCAACTGGGTGACGACGTCCTCGCAGTCCCGGCCGGCCTCCAACATCCGGACCACCCCCGCGAGCTGGCCCTCCGCGCGGCGCAGCCGCTTGATCACGTCACCGACGACCTGGGTGTTCTCCAGTTGCATGTCCTCATCCTCTCCTGCCGCCGCGGATACCCCGGCGGGTACTGCCCGTACAGCGTCGTCCAGCTCTCGGGCATTCCGAGCAGCGAACACGTGGCCGCTGGGTTCAGCGGCCCGCGGTCGCCGGCGGACGCTTGGCGCCGATGTGCCGCAGCGGGCACCGCGGCACGAGTCCGGCACACGTGCCGACGGCGACGCCGATGCCGGCGACCACGAGGAGCGCGGGGACGCGGAGTTGGTCCGGTGCCTGCTGGGTCAGCACGACGGCCCCCATGGCCAGGACGAACCAGCCGAAGCCCCGGCGCAGCGCGTCCCCCGGGATCCGGGCCACCAACCGGCCGCCGACGAGGCTGCCCGCCACGGCGGCCGCGGTGACCGCACCGGTGAGCGCCCAGTCGATCGGCACCGCGGCCAGGTAGCCCGCCAGGCCCGCGAGCGACTTCATCGCGATGACCAGCAGCGAGGTGCCGACGGCGACCGGCATGGGCAGACCGCCGAGCAGTGCCAGCGCGGGGACCACGAGGAAACCTCCGCCCGCGCCGACCAGACCGGTGACCACACCCACGACGGCGCCCTCGGCCAGCACCTTGACCACCGGCAGTTCGGTGTGCGTGGCGTCCGGTGCGGGTGTGCGGCGACCCCGGAGCATCGCCACGGCGGTGGCGACCATCATGACCGCGAAGGAGACCATCAGCACCGGGCCGGGCAGGTGGCCGCCGACGAACCCGCCGGCGAAGGCCCCGACCATGCCGGCGAGTCCGAACAGCAGGCCGGTGCGCCACCGCACGTGCCCGGTGCGGGCGTGGCCGACGACGCTGACGGCGGACGTCACGCCCACGACCACGAGGGAGGCGACGATGGCCTCCTTCACGCCCATGCCGGCCACGTACACCAGCAGGGGCACCATCAGGATCGACCCGCCACCGCCGAGCAGGCCCAGCAGTACGCCGACGACGACGGCCAGCACGACGGTCAGCACCAGCACGGCTCACCGCTCCTCGGACGGTCGGGCGATCGGCGTGACACCGCGGTCGCGACGGCGTTGGTTCCAGGGCATCTTCGCCAGTGCCGTGCCCATCGCGCAGGTGTTGGTCAGGGCGGCGACGACCAGTCCGCCGCCGACGAAGCCGGCCGCCCACTTCGCGCCGGGCACGGCCACGCTGGCGAGCACGGCCGAGAGGACGAGCGAGCCCGCCGTGAAGCGGACCTGGCGCTCCAGGTCCCACACCTGCCGGCCGCGGTTGACCGGGCCGCCCGCCCGCTCCCAGTCGGCGATGCCACCGGCGAGCACTTCGCTGTGGCCGAGACCGGCTCCGGTGAGCACCTCGTGGGCCTGGCCGGCACGTTGACCGGATCGGCAGACGAGGACGACGTCCTGGTCGCGCAGCAGTGGGCACAGGTCGTCGAGCTGGTCGCGGAGCCGGTCCAGCGGCACGTTGACCGCGCCGGGGATGTGCCCTGCCTCGAACTCCGCGGGTGAGCGGACGTCGATCAGGCGCGGCGCGGACGTGCCGTCGCCCAGGCGTGCCCGCAGCGAGGAGGCGTCGACAGTGGGCCGGGTCATGCGTGAGCCTCCTGGTCGTGGCGAGCGGGTGTGACGAGGGGGACGCCGGCGGCCCCGGCGTTGTCGAAGGAGTCGTCGATCGCGACCACGTCGACGCCGTGGGCGTCGAGCAGCGCGGCCACCACACCTGCGCGGTAACCACCGGCGCAGTGCACCCAGACCGGGCCCGCCGGAACCTCGTCGAGGCGGTCGAGCACCTCGTGGATCGGGATGTGCGTGGAACCGCTGACGTGCCGCTCGGCACGCTCCTGGTCGCGGCGGACGTCGAGGACGGCGGTCTCCGGGTTCCGGTTCAGCGCGGCGGCGAGGTCGGCGAACGAGGCGGTGGTGTAGCTGCGCAGGGGCTCTCCGCCCGCCCAGTCCCGGGGGTCGCCGGTGGCCATCGCGGCGGGGCGGTCGACTCCGATGCGCACCAGCTCGCGCTGGGCCTCGGCGACGTCCTCGGCGGTCTCGCCGAGCAGCGTCACGGGGGTGCCCCAGGGGATGAGCCAGCCGAGGTAGGTCACGAACGGCCCGTCGAGGCCGAAGTTCAGCGTGCCCGTGACGTGGCCGGACGCGAACGCGGTCCGGTTGCGCAGGTCGACCACCCACTCGCCGTCGTGGATGCGGCGGCGCAGTTCGGCCGGGTCGGCCTCGGAGGGCGGTGAGAGGTCCACCGCGCCCGGCCCGGCCGAGTTCGCCGGCGCCATGTGCGCGTAGTACGCCGGGTAGGCGTCGAGTCCCGCGAGCAGGGTCTGGACGTAGGTGTCGAGGTCGCTGGTCAGCGCCGGGTTCGCCAGCTTCTCCCGGCCGATCGTGCCGGCTGTCGCGTCGGACTGCGTGGCCGAGCAGAAGCTGCCGAATCCGTGCGTCGGGTAGACGGCGGTGTCGTCGGGCAGTTCACGCGCCAGCCGTCGGGCCGAGTGCCACTGGGCGTGCGCCAGCGTGTCGGTGTGGTCGGGTCCCAGCAGGTCCGGGCGGCCGGTGGAGCCGTACAGCAGCGAGCCGCCGGTGAAGACCGCGACCGGTTCAGCGTCCTCCGACAGGGCGAAGGAGAGGTGGGTGTGGGTGTGGCCGGGGGTGAGCAGGACCTTCACCCGCATCCGGTCGCCGACCTCGAGCACGTCCCCGTCGCGCACGCCGACCCGTTCGAAGGAGACGGGGTCGTCGGCGTTGAGCAGGTACTGGGCGCCGACCTCGTGGGCCAGTTCGTAGCCGCCGGTCACGTAGTCGTTGTGGATGTGTGACTCGAAGACGTGGGTGATGCGCACGCCCGCGGCGCGCGCGAGGCCGAGCACCCGGTCGTAGTCGCGCTGCGGGTCGACGACCAACGCGACCTCGCCGTCATGGGCCAGGTACGTCCGGTCCCCGAGCCCCGGTGTGTCGATGGGCAGGACGGTGATCATGGTTGCTCTTCCTCTCAGCGCGCTGCGGTCTCGACCGGGCGACCGGACGCGATCCACGCGCCGGTGCCGCCGAGGACGTCGACGGCGTCGACGCCGACGGCGCGCAGCAGGTTCGCGGCCTGCGCGCTGCGACCACCGGCCTGGCAGATGACGAAGACCGGCTGGTCCTTGGGCAGTTCGCCCACGCGGGCGGGCAGGACGCTCAGCGGCACGTTCCGGGCACCCGGGACGTGACCCGGCCGGTACTCGCGCGCCTCACGGACGTCCACCACCAGGGCGTCCCCCTTCGCCAGGCGGGCGGCGAAGGCGTCCTGGTCGATCTCGTGTGCCATGTCGGCTCCCTTCTCCCGAATACCCCGGGGGGTATCTGACGTTCACGGTAGCACTCTTCCGGATGCCCCGGGGGGTATGTGCGTCACGGTGAGCGGAGGCGTGTGACCGGGCGCGGGTGCGGTGGCCGCGCGCTGGCGCCTGCGGCGTGGGAGACCGCCCGGTGGTCGAGTCGCCTTCACGGTCCATGTCCGGTGGGCGAACCGCGATCCGGTGCGCACGTGGGCGGACCGTCATGATCGCCCTGTTGCAGGGGGCTGCATGATGGCTACTTTGTCGGTTAAGTTCGAGAGGCGGATATGTGGAAAGCTATTTGCGGACATGGTCGCCATGACCGTGTGGACGTACTACATGCCGAACGCCGAGTGGCGGGTGATCTGTGCGCGCGGCCGTGCGCTTCGGGAGGCGGCGGGCACGCTCGCCGGGCATGCCGTGGGCGACGATGCGCCGCGTCCGATCGACTCGACGTCGGTGGTCAAGGCGATCGTGAGCGGGGCGGCTGACGGGTGGGTCGTGGACCTGCCGGAGCCGTTGGCGGCGGTCGTGGACCACCTCGGTGAGGAGTTGGAGGAGCGAAGGTTCGTCCCCACGTCGGAGTTGGTCGAGGCGCTGGAGATTGAGGCGGTCGCGTTCGCGCGCGAGATGAGCGAGCTGGGGTGCAGTTCGGCAACGCGCGGAAGTTCGTGGAACCGCTCGGCGGTGTCGCCGCTGAGGAGTTCTTCGACGTGGGGCAGTCGCGGTCCGTGCCGTGGGAGCGTCGCGAGGAAGCGGCTGGGCTGCTGGCGGCGTTGAAGGACCCGTGTCGCGGGTGGAGCGCCGTGGTGGTCGGTGAGGGCACGCGGTGTTGGTTCGGCAATCAGTTCTCGCTGGTCGCGCCGAAGTTCGCTTCCTGTGGGGTCGATCTCCGGGTGCCGGAGCTGGGCGGGAAGTCCAGCACCTCGTCAAGGGGGTTGCGCAGAACGCCGCCGAAGCGTTCCAGGAGGTTGCGCTGACCGCGGAACCAGTCGACGACCCCGGTCAAGCCGTTGTCGACGCGGAGTGCCGCTCCGGTGCTCACCGGGCCCAAGGTAGCCGGGAGAATAGAATGACGGAATTCGTTACCGCGAACTGTGCATCGCTCGCGTATTCCCTGTGATTTCGAGTGGTCGCATTTTTGCGTCTCACGTCCAAGTTCTTCCGATCCGCGGCCCGAGCGGAGGCGCCCGTCACCGGGCGCCACAGGCGCGAGCTGCGCGCCGACGACCTCGCCCGGCTCATCACGCACCTCGACGCCGGCCCGGCGGCCGTCCTCGGCTCCAGCGGCGACGCGGTCAGCGTGCTGGCGCTCGCGCGGGCCCACCCCGAGCCGGCGCACACCGTGATCGCCCACGAGTCGCCGTCGGACCAGCTCGTGCCCGACCGGGAGGACCTGCTCCGGCGGACCGACGAGATGGTCGCCACCTACCTGGCCGGCGACAGGGTGGGCGCGTGGCGGCGGTTCATGGCCATCGCGAACATCCACATGCCCGACGAGCTGGTCGAGCACGTGTTCGGCGGTGAGCGCTCACCGCAGGACCTCGCCGACGAGCGCTTCCAGTACGAGCACATGCTGCGGCCGACCGTGCGGTGGGTACCCGACCTCGACGCGTTGCGCACGGCGTCGACCCGGGTCGTGGTTGGCATCGGCGAGGACTCGGGCGGCGAGCTGTGCGAGCGGACGTCGCTCGCGCTCGCCTCGGGTCTCGGCGTCGAGCCGACCAGGTTCCCCGGCGGGCACTTCGGTTTCGTGGACGCCCCGGACCGCTTCGTCGTGCGGCTGCGCGAGGTCCTGTCGGAGTCTGAACCGGGCTTGCGGACCGAACCTCCCGCCACCGTTGGGGCGTCCTTGTCGCCGGGTGGGGTGAGGGTGTGGCCGGAGGTGTGATCGCGGATGCCGGCGGAGGTGAGGGGTGGTGGTGTGGGGCGGCGGATCGTCGATCCGCGGCGTGGGCCTCGCCCCGCGTCATCGTCCGAACCTTCACGAGGAGTGGTTCACTTGTCGGAGTCCCGGTTCTTCTCACGAGCGGCACGCCGGGTCGGTGTCGTCGCGGCGGTGGTCACGCTGTCGGCCCTGCCGGCCACCGTCGCGTCCGCGTCGAGCCCCACCGGGGTCGAGGCGTCCACCTCCCAGAGCGGATACGAGTGTCAGAGGATCACGACCGGTGGCGACGGCGGCATCCGTGCCGTCGGCTGTCAGCCCGAGGTCGAGCCCGGCTACGAGGTGCTGGTCATGGGGCCCCGGCGCACGTTCTTCTGCGAGGCCGTGCAACCCGACGGCGAGGACGGGCTCAGGGGTCAGGGCTGCGCGCAGGTCGGCTGACCCAATCCACCGCCGGCCGGCTCTCGCCTCTACCCGAGACGGGAGCCAGCCGACGCACGGCATCTCCGTTGAGAGCGATCAGGGGGTACAGCATGCGATGGCTCGACTACCAGCAGTAGTTGCCCGATCTGGTGTCCTCGCCGGTGATCACGAGCGACTCGTGCCGCCGAGGCGGGAGCTTCCTGCCCCGCCGGTGACCCGGCTGCCCCCTGACGTGTGAGTAGCTGTTTCCGAGCTACCTGGATCGGGTGAGTCGGCGGCTGGTGATGCGGATCGTGGATCAGCGGACCATGGCCTCGTGATGGTGGCGTAGTCGTTCGTAGTCGCGGACGCAGCGGCGGTGCCCTGTGATCCACGCCAACGTCCGCTCCACCATTCACCTTGTGCGGCACGGTGAAGTACGGCACCTGCGGGCGTTGCACGATTTCCACTACCAGGCGGCGACCCGGTCCTGCGTCGAGGCCGGGGTCACCAGGACGGCCAACGACAGTCCCGTGGTGTGCACGACGATGTGGCGCTTGCGGCCCGCGACCTTGTTGCCGCCGTCCCAACCCCGTGTCGCCCGTCCGACGGTCTCCGCGGCGCGCACCGACTGCGAGTCCATCACCGCCGCCGACGGCGCCGCCACCCGACCCTCCGCCAGCCGAACGCGATCACGCAACCCGTCGAGCAGCCGCTGCGACGCACCGACCCTTTCCCACGCGGCGAAACGCTTGTGGACCGTCGGCCACGGCGGGAAGTCCGCCGGCAGCGCCCGCCACTTGATGCCGTTGTCGACCACGTACAGAATCGCGTCCACGATCACCCGCCGGCAGTGCTTCTCCCACCGCCCGCCCCGACCGGCCGGGCACGTCGGATCGGGCAGCAGCGGGTCCAGCTCGGCCCACTGGGCGTCGGTGGGATACCACCTCGTCCGTCGAGTGGGCTGGTGGGAGGCGGCCAAGCGGCAGCACGGGGTACCGCGGTCGAACCGCCCGCCGGGATCGGGCGCGATAACAGCGGAACTCCTGGTGGAACGGCGCATGGACACCGTCCCGATCCACCAGGAGTTCCGCTGTCTGCGCACCAAAGCCTCTCCGCCCGACCAAGCTCGGATACAGGCACTGACATGATGAGCCGCGTCCTGACCGGCGAATCCACCCAACCTGGCGAAACGAACCAGACAAGGCGGAGATACTCGGCCGGAAGTAGGTCAGATGCCCTCTTACGGCTTCACCGCGACCCTTCCCTGCACGTCGACCCGCACCAGCAGGGGAGGGTTGGGCAACTGGTCGAAGTACTCGTCAACGGCTTTGGTGGCTCCGGCGTGCTTGCCGTAATCGTCGATGATCAGAACTCCGGCGGACGCGAGCCTCGGGTACAGGTGGACGAGCTCGTGCCGGGTCGACTCGTAGAAATCGGTGTCCAGTCGCAGCACCGCGATGCGCTCGGGCACCTGGTTCGGGATGGTGTCCTGCACCAGCCCTTTCACCGTGGTGATGCGTTCCCTCGGGTAGCCCGTGCCGACGAGGTTCTCCAGCACTTCCTCCTCCGTGATCGCCTTCGCCTCGGCGCCGACCGGGTCGCGCTCCGTGCCGTCGTCGATCCGCCTCCCAGGGGCGAACACGTAGCCGTCGCTCGGCCCGCGCGGTTCCCAGCGGGCTTCAAAAGTGTCATACAGCCACAGGTCCCTGGGTTCGGGCAACACCTTCGCGGCCAGCATCATGCTGCCGCCGCGCCACACCCCGCACTCCACGATCGCGCCGTCGACGCCGTTGCGGACCACGTGCTCCACCGCGCTGACGAGGGCGTAGGCCAAGGGAGGGGACGTGAACGTGTACTCGGCCACGTCCGCGTAGAGCGCGCTGAAGCCGGGGTGCACCGAGTCGATGTCCCGGTACACCTCGACGTGCCTGGTCAGCTCGAACTCGGCCGTCCTCGGCACAGCGGCGGGCGTCGCCCCCGTCACCAGGAGGCCGTGCCGGCGCAGCTCCGCGAGGAAGTCCCGGACCGCTGGGCGCGCGGACGCCGGGACGGCTTCCAGGGCGGACTCCACGGCGGTCGGCCGGGTGAACCGCAGCACGCACAGGGCCAGCTCCGGTGAGAGGTCCCACAGGTGCAGCGGCTGGGCCACGGCCCCCAACCGGGCGTGGTGACCGGTCCAGGTGACGAACACCCCGGTGGACAGCGAGAGCACCTCGGTCACGGGCGGACCAGCCCACCCGCCGAGTCGATGAACCGCAGCACCTGGGTCGCTGCGGACACCGCACCGGCGACTTCGGCGGCCGGCAGGGTGCGGCCGAGGTGCTCGCGGTAGTCCAGCCCGGACGACCCGGCACCGTTGAGCGCCGACAGCAGGTCCTCCAGCCACGGCAGGCGGGGAATCTTCGACACGTGCCCGTTCACCGCGATCAGCAGCGCGTCCCCGTGGTCGGCGGTGGGTTCGAACAGCACCGGGAACCGGGCGTCCACCCGGGCGTGGTCGCCGGAGAAGGCCGAGCCGCGCGGCGGTGGGACGAACTCGAAGTTGACGGCGCTGGCGCGACGCAGGCGCTTGGCCTGGAACCGGGCGGGGATTTCGTCGGCGATCTCCACCAGCATCTCGGCCATCGCCTTGTTCGTGACGGTGTCGGGAGCGGCCCCGACCCGCGGTGGGTAGGGGAAGCCGTCGAGCCAGTGGTCGGCCTTCCGCTCGGCCAGGGCGGTGGACACGAGCGAGTCCAAGGTGCGCACCAGGTTGTTGTCGGTGTAGGTCGCCAGGTGCACCGACAGGTGCGGCGTGCCGTCGGACTCACCGCAGTGCCAGTGGTCCGACGGCCAGTACAGGACGTCGCCCGCCTCGCCCTCCAGCACGGTGGCCTGGTCGACGACGTCGCGGAAGTCGATGTCCAGGTTCACCTGGTGGTGCAGGGGGTCGGGGGTGCGCGCGTACCGGACCAGCGTTTCGTAGGGCCAGGTGTAGAAGCGCTTCCTGCCCGACAGCACGAAGGTCATGACCGTCGCGGTGTCCTTGTGGATCCGCGTCGGCGCTTCGCCGTACGACCCCGCGATCAGGTGGCAGTCCGTCAAGCCGGCGGGCACGGAACCCGCGGCGCGGTAGATGCCGTCCAGGATCTCCTTAGCCGCGCTGAACAACGGCCACGAGAACTGCTGGAGGCTGTTCACAACGATGTGCCAGTCGCCGTGGGCGTGCTCGTCGACCCGCCGGATGTAAGAGGTGATGTCGCCGTCCTGTGCGCGCGGCAGCAGCGGAGCCATGGAGTTGCTCTTCACCTCACCGTCGCCCATGAGCATGCGGACGTCGCGGGGACGGACCAGCCTGCCCGCCCGCCAGGCGTCCGCGGCCGACACCAGCGCAGCGAAGTGGTCGGGGGCGGACATGGCCGCTGTGAGGGGTGTGCGGAGCACCGCCGGGCGCCGCTCCCAGTGGGTCTCCGTGAACCGGGACCACTCGTCGAACTCGAACAACGTCGTCATCGCCCCGCCCACCCGTCCAGTTCGGGCGCCTCGGCGCCGGTGTCGGCGATCCGCCGGGCCGCATCGGCGAACACCGCGTCGACGTCCGCCCCCGGCACGTTGTCCGCCACGAACGCGGCGATGTCCTCCGTCGACGCCCCGCCCCACAGCAGGGAGACCACGAGTTGCGCGTTCACGTCACCGGTGTAGACCGGGTAGAGGCGGATCTTGCGCAGCAGGTGCGGGATCGCGTCGCCCAGCACGCTCCCGAAGCCGTCGGCGCGGGCCGCGAGGGCTTCGAGGATCGTCGGCAGCCACCGCCGCGGTGGCCCGGACGCCAGGGTGTCCATGACGACGTGGTAGACGAGGCTGGGATCGCCATCGCGGACCAGGTCGGTCAACGCGGAGCCGAAGGCGCGCTCGCCCGCCCGCCGCAACGTCGTCATCGCGGCGGTCCTGCGGCGCACGTCCGCGTTCGGTTGCTGGTGCATGCCCAGGAAGGTCAGGCCGGGTTCCCAGAACTCCCACGGCTGCTCGACCTCCCCCGGGTGATCGTTGCACCGGACGCTGATCGTGACGCTGGGCCGGGTGAGCCAGAACAGGTCGTGGACGAGGTCGGGGTGGATCTCGTGGACGTCCCCCTGCGCCATCAGGTGCCGCTCGCGCAACGTCATTCGTCCGGTGGACACGAACGGGGCGATCTCCCGGCGTTCGGTGAAGTCGAACACCTGGTGGAGCCGCGGACCGTGCAGCGCGGCGAACGCCCCGCAGGAGACGTGCTTGTGGGTGGGGGTCGAGTTGTGGTTCCAGTACAGCAGATCGATCCGGAAGTGCTCGTTGTGCACGACGGTAAGCGCCGGATCGCCGAACGGGTTCGCCCACGGTTGGGGCGGCAGGGGCGCGTCCAGCGCCCACACCAGCAGCCGGGCCGGGTCGAGCCGCTGCAGGCGGTCGCGGTGCACGCGCAACGCCTCGGCCGCCGCACCGGCGAGGTGCGCCGGGTCGCCCGGCTCGTGCAGCGCCAGGATTTCCTTCTCTACCAGCTCGAACGTGTCCAACACGGCATCCCCCGGCATCGTGGCTCCGATCAGGTCAGGGTCGGGACGTGCATCGCCGCGGTGGGTGCCGAACACCCACCACGGCGATGACGGTCAGTACGAGGTGGGCTGCAGCAGGACGGTGTCCGTGTCCACCTTCACCGCCTCCACCTTGAACGGCTCGGGCGTCTCCACCACCTCGGGCTGGACGTCCTTCTCCTGGTTCTCGGCCATGCATCTCACCTCCTCATCGGTCGTCTGCTGGTTGCCCGCGCAACCGCGGGACGTCTGGTCAGCCGCCGGGCAGGCCGGCGTGCCACGGCGCGCCCGTCAACCGGTCGCCGGCGGCGCTGGGTGAGGCGAATCGGTGCGCGGTGGCACCCGGCACCAGGACCCGCACCGCGGTCCACCCCCGCACGGCGCACGGCAGGTCGACCACCACGACCTCGGCCGATCGCACGGCGACGGCTCGCACCTGCTCGGCCGCGCTGCGGTGCTCGACGTCGGGCGGCCGCTCCTCGGGGTGCGCGTCGACGTAGGCCCACACGCGCTCCACGACGGCCGGGTCGGCCCAGTCGCGGAACGCCGCGCCCATGTGGTCGGGCGGGTCGCGCCGCACCTGCGACATGATCTGCTCGGCCTCCTCGACCGCCGCGGCGATCGCCTGCGTCCAGGTGAGCCCGCTGCCCGAGCCGCGTGCGGCCCGTGCGGCACCGTGGTCCACGACGAAGGCGTGCACCACCGGTACCAATGTGTCCGGGTAGACGAGCAGCCGGGTGGCCGGATCCGGGTCGGGCAACCGGATCGCCGGGCGCTGCCACAGGAAGTTCGGGTACAGGGAGGCCCGTTCGAGCACCTCGCGGAGGGCGCGGGCCACCGCTTCCTCCCGCACGGGGTGGACGGCGAGCCCGGTGGTCGTGCCCCAGGTGGGACGAGGCCGGTCGCCCGGTCCGGGGATGTAGGGGAAGGCCACCAGCGCCAACGGCACGTCGACCGGCTCGCCGTCCACGAGGGACAGCCCGCGCACGTGGTCCACCGGCGGCCGGCCGGCCGCCAGGTACTCGTCGTAGGCCGTTCCGTAGGGGTGGAAGTCCTCCAGCCGGAGCCTGCGCGTGCCGTCGGCGCACGCCTTGGGCAGTTGGTTGGCGTTCCACGCGGCGAACCGCTCGATCGCCTCGCCGACCGCTCTGGTCACGGCCTCCTCATCGGTGGCGCCCTTGCCGCTGGCCGACTCCAGTTCCGGGACCACGCCACCCGCCGGCGTGCGGCACGTGGAGAGCCTCACGGGGCGTTCCGGTGACCCCCCGGCGAACACCCGCAGGTCTTTCATCAACCCCTTGGCCCAGGACTGCTCCGCGCGCAGCCCTTCCGCGGCGAGGGGTCCGCGGCGAACCGCTGTCCACAGCTGGGCGATGCGGCCCCCGTCGAGCAGGACCACGCGGTCGGGCACCCGGTCCCGCAGCAGGGAGTCGGTGGCGGCGGCCACCGCGTCCGCCCGGGCCGGGCCGGTCAGCAGCGGCAACGGGCGCGAGGTGAACCCGAGGTCGCGCAGCGCGCGGTCGGACCACCACGTCGTCGTCGCCTCGAAGTAGCGGCGGACGTCGTCGCGGGAGGCCAGCACGGGTCCGACGTGCGTGCCGTCGACGCTCTCACCGGACCACAGGACCGGATGCCGCTCGACCAAGGCGGACAGCCAGTCCGGCTCGGCCATGTCCTCCCGGTCCGCCACCACGACCACCGGCGTTCCCGCGTCCACGGCGTCGGCCACTGCGGACGGCGCATCGACCACGGTGGCGGACCACCCGCGGGCGGTCAACGGCGCGACGAGGTCGGCGGCCGCGCCTCGTCCGGTGTTGTCGAGCAGCACCACGGTCGCACACACCCCCTTCGGCCGCGCTGCGGGCAGCGCATCCATGTCGATGACGAAATCGGCGCAGCCCCGGTCCCGGAGTCCGGCAGGATCGATCCGCCCTGTCAGCCGCAGCAGTCGAAGCCGCGGTCCGAGCAGCAGGGGGCCATCGGCGTGGTCAAGCCGGACGACCCACGGGGCCAAGCGGTGGGACCGGTCAGAACTCACCCAGCACCGGGCCGAGCACGAGGCGACCGTCCCAGGCGTCGTAGCGCCGGTGGATCCCGTGCAGGAACTGGTCGTAGGCGACGACCCCCTGCGCCACGACCGACGCCAGGACGCGGGTGCGCTCGACGCTGATCACGTGCTCCTCGGCGAGCACCCGCACGGGCATCATCGCGTGTTCGGCGCCCTCGTCGATCGCACCGTGCGCGCGGAAGCCGGCCAGTGCGGCCGCCGGGATGTCGTTGCGGAACTCCAGCAGGTCCAGCACATCTCGGGGCCTACCCTCCGGGTCGATTTTCCGGGAATCCGGGTCGGCGACCGCTTCGGGCACTTCCGGGATGATGAGGGACGCTGCGAAGTGGGCGGGCGAGTGGTGTCCCATGGCGAAGAAGTAGTTGTTGAAAAGAATACTTTCGGGGGTCGACTGGGCTGTGCCGAGCTGAGCCGGGTCGATGTCGAGGTGAGCGAAATCCCGGGCCATCAGGGCCGAGTGGTCGGCTTCCTCGTCGAAGAACTCACGGAGCGCCCGGCGCTGATCCGCGGTCAGGTCGTGGGCGAGCACCGAGGGAGCGGTCCAGTGCGCGGCGCGCACCACGAAGAACGTTTCCAGCATCAGGCCCATCCCGAGGTCGCGGCGTCCGCCGGCACGCAGTGCGCGTATGAGCGGGTTGTCGTTCCACAGCCGGGGAGCCCATTGGCGGAACGCGTCGATCAGCCGGTAGCCGATGTACTCGGCGTTGTGGAACCGGCGGTTCCCCGCCGGGTGCTCCACGACGAGTCCCGACTTCACGAGCGCGGTCACCGCCTCGACACCCGATCCGAGGTCGCCGCCGCGCAGCGTCGCCAGCGCCTCGACCATCGCGAGGCGGCGGAATTCGCGGTTGTTGAGCGCCTCCACGGCCTCCACTGCCGGGTGCGCGATGGGGCAGCGGTACTCAAACGCCCCGTCGACGATCAGCAGGCCGCCGTCGCGCAGCACGGCTTTCGCGGTGGACTTCAGCACGGGCGTGTCCACGAGCATTTCCGCGCCATCTCCTGCCGAGTCCACGTCAAGATCAGAAGTCAACGTTCCCCCGTCAGTTGAATGGCCATCTGAAATCGATTGAAAGGTCCGAACCCGTCGGACGTCAACGACGTTATACGCGGCCTATCTAACTGTCAATGCCTCAAGAATTTCTGCGCCACCCCGACCATCGGTCAACAAGGGGTGAACGCAGAAATCCATTCACCTCGACCTGGAATTAAACCAGAATGCGCAGGTCAACCCTGTCCCGCCGGCAGGACACGCCGACTTCCAGATCCGGACCCCGGTCGGCGCGACTCCCGACCCCTTCGTTCGCGGTCACCCGAACGGCGCACATTCGGAACTCCGCAGTTTGCGGTCGAACGCGCCGATACCGCTACTGTGGGGCGGGGGGCGCGCAGCGCGATGTCCTCTTCCCGAATGACATCGACGAACGGGTGGCGAATGCCGCAGAAGGATCACGAGTCTTCCCGCAGGCTCCGGGTGGTAAAGGAAAACCGGGACTTCCGGTTGCTGTGGGCGGGTGACGCGATCAGCCAGTTGGGTAACCAGCTCACCGTCATCGCCCTGCCGCTGGTGGCGATCGCGACACTGCAGTCGTCGGTGTTCGAAGTCGGGTTGCTGACCGCAGCGGGCTACCTGGCGTGGTTGGTGATCGGCCTCCCGGCGGGCGCGTGGGTGGATCGCAGGCGTCGTCGTCCCGTGCTGGTCGGCGCCGACCTCGGGCGCGCCGTGCTGCTGCTGTCGGTGCCGGTTGCCGCTGCGACAGGAACGTTGACGCTGTGGCAGCTGTACCTCGTCGCCCTGGGCACCAGCGTGCTCACGGTGGTGTTCGACGTCGCCTACCCGGCCTACCTGCCACACATCGTCGAACGCGATCAGCTCGTGGCGGCCAACGGTCGGCTCCAGCTGAACGCGTCGGTGGCCTACATCGCGGGCCCCGGCGTCGGCGGTGTCCTCGTACAGGTGCTGACCGCACCGCTCACGCTGCTGGTCGACGCGGTGAGCTACCTGGTGTCCGGGGTGCTGCTGACCCGCGTCCGCAAGCAGGAGGCCGAGCCCCCGCTCAAGCCCGAGCGCCACCTGGGCAAGGAGATCGCAGAGGGCCTGAGGTTCGTGTGGCGGCAGCCGATCATTCGGGCGATCGCGCGCTCCTCCGGGGTGTTCAACCTCTCGTTCGCCGGCTACCAGGCGCTGATCATCGTGTTCCTGGTGCGCGAGGTGGGCCTGTCCACCGCGTCGACGGGACTGCTGCTCGCCGCGGGGAGCGTGGGCGGCACGATCGGCGCCCTGCTCATCGGGCCGCTGAGCCGCAAGCTCGGAGACGCGCGGCTGATCTGGGCGTTCCCCCTTGTCACCATGCCGGCGATCCTCCTGGTGCCGCTCACCACCCCCGGCTGGGGCCTGGCGTTCTTCGTCATCGGCGCCTTCGTGCCGGCGGTCGGCGGGGTCGCGTTCAACGTGTCGGTCGCGTCGTTCATACAGACGTTGACCCCGCAGGACCTGCTCGGCCGGGTCGGCGGGTCCATCCGGGTGGTGTCCAGGGGCGCGCTGCCCGTGGGCGCGGCGGCCGCGGCGTGGCTGGCGACCCGGCTCCCGGTCCGCGGGGTCCTGGTGCTGGCGGCCGCGGGGATGACCCTGGCGATCCTGTTGCTGCTCCTCTCGCCGATCCGGCGGCTGACCACGCTCGCCGAGGTCCGGACGGCGGACGAGGCGAACAGGTCTTCCGCGTGACGACCGCCGCGACGCTGCCCAACGGGATCACCGTCGTCGTCGCGCCGGACGCCGACGAGGCCATCGCCTGCGTCACCACCGTCCACGCCACGGGCTACCGGGACGATCCGCCCGACCTGCAAGGGCTGGTGCATCTGGTCGAGCACCTGCTCTGCCGCGGCGACACCGTCCAGGGCGCCACGCGGGAGGACCACGTCGTGGTCCAGGCGTTCGCGCTGCCGGAGGACCTGCCGGAGGCGTTAGAGGCGCATGCGGACAGGCTGCGCGCTCCAGTGGTAGACGAGGCTTCGGTGCGCGCGCACGCGTCCCTGATCGCCGAGGAGACGGCCGCGCTGCGCCGGCACCCCGACTTCGGGTTCCCCTGGCTGCCGGGGGCGCGGGCGGTGCTCGGCGTCGACCCGCTGGGTGACCCCGGCGCACTCGCGACAGCCGATCCCGCGCGGGTGCGCTCCTTCCTCCACGACCACGTCCGCCCGGACAGCACGGTGGTGGTCGTGTCCGGGAGGGTCGACTCCAGGCACGCCCTGGCTCTCGCCGAGCAGCACTTCCGCGACCTCCCCGCACGCACCCCGCGCCGGCCCGCCCGGTCGACGCGGTCCAAGCGGTCGGCGCGGAGGCCGCCGCTGCGGGTGGACGAGGCCCGGGGCGCCGCGCTCCTCTGGCGGGTCGGCGGTCTCAGCGCCGACCCGCACCGCACGTGGGCGGTGTGGTCGGCCGCACGCGCGCTGGTCGGCGGTCCACGGCCCGTGCTCCTCGACCTGGCCGCTGACCGCGGTCTGCCCGGACGGGCCGTCGTCTCGCTGGGACTTGTGGGCACCTCGTGGGACGCGCCGTCGCCGACCGCGCTGTGCGTCGGCTTCCTGAGTCCGGCGCCGGTGGCGCCGCCCGTCCTGCACGACCTGCTCGACACCGCATCGCTCGCCGTGCCGCGCCTCGTGCGCGACGCGGCCGTCGTGACCGCGGCCACCGAGGACCTGCTGCTCGACGAACTGGCCCTGACCGACGACCCGTTCGTGCGTGCTCGCCGCATCGGGCTCCAAGTGCTGCGCGGAGGGGACCCCACCCTGGCGCTCGACCCGACCCGGCGACCTCGCCCGGGGCAACGCGCGCAACGTGATCCGGTTGTGTCACCGGGTGTTCCGGATGGCCGACGACCTGTCGCGCACGCCCGGCCACGAG
>NZ_JBFAMT010000068.1:0-41936 GCF_040656635.1 Actinosynnema sp. NPDC049800 | reverse complement strand
GGGGGGTCCCCGTCCCCCCCCTCGCGGACACCGGGGGCGTGGGGGCTCCCGGACCCCCCGCCCACCCCCGCCTCGTTGCCCCGCCCGCCCCGGGGGGGCGTCCGGCCCCGCGCCCGCCCCCCCCGGGCCAGGCCATCCGCACGTTGCGGTAGAGGCCGGTAGCGCCTGCGCGGACCCGATCAGGTGCACGGCGAACAGGACCGTGCCGAGCCGGCGGACGTGGGACGAAAAGTGATCAGGTCGTGCGTGCCGTACGGCCTGATCACCGCGTGGACCAGGTAGTCGCACCGGTGTGCGGCGCCGCCACGGCCTCGTGGGCGACCTCGTCGAGCAGCGCGACTGGTCCCAGGTCGTTGTCCAGGGTGTTCTCAGCCCACCTGGTCGGCCGCGACGTCGATGCCCCCAGTACGTTGTCGCGGGTGGTGGAGAGGATTGCGAGTCCGTTGGCAACGAGCAGTGATCTCGAGAAGGCGGCCGGTGTGCTGCGAGCGGGGGGTCTGGTGGCCCTCCCGACCGAGACCGTCTACGGCCTGGGCGCCGATGCCGAGGATCCCGCCGCGGTCGCGCGCGTCTTCCAGGTCAAGGGGCGTCCGCCCGACCACCCGCTGATCGTGCACCTCGGCGATGCGGACCAGTTGGGTGACTGGGTCGAGGACGTCCCCGCGACGGCGCGTCTGCTGGCCGAGCGCTTCTGGCCGGGGCCGCTGACGTTGGTCCTGCGGCGCGGTCGCCGGGTGCCGCTCGAAGCGACCGGTGGCCTGGAGACGGTGGCCGTGCGGGTGCCCGCACACCCCGTCGCGCTCGCGCTGCTGCGGGCCTTCGGGGGTGGTGTGGCGGCTCCGTCGGCCAACCGCTTCGGTTCGGTGAGCCCCACGACGGCGGACCACGTTCGCGCGGAGCTCGGTGATGCCGTGGACTTCGTGCTCGACGGTGGCCCGTGCGAGGTCGGCGTCGAGTCGACCATCGTCGACGCCACGGGCGACGTCCCGAGCGTCCTCCGGCCTGGCGGGGTGACGCGCGAGGACCTCGAAGCGGTGCTGGGGTGCTCGCTCGCGGTCCATTCGACGAGCCGCGTCCGGGTGCCGGGGCAGCACCCGTCGCACTACGCGCCGCGGGCGCGGGTCGTCCTCGTCGAGCCCGAGAAGATCGTCGCCGAAGCGGAGCTCGCGCAGGAACTGGGGCACAGGGTGGGCGTACTTCTTCCTCCCGCGTTCGCCGGCGCCCTGGTGACGGCGCACGCCGTGGTGGCGGTCCCCGGTTCGACGTCCGACTACGCGCGAGGGCTGTACGGGTTCCTGCGCGAGCTCGATCAGCAGGGGTGTGATCTCATCGTCGCGTCCTTGCCGGTGGAGGAGGGGCTGGGCTTGGCGATCGCCAACCGGCTTCGCCGCGCTGCCGGGCCCCGGCCCCTCGAGTGACCTGCACCGGTGTCGTTCAGCGCTCCTGCCGGGGTGCTCAGTTCGTGGGGACGGGGACGTCGAGGCCGCGGGCCGCGACGAGTCGGGTGTTGCCGTCGGCCAGGCGGTAGCACAGGCCGACCACCGCGGCCTGACCGGAGTCCACCCGCTCGGCGAGCAGCCGGGAGCGGTCGAGCAGCAGGTCCACAGTGCGGCTGACGTGCTCGGCGAGGATCTCGTCGGCCTGCAGGCGTCCGGCGGCCCGCGCCGCGATGACGCTGGGGGTGACGCGCTCGACCACGTCGCGGATGTACCCGTCCGGGACCGCGCCCTCGTCGAGCGCGGCGCACGCGGCAGCGACCGCGCCGCACGCGTCGTGCCCGAGGACCACCACCAGCGGGCTGCCCAGCACGCCGACCCCGTACTCGACGCTGCCCAGCACCTCCGCGCCGACCACGTGGCCCGCGGTGCGCACCACGAACAGGTCGCCCAGGCCGCGGTCGAAGACGATCTCGGCGGCCAGCCGGGAGTCGGAACACCCGAACAGCACGGCGAACGGGCGCTGAGCGGGTGCGACCTCGGCGCGACGGGCCGCGTCCTGATTCGGGTGCTCCGGCGTGCCGGCGACGAAGCGCTGGTTACCGGACAGCAGCAGTTCGAAGGCTTCCTGCGGAGTCGAGTACTTGATCTCGGCCATGGCCTGAAGCCTAGGTCAAACCCGTGCCTGGGGCGCTGCCCTGCCGGGTGACGACGCCGGGGTACGTGGACGGCGAAGTGCCGCCCAGCTCCGTCCGTGCGCACCGCCGCCCTCCGGGTCGGCGTTGCACGTCTACGGGATGTCCTGGAACGACAACGGGGTGGTCGTCGGCGTGACGGTGACCTCCCCCCGCCTCAGCCGCAGGGCCAACGGTGCGTTCACGGGTAGTTCGCGGCGCAGCGGGTCGGAGAGGTAGTCCATCGTGGCGATGCGGTCGGCGTAGTCGAGGAACCGGTGGCAACCCACGGCGCGCACGTCACCGGGACGCGGTGCGGCCAGCACGTCGGCCAGGGTGAAACCACCGGCGCCGGCGCTTTGGATGACCTCGGCGCTGGACAGGTGCCGCATGACGACCCGCTCCGGGAACGACCGCGACGCGAAGTGCCGGTACAACACGTACTCCGAAGCCCCGGTCCACCGGGACCGGTCACGGGCGACCAGGAACGCGCGCCAGAACGGCACACCGTGCGCCCGTTCGACCAGCCGCACCAACTCGGCCGCCACCCGGCGCTCCAGCACCATGTGGTGGTGCATCCCGCTGAAGCGGTCGACCGCGCACCACCCGGGCACCACCCGCGAGGCCGCGCGCAGGGCCGAGTGCCGGACCGCGCCGGACGCGCCTTGACCCGAGCCCCAGCGCAGCGGGTAACCCCACGGCATCAGCGCCCGGCCGAACGGGTCGACGAACGTCACGTCCGCGACGAACGCCAGGTCCGCGTCGGTGACCAGCACGTGGTCGGCGGTGACGCCGGGCAGCGCGAAGCAGCCGAGCTTGAGCAGCTGCTGGAAGTACCACGTCGCGTTGCCGTGCGGCGAGCCCGTGGCGCGCAACACCGCCTCGACCTCCGCCAGGCTCGGCTCGACCAGCGATTCGTCGAGCCACCGCACGCGCTGGTCGACGAACTGCGGTGGCGACGCCGACACGACGTGCACCGCGCGGATCGGGTTGCGGCAGTGCCGCAGCAACGACCGCAACGCCAACGCCGCGTCGGAAGCGTCCTTGGGTGCGACGGGCATCACGACGTCCAACTCCGGCAGCGCTGCGTTCACCGCTGAGCTCATCCCGCCATCATCGCGGTGCCGGCCGCTCCCCGCCGTCGGCGGCACGCGCGCCCGTGCGAACGCGCGGTCCCGACCCCAGCCCACCCCGTGGCATTCACGTCGCCGCAAGGCGATGTCGCGACGTATTCCTGACCGCGTTGCGGTGCACCGCGACTCGACAGCACGGCCGCCGCATCCGGTCGACGGACGACCCGACGAACCCGCGACCCCGTCGTGCCGGCAACGTCCGACGCCACGGTTAGCGGGACCCATACCAGGCGACGGTCTTCAGTTCACCTCGGTAGAGGTGAGACGCTGTCGGTGCCGAACACCGCCCGAGTGAGGGGACTTCGTCCGTTGGCCGAGAAGAGCATCACCGTCGACGGGCAGGAACTGGCCTACCTCGAGTCGCCCGGTTCCGGGCGGCCCATCGTCCTCGTGCACGGCAACTCGTCCGCCGCTCGCACCTGGCGCGCGCTGGTGGACGGCCCCTTCGGCGAGCGGTTCCGATGCCTGGCGCCGGACCTGCCCGGACACGGCGGCTCGCCGCCCCCTGCGGCAGAGGAGGCTTACTCGCTGCCGGGCTACGCCGACAACCTGGTCGGCTTCATGGCGGCCACCGACACAGAGGACGCTGTCGTCGTCGGCTGGAGCCTCGGCGGGCACATCGCGATCGAGGCAGCCCCGCGCCTGCCGCACGCGGCCGGGTTCCTGATCTTCGGCACACCGCCCGTCAGCTCACCTGCCCAACTCGCGGAGGCCTTCCTCCTCAACCCGGCCGTGAACATCGGCTTCAGCGCCGAGGTGGACGACGAGGCCGCGCGCGCCTACGCGGCCAGCTTCCTCGCCCCAGGCTCTGCGTACCCGGTCGCCGAACTCGTCGCCGACATCCTGGCCACCGACGGCTCCGCCCGTGCCGGTCTGCTGGCGAGCCTGGGCGCGGGCCGGTTCGCGGACGAGGTGGCGATCGTCGCCGGGCTCACGCAACCCCTGGCAGTCCTGCACGGCGAGGACGAGCAGCTCGTCAACCTCGACTACCTCAATTCGGTCCCGATGCCGACGCTCTGGCGCGGGCAGGTGCGCATCCTGCCGGCCATCGGGCACGCGCCGCACTTGGAGGCGTCGGAACAGTTCGCCGCCGTGTTGACCGAATTCCTCACCGACCTGGGCTGAATCGGGGCGACGGGGCCGGTCTACGCGATATCCACCTCCGCCGGGATCGTGGTGAGCGTCTGGTCGCCCATGACCAGCCTCCTGGTGTGAAGGTGCGAATCGTGACCGACTGGCCACGCCCACGCCATCTCTGGGATTGGTCCCATAAAGAGCGCGGGTCCGGTCGCTGCTCTGGATGCCGCAGCACCGCGTCCATAACTCGAAGTGGGTGCAGATCACGAATCAGTAAACACCGAAAAGTGCGGACGTGGATCCGCAGGAACGCCATAGCGTTCTGCTGCCTCGATGATGCGAGGTCGTCGCCTCTTCGCATGCCCGTACAGTGGTGGGAGCTCCATGACAGGACAGTTGCACAACATGGCTAGCGGCGAGGTACTCGGTGCCCTCGTCCAAGCGGGCTACATCAGCGGGAACCTGAATATCCACCTACCGCCTTCGCCGCCCTCGTCAACTCAGCCGTTGACCGGGTCGGCAAACAGCCCTTGGTACTTCATCATCGGCTGGAACATGGGCAATCGGTTGTCGTTGCTGCCATTGTCCAAGGAAGGTCGAACGGCTCGGGACGAGCTGGTCGAAGCGCTGGCCGGCATCGGGCTGACGTGGGAGGAATTCGTCCCCGTTCTGGCCACCGGCCACCAGCTGGTGGACCCGCCTCCTCCGGATCCACACGGCAAGGACCTGGCGATCAGGGCGTACACCGGGGCACTTGACGACCTCCAGCGGCGGGTTGAGCAGCAGGCAAACCGGGACGAGCTGGCGTGGTTCCTACTGGGGCGGCTTGTGGTGGAGATCCGCACCTACCGCGTCCTGGACCACCAGTTCGCTGCCAACCCGGACGGCTCCGAGCCTCGGGACCTGTCCGCTTCGGTGTACGCGGCGCAGATCACGCTTAGAGGCGTGGCGGAGACGGTGAAACTCCCGTCCGCCGTGGAGACGTTGCTAGGTCGGTTCCTCGACACGTTGGCAGGGGACGCGACCCTGCTGGAGTTGTTCGACCGCTCCGAGGAGCTCAAGCACGCCTGCCAGGCGATGCTGCGGTTGTCCCGCCCGAGCGACTGACCAGCCTTTCCTCAGCGGCTGTGACGAGGGCTCGAACACTGCTAACAGGTCCAGCGTCCGCCTTGGCGGCGTACGGCCGTCGTGCGGGAGGGTCTGGTGTCGCCATGCGGGTCGGAGGGCTCCGGTGGTGGCGCGTCGGGGCGACTGCTGGACGCGAGGTTCGGCACGATGTGTTCGGTTCACGAGGGGAGTGAACCCGGACGTCGCATTGCGGGCGGGGGGTCGGGGCCGTTGAATCAGGTCCGCGACCGCCGCCGAGGAGTGGAGCCTGCGATGACCGAGCTGGTGCTGGACCCGAAGACGACCGCGTTGGTGCTGATCGAGTACCAGAACGACTTCACCAGCGAGGGTGGTGTGCTCAACGGTGCGGTCAGTGAGGTGATGGGCAGGACCGAGATGCTGCCCAAGACCGTGGCCCTGGTGGAGGCGGCACGGGCGGCCGGGGTGACGGTGATGCACGCGCCCATCACGTTTGCCGAGGGCTACCACGAGATCTCCTCCCACCCGTACGGCATCCTCAAGGGCGTGGTGGACGGCAAGGCGTTCGTCAAGGGCAGCTGGGGCGCGGCGATCGTGGACGACCTCGCGCCCCGCGACGGCGACATCGTGATCGAGGGCAAGCGCGGGCTCGACACGTTCGCCAGCACGAACCTCGACTTCATCCTGCGCAGCAAGGGCATCACGACCATCGTGCTGGGCGGGTTCCTGACGAACTGCTGCGTCGAGTCGACCATGCGCACCGGCTACGAGAACGGGTACAAGGTCATCACGTTGACCGACTGCGTGGCCGCCACGTCCCAGGAGGAGCACGACAACGCGTTGCGCTTCGACTTCCCGATGTTCTCCCTGCCGGTCACGGCCGACGACGTGATCGCCGCACTGTCCTGACGCCGCCCCGGTCGGGATGATGGACGGGCCGGGTGTGCCGATCGCGGGGGAGTGGCGGCGATGAGGGCGTGTGTCGTCGGAGCGGGGCCCGCGGGCATCGTCACGGCCAAGGTGTTGCTGGAGCACGGCTTCGACGTCACCGTCTTCGACAAGTACGAGCGGGTCGGGGGGATCTGGTCGCCGGGCGGCAGCTACGACGGCCTGTCCAACCAGTCGGCGCTCCGCCTCTTCGAGTTCGCGGACCTGCCCAACCGGCTGAGCTTCGCCAGTTCCGTGGACAGCCAGCGCTACCTGGAGGACTACGCGAGGACGTTCGGCGTGCTCGACCACCTCCGACCGGGCACCGAGGTGACCTCGATCCGGCCGGTCGACGGGCCGGGGCCGGTCGGGGCCTCCGGTTGGCTGGTCGAGCACCGCCCGGTCGGGGACGAGGGCGCGCCGGTCGGTCGCGAGACGTTCGACCACGTCGTCGTCGCCAGCGGAGCGCACGACCACGTCCACGTGCCCGACCTGCCCGGGCGCGAGTCGTTCCCCGGGACCGTGCTGCACGCCAACGACGTGCGGTCCGGGACGTTCACCGGCAGGCGCGTGGTCGTCGTGGGCGGCGGCAAGTCCGCGTTGGACCTGGCCACCCGCGCGGCACGCGAGGCGACCTCGGCCACGCTCGTGCAGCGCAAGGTCAACTGGATGATCCCCGAACGGCTCCTGCTCGGCACGGTCGGCTACCGGTGGATCCTGTTCACCCGGCTCGGCGAGGCGCTCCTGCCCCGCTACCACGACCCGGCCTGCGTCCGCCCGATCGACCGCCTCGACGACCGGGTCAAGCGGGTCCTGTGGCGGCTCATCACCCGCGACATGCTGATCTCCGCCGGGTTCACCCGCCTGCCGGAGCGGCTGCGACCGACCCGACCGCTGCCCTACCACCTGGCCCACGCGGGCGTCATGCCGCGCGGTTACGTGCGGGCCGTCCGCCGAGGTCGCCTCACGGCCGAGGTCGGCGCGGTCGAGGCGTACACCGACCAGGGCCTGCGCCTGGCGACCGGCCGCGAGGTCGCGGCGGACGTCGTCGTGTTCGCCACCGGCCACCGCCGGGTCTTCCCGTTCCTCGACCTACGGGTGCACGACGACGCCGGGCGGCTGCGGCTGTACCGGGGCATCGTGCCGCCGGGCGTCGACCGGCTGGGGTTCGTCGGGTTCCGGCAGGTCTTCAACAACATCATGGGCGTGGAGCTCACCGCGCACTGGTTGGCCCGCCACTTCCTGGGCACGCTGCACGTCACCCCGGACGAGCGGGGCATGAACGAGGCCGTCGACGCCCGCCTGGCCTGGCACGAACGGGTGCTCCCGGGCACCGGCGGCTACGACTTCGGCCCCTACGACATCCACACCGCCGACGAGCTCATGCACGACATGGGCCTGCCGTCCCGCCGCACCGGCAACGTCCTGGCCGAGTACCTGTTCCCCGGCGGGGTCGCCCACCGCTACCGGGGCCTGGCGGCGAGCCGCGCGCAGGGGCGGACCCGCGGCTGAGTGGATCTCATCCTTCCGATATCTCGACCAGGTTCGGCGAGGCCGCCTACGGTTCGTCGCATGGCTTACGGCAAGGCACTGCGCGAGGCCGTCGCGGCTCCCGGGACGACGCCGCTGATCGGCGTGTTCGACATGCTGTCGGCCACGATCGCGGCCCGGCACTACGACGGGCTGTTCGTCTCCGGCTTCGGCTTCTCCGCCTCGCACTACGGCCTGCCCGACGTCGGCTTCATCGCCTGGCCGGACGTGGTCGGGTTCGTGCAGCGGCTGCGCCTGGCGCTGCCGGACAAGCACCTGCTGGTCGACATCGACGACGGGTACACCGATCCCGAGGTCGCCTGCCAGGTGGTCCGCGCCCTGGAGCAGGTCGGCGCGTCCGGCGTGATCCTGGAGGACCAGCAGCGGCCACGCCGGTGCGGGCACGTCGAGGGCAAGCGGGTGCTGCCGCTGGAGCAGTACCTGGAGAAGCTGGACCTCGTGCTGCGGACCAGGACCGACCTGGTCGTGGTGGCGCGGACCGACGCCACCGACGAGGACGAGATGCTGCGCCGGGCCGCCGCGTTCGCCGGGACGGACGCCGAGGTGGTCCTGGTCGAGGGCATGCCGTCGGTCGACGTGATCCGCCGCGTCCGGCGGGCGGTGGGCGGCAAGGCGCTGCTGTTCAACCAGATCGCGGGCGGCCGGTCGCCGAAGCTGTCGCTCGGCGAGCTGTCCGACCTGGGCGTCGACGTGGCGATCTACAGCACGCCGTGCCTGTTCGCCGCGCACGCGGCCATCGAGGACGCGATGGTGGGGCTCAAGGAGCGCGACGGCGTGCTGCCGGACGACTCGATCGACGTCGCCGAGTCGCAGGCCCTGCTGGAGCACAACATCAGCCGCCATCACGACGTGCCCGCGCCGCGCGCGTCCCGACCGGCCATGTCCCGCTGAGCCGACGTCAGCCCGGGTCGCCGCGCCGCTTGCGGTGCACCACCCAGCCGAAGTCGACGATCAGCCCCACCACGATCACCGCGAGCAGCACCGCCAGCCACGTCAGGCCGGCGCGCACGCACAGCACGGCCGCCACGCCGTTGAACACGACGCCGAACCCGGCCAGCCACAACCGCAGGGTCAACGCGCTGCGCGGCGGCGCCGGTGGCGGCAGGTCGTCGTCCGGGTGACCGCGTCCGGTCACGTCCGCCACTCCTCCTGCCACCCGTGGTGCGTGTCGTAGGCGCCCGCGAGCAGCAGGAGCACCGACCGGTCGGACCCGCCCTCGACCTCCTCGCGCAGCCACCGCGCCTTCTCCTCGAACGGCACCGGCACGCGCTCGTCGGCGGTGCGCGCCTCGCCGGGCACGATGAGCAGCTCGCGGCCGTCGTCGGACCGCAGGATCGCCAGCCGCCCCCGGCGCTCGGCCTCGTCGAGCAGCGGCAGCTCCTCGCGCGCCAGCCGCTCGGCGTCCTCGTCCAGCCGGTCCAGCACGAACCGGCGCAGGTCCACGTCCGACAGTCGGTTCGGCTCCACGTCCATGCCCAGGGGGTATCCACTCCGGACCGGGCCACACGTGGTGGCGTGCGGGTGATCGTGCCGGGAGGTAGGAATGAGTGATGACCAGGGCGTACGAGCCGGACCCGCGGCGGTGGAAGGCGCTCACGGTCACGCTCGTCGCCGGGTTCATGAGCCTGCTCGACGTGAGCATCGTGTCCGTCGCCCTGCCGTCCATCCAGCACGGCCTCGGCACCACGCCGGCGGGCGTGCAGTGGGTCGTCTCGGGCTACGCGCTGGCGTTCGGCCTGACCCTCGTGCCCGCCGGACGCCTGGGTGACGCGATCGGGCGGCGGGCCATGTTCCTGGCCGCGTTGGGCGGCTTCGTGCTGTTCAGCGCGTTGGCCGGGCTCGCGCCGACCACGGAGGTGCTGGTCGTGGCACGGCTCGCCCAGGGCATCTCGGCGGGCGCGCTGGCGCCGCAGAACTCGGCGTTGATCCAGCAGCTGTTCCGGGGCGCGGAACGCGGCCGGGCGTTCGGGTTCTTCGGCTCCACGGTCGGCGTCTCCACGGCCGTCGGGCCGGTGGTCGGCGGCGTCATCCTGGCCGTGGCCGGCGAGGACGAGGGCTGGCGGTGGATCTTCTACGTCAACGTGCCGATCGGCCTGGTCGCGCTGGTGCTCGCGGCACGGCTGCTGCCGCCCGCCCGCGGTGGGCCGCGCGGCCACCTCGACCTGGTCGGCGCGGCCCTGCTCGGCACGGGGGTGCTGGCCGTGATGCTGCCGCTGGTGCTGGCCGAGGCGGGCGGGCTGGCGCGGCTGTGGTGGCTGTTCGGGCTCGGGGCGGCGTTGCTGGTGCTGTTCGTGCGGTGGGAACGGCAGGTCGCCGCGCGTGGCGGCGGCCCGATGCTCGACATCGCCCTGTTCACCGGCACGCCCGGTTACGGCACGGGCGCGTTGCTCGGGATGGTCTACTTCATCGGGTT
This sequence comes from Actinosynnema sp. NPDC049800, assembly GCF_040656635.1. Lineage (NCBI taxonomy): Bacteria > Bacillati > Actinomycetota > Actinomycetes > Pseudonocardiales > Pseudonocardiaceae > Actinosynnema > Actinosynnema sp. NPDC049800. The sequence continues at coordinate 31,639 of NZ_JBFAMT010000068.1, read as the reverse complement.
CGCCGGCATCTGGCTCGTGTTCGCGCTGTACTTCCAGACCGGGCTCGGCTACACGCCGTTGCAGTCGGGGCTGGCCGTGACGCCGTTCGCGGTCGGGTCGGCGGCGTCCGCGGTGGTCGGCGGGCGGTTGGTGGAGAAGTGGGGGCGCAAGCTGACCGTCACCGGGTTGACCCTGGTGGTGGCCGGTCTCGCGGTGACGGCCGTGGTGCTGCGGTTCGCGCCGCCGCACGTGGCCGGGTGGGCGGTCACGCCGGCGTTGCTGGTGGCGGGCATCGGCGGCGGGTGGGTGATCTCGCCGAACACGACGCTGACGTTGCGGCACGTGCCGGTGTCGATGGCGGGTGCGGCCGGTGGGGCGTTGCAGACGGGGCAGCGCATCGGCGCCGCGATCGGCACCGCGGCGTTGACCGGCGTGTTCTACCTGGTGCTGACCTCGTCCGGGCGGGACTTCCCGGTCGCGGTGTCGGTCGCGATCGGCGGTGCGACGGTGGCGGTGTCGCTGGCCCTGGTGGTGGCGATCGTCGAGCTGCGCGCCCGACCGCGTTGTCCGTCCGCTGTGGAGGGTGCGGAGCAGGCGATCCCGGACGCGCCGTGACCCGTGCCGCCGCGGTAGTCGGGGCACGATGGCGGGATGGACCTGCTACCGCTGACCGAGCAGCTGCTCGGCATCCGCTCGACCGCCGACCGCCCCGACGACCTGCGCCGGGCGTTGGACTTCGTGCTGGACGCGGTCGGGCCCGGTTTCACCGTCGAGCGGTTCGAGGCGGGTGGCAAGCCCAGTGCGCTCGTCTACTCGGGTGAACGCCGGCCACACTTCCGGGTGATCTTCAACGCCCACCTGGACGTGGTGCCGGGCGCGGACGAGCAGTTCCGGCCGCGTCGGGACGGCGACCGGCTCATCGGCCGGGGCGCGCAGGACATGAAGCTGTCCGCGCTGGTGCTGGCGTCGGTGTTCCGGGACGTGGCCCGGCGGCTGCCTTACCCGATCGGGCTCCAGCTCGTGACCGACGAGGAGGTCGGTGGGCGCAACGGCACGCTGCACCAGCTGGAGCAGGGCGTCACGGGGTCGTTCGTGGTGATCGGGGAGCACAGCGCGCTGCGCGTCGTGGCCGAGTCGAAGGGCCTCGTCACCGCGCGGCTGCACGCGGTGGGACGTGCGGCGCACAGCGCTTACCAGTGGCTCGGTGACAACGCGTTGCTGAAGGTGATGCGCGCGGTGGACGGCGTGCTCGCCGCGTACCCGGTGGCGGGGGAGGAGGAGTGGCGGACGACGGTGAACGTCGCCCGGATCTCGTCCGGGAACCAGGCGCTCAACCAGGTGCCCGCGGACGCGACCGCGTGGCTGGACGTCCGCTTCCCGCCCGAGGACGTCGACTTCACCGGCCGCTCGCGCGAGGAGGTCGCCGCGCACCTCACCTCGTTGTGCCCGCCCGGCGTCACGGCCGCGGTCGACCACGTCGAGCCGCCGCACCGGGCCGACCCGGACGGGCCGGACCTGCTGGCGCTGCAACGCGCCGCCCGTGCCCAGGGGTACTCGGGCGACCTGCTGCGCAAGCACGGCGCGGCCGACTCCCGGTTCTACTTCCAGCGCGGCATCGAGGCGGTGATCTTCGGGGTCGGCGGCGACGGGCAGCACGGGCCGGACGAGCACGCCGACCTGACCACGGTCGAGCCGTACCGGCGGGCGTTGATCGCGTTCCTGGAGGGCATTGCCTAACGTGTAACCCAGTGGTTACGCTTTAGCGGTGGACGACGTGGCGGGTGCGATCGCCGACCCCGTGCGGCGGGAGATCCTGGAGATGCTGCGCGTCGACGCACGGCTGTCGGCCGGGCAGATCGCCGAGCGGTTCGCGATCAGCCGCCCGGCGGTGAGCAGGCACCTGCGGGTGCTGCGGGAGAGCGGGCTGGTGCGCGACGAGCTGGTGGGCCGACAGCGGTTCTACGTGCTGGACGCCTCCCGGCTGACGCCGCTCGCGCGCTGGCTGGCCGACTTCGGCGTGCCCGACCGGACCTCTGGTTGGGCGCACCGTCTCGACGCGCTGGAGACCGAGGTCTACCGCACCCGGCGGGAACGCCGCACCGGCCGACCCGGCGTGGACGGGCCGCTCGCCGACCGGTCGTCCCCCGATGGATCCCCTGCCGACGAATCGAAGGAGAACACCGCATGACCCCCACCCCCACCGGTCGGCTGTTCCGCACCGACGCGGGCAGCGACCTGGTGCTCACCCGCACGTTCCGCGCGCTCGCCGACGACGTGTGGGCGAGCCTGACCGAGCCCGAGCGCACGGCCCGGTGGTTCGGCCCGTGGGAGGGCGAGGCCGCTCCGGGGCGCGCGGTGAAGGTCCAGATGGTGTTCGAGGAGCAGGAGCCGTGGATGGAGGTCCGCATCGACGCGTGCGACCCGCCCCGGCGGTTGGCGATGTCGATGGTGGACGAGGCCGGCACGTGGCGGATGGAGCTGCTGCTGTCCGAAGTGGACGGTGTGACCGAGCTGAGCCTCGTGCACCACCTGTCGACCGAGGAGGGCATCGGCGAGGTCGGCCCGGGGTGGGAGTACTACCTGGACATGCTGGTGGCCTCCCGCGCCGGCGCGCCGCTGCCCGCCTTCGACGACTACTACCCGTCCCAGAAGGAGTACTTCGAGGGCCTGACCACCGACTGACGTGGCTGCGGGCGGCCCGCGGTTCGGCCTCGTCGGTGACGGACCGGGTCAGTCGGGGATGCGGGCGGCGACCTCGGCCTGGAAGTCGGGGCACGTGGTGATGTCCTCGGCGTCGCACCCCATCGCGTGTTCCAGCACCGACAGCGACGCCTGGAGCGAGGCGATCCGCTCGGCCAGCCGGTCGTGGTGCTCGCGGTAGAGCGCGCGGCGGGCCGAGCGGTCGGCGGTGGCGGCGAACAGCAGCCTGATCTGGTCCAGGCCGAGGCCGGCGTCCTTGGCGAGCAGGATCATCGCGATCCGCGCCTCGTCCGCTGGCCCGTACCGCCGCCGACCGCTCGCCTGGCGGCGCGGCGCGAGCAGGCCCACGTCCTCCCAGTGCCGCAGCACGTGCGTCGCCAGCCCGAACCGGTCGGCCAGCGTGCCGATCGACAGCTCCTCGCTTGACTTCATGTCGACATGAAGTTGCACAGTCGGTGGTGTTGTCAACCACCGCCGACTGTCGCGTTTCGGGAGCCCACGTGTCCGACCACCCGCAGACCAGCTACTTCGACCGGAAGCGCAGTGCGTCCTACGAGCGGCGGGCGACCCGCCTGCTGGGCGGCCTGTACCGGCTGGTCGCCTCCGACGTGGCCGCGCTCGCCCCGCCCGCCGCGGTGGTGCTCGACGTCGGCACCGGTCCCGGACGTCTCCTGCACGCCGTGGCGGCCAGGCGGGCGGACCTGGTGCTGGGCGGTGTCGACCTGTCCGCTGACATGGTGGACATCGCCCGTGCGCGCGCTACGTCGTCGCGCATCACGTTCCAGGTCGCCGATGTGGCGTCGCTGCCGCACCCGGACGACAGCGTGGACGTGGTCGTGTCGACGTTGAGCCTGCACGAGTGGCCGGACCAGCGTCGGGCGGTGGCCGAGTTGGGGCGCGTGCTGCGGCCCGGCGGCGTGCTGCTGCTGTACGACTTCCGCTTCGCCCGGTTCGACCGCGGGTCGTTCGCCGGGTTCGCCGACGTCCGTCGGGTTCCGGTGCGCCCGAAGTGGTGGCCTGCCCCGCTGTTCGCCAAGATCACCGCCGCCGTGCGCTGACCCGTCGGTGGTCACCCGTTCGAGGGGTTCCCGAGGTGGTCCGAAACCGGGCCCTCCCGGTGGGCCGCCTGCACTTCTCCGGGGCGCGGCGGTGGCCGTGGGTGTGCCGTTGAGCTGCGGATTCGGGTGGATGCGAGTACGGTCGGACGACGCAGCGGATCGAGTCAGCTGCCACTGCCTTCTTCGACCTCCGAGGAGGCTGCGGGCCGTGATAACCGAACCTTCCAGCCACTCGTTCAGGGTGGACCGCCAAGTCCACGGCTATGCCGTCGTGGTCCGCGTCGCCGGCGAGGTCGACGCGATGACCGTCTGCGGGCTGAAACACGAGATCGCGATCAGCCTGGCCCTGGCGACCCCGCCCGCACCGGTCGTCGTGGATCTCACCGAAGTGGACTTCTTCGCCGCCGCGGGCTTGAACGAGCTCCACCGCGGCCACCTGGCGGCCAAGGCGGCGGGCGTGCCGCTGCGCGTGGTCGCCAGCCACCGCCACGTCCTGCGACCGTTCGAGATCAGCGGCCTGGACCAGGAGATCACGCCGTGCTCCACGCTGGCCGAGGCCTTGGCGGTCCGCACCCCGAGGGGTGTCCGGCGTTTCGCCCTGCCCGTCACCTGACCCGGCGGGGTCGGTGGTCGGGCGATGGGGTCCGGTAGTCAGCCCAGGGTGCTCACGTAGGCCAGGGCGCCGAGGGTCGGAACGGCGGCGAGGGTCAGCAGGAGCGACTTGCGGGTTGGGCTGGGGCCGTCGAGCGCCTGGCGGATGCCCAGTGGCAGCAACGCGGCGCACAGGCCCACGACCGCGATCACCGACGTGATCTCGGTGCCCTTCAGCACGCCCAACGGCAGCAGGCACGTCGCGGCCAGGGCGGTGGCGCGGACCGGGCCGAAGACGCCGCCGCGGTAGGCGGCGAAGGCCAGCACCGGCCAGCCGAGCAGGATGGTGAACGACAGGAAGCTGAACAGGTGCAGGTCCTGGTAGGACTGGCCGACGAGGTCGGTCGCGACGGCCGCGCCCTGCCGTCGGACCAGACCGTGCGCGGCTTGGTCGATGCCCGCGTGGAACGTGCGTTCGAACAGGCCCACGAGGACCAGCCCGGCACCCCACGCCGCCAACACGGGACGCGCTCGCCCGATCCGGTGCGCCAGGGCGATCACCGCGGGTGCGAGCAGCACGGTCCCGGCGAGCACCAAGGTGTGCGCCGCGGTCATCCGGCCCGGCTGCTCGGCCACGGCGGCCAACTGCTGGGGGAAGAAGTAGTGGAACGGCCACCGCAGCAGCGTGCCCACGAGCAGCAGCACCGGACCGAGGGTCATCGCGACGGCTCCCGGCCACCGGCCGGGGAAGGGGGAGGTCATGGGGTAGACGATCTCAACGAAGGGCTCGGAGCGGATCGGCCCGGGGTCCGGGGTGCCAGGTCAGACCACGGTCGGATGCCGCCGCACGAACGGGTGGTCGGACGCCGCCACGTCACCGATCGGCCCTGCGGCGCGCAGCACCACGTCGAGCGCCCGCGCCGGATCGGACATGTAGATCTGGCTGAACCACGCCATGTTCGCCTCCACCACGACCACCGCCGCACGGGGGTCGTCCGGTGGACCGGTCAGCCCGACGTCCACCACGACCGCGCCGGGCAACCCGGGCAACGCCGCCGCGAACGCGCGCACCCGGGCCGCCGCCGAGCAGGAGTCGAGCGGCGCCGGGTCCAAGCGGCCCCAAGTCGCGTACCGAGAACCCGTGCGCACCTTCCCGTCCAGCAGAAACAGCCGGAACTCGGCGGCGAACCCGACCACCTCGCTCACCAGCACGGCCGTGTCGTCCGGCAGGTCCGCGGGCAACTCGCCACCGTGCTCGTACACGCGTGCCGGGAAGCTCTTGCTCGACGGCGGCTTCACGAACGCCCGACCGGACCGGGCGCGGGCCTCGGCCAGGGTCGTCGCACGGATCCGCCGGCCGACCAGCTCCCGCGGCAGCCCGGGGAGCCAGTCGTCGGCCGGTTCGAGCAGACCGAGGCCCAGCCGCGCGGCGACGCGGTCGGCGAACAACGGCCCGCCGTAGTAGTGCACCGGTCCCGCCGGAACGACCGACACCGAGGACACGACGGCCAGCCCACGATCGGCCGCCGCGCGGGCGAGCGGACCGATGGTGGGCACCACCAGGGGAGGCGCGAACAGGGAACCGGTCATGGTGCGCCCATGGTGCGGCCCGCCGGGCCGATCCGTCGACCGATTACCCGTCGTGGGCGGGGGCGCGCGAAGTCCGTCCTTCGTGCTGCGAAAGCTCTCACCACCTCCTGCTTCCGTACGCTTCGCGGATGATCGACTACCAGTGGCGCGGCCGGTTCGAGAACCCCGAGGTCAACGCACTGCACGCGGAAGGGTTCGACCACCGCACCCTGGACGACGACTGGTGGGGCCAGGTCACCCGGCACAGCCTGGGCTGGGTCACCGCACGCCGCGACGACGCCCTCGTCGGTTTCGTCAACGTCGCCTGGGACGGCGCGATCCACGCCTTCGTCCTCGACACCCTCGTCACCGCGACCGCGCGCCGTCAGGGCGTCGGACGACAACTCGTCGCGACGGCCGTGGACGGCGCGCGAGCCGCCGGCTGCGAGTGGCTGCACGTCGACTTCGACGACCACCTCGAGCCGTTCTACTTCGACAGCTGCGGTTTCCGGCCCACCAAAGCGGGCCTCATCTCCCTCTGAACGACCGGCGGACGCCGCGTGTAGTTCGCTCCACCCCGGGTAGTCGGCTTGAGACTGCCGACGAGGAGGAGCACGTGGACGCGTTCAAGCCCGCCAAGGTCGTGAAGGAAGCGCTCGACCGGGCCGTGGAGAAGGTCGCCGACCTGGTCACGCCGCCCGTCCCCGGCACACCGGGCAGCGCGCCGCCGCCGCTGGACCCGCCGGACGAGCCGCAGGGGCCGCTGCCGCGCAAACCGGACCAGGCCTCACCCCAGACGCGGACCGCGACCGGCGCGGAGACCGGCGCCGCGGCGGACACCAGGGAGCAGCAGGGCGAGTACCTGACCACGTCGACGGGCGCTCGCCTGTACGACACCGACCACTCGCTCAAGGCGGGCGCGCGCGGACCGACACTGCTGCAGGACCACCACCTGCGCGAGAAGATCACCCACTTCGACCACGAACGCATCCCGGAACGGGTGGTCCACGCGCGAGGCGCGGGCGTCCACGGCGTGTTCGTGGGCTACGGAAATGCCACGAACGTGTGCAAGGCCGGTTTCCTGGCCGAAGGCGTGACCACCCCGGTGTTCACCCGGTTCTCCACGGTCGTGGGTTCACGCGGTTCCGCCGACACCGTGCGTGACACCCGGGGCTTCGCCACGAAGTTCTACACCGCCGAGGGAACCTTCGACCTGGTCGGCAACAACATCCCGGTGTTCTTCATCCAGGACGGCATCAAGTTCCCGGACATCATCCACGCCGCCAAGCCACACCCGGACCGGGAGATCCCGCAGGCGCAGAGCGCGCACGACACGTTCTGGGACTTCGTCTCCACCCACACCGAGGCCACCCACCACGTGATGTGGCAGATGTCCGACCGGGCCGTGCCGCGGTCGTTCCGGATGATGGAGGGCTTCGGCGTCCACACGTTCCGGCTGGTCAACGCCGAGGGCACGACGTCGCTGGCCAAGTTCCACTGGAAGCCGAAGCTCGGCGTGCACTCCCTGCTGTGGGAGGAGGCGCAGTTGATCGCGGGCGTCGACCCCGACTTCCACCGGCGGGACCTGTTCGACGCGATCGAGTCCGGCGCGTTCCCGCAGTGGGAGCTGGGCATCCAGGTCTTCCCGGACACCCCCGAGCAGACCTTCGAGGGCATCGACCTGCTCGACTCGACCAAGATCGTGCCGGAGGAGCTGGCGCCGGTCCATGCGATCGGCATGCTCACGCTCAACCGCAACACCACCAACTTCTTCGCCGAGACCGAGCAGGTCGCCTTCCACCTCGGCCACCTGCCGCCGGGCATCGACGTGACCGACGACCCGCTGCTGCACGCCCGCCTGTTCTCCTACATCGACACGCAGCTCAGCAGGCTCGGCGGGCCGAACTTCAACCAGATCCCGATCAACCGCCCGCACGCCCCGGTCAACGACATGCTGCGCGACGGCTTCCACCAGCACGCCGTGCACAGCGGCGTGGCGCCGTACAAGCCGAACACCCTCGACGGCGGCTGCCCGTTCATGGCGGGTCTGGAGACCGGCGCGTACGTCGAGTTCCCGGCCCCGGTGGCCGAGGGGGTCAAGGAGCGCCGCGCGCCCGCGTCGTTCGCCGACCACTTCACCCAGCCCCGGCTGTTCTACCGGAGCCTGAGCCCGGTGGAGAAGGAGCACCTGGTGCGGGCGTTCACGTTCGAGCTGGGCAAGTGCTACGAGCAGGCGATCAAGGAACGCGAGCTGCGCGTGCTCGCCAACGTGGACGCCGAGCTGTGCGCCCTGGTGGCCGCCGGTCTCGGGCTGCCCGCGCCGGCGGCGACCGAGCCCGCGGCCGAGGTCGCGCCCAGCCCGGCGGTGTCCCAGATCGGGCAGGTGTGGCCGACGGAGGGCCGGATGATCGGCATCGTGGTGGACGCCGACGACCCGGCGAGCCTCGACGGCCTGAACGCCCTGCGCCAGTCGATCAGCGCGGGCGGCATGGTGCCGTTGGTCATCGCCGCTCGCGGCGGGCAGCTGGCGGACGGGCTGGTGGCGCAGCGGACGTTCCTGACCGCCCGCTCGGTCGAGTTCGACGCGGTGCTGTTGGCCGCCGCGCCACCGCCCGCCCCGGACGCGATCCCCGCCCGTGACGACAAGGCCGGCGCCCCCGCCGCCACCGTCGACCCGCGCGTGGTGCTGATGGTCCAGGAGTGCTACCGGCACGCGAAGGCGATCGGCGCGTGGGGCACGGGCCAGGCGGCGCTGCTGGAGGCCGGGTGCGGCGCCGACGACCTCGGCGTCGTGGCCGGGGACACCCCGGAGGCCGTGTTCGGGCAGGTCCAGGAACTGCTCGGCACGCACCGCGTGTGGGACCGGTTCCCGGCGACCATCGCCTGACCCGACGACGACCGGCCGCGGACGCCCGTCCGCGGCCGGTCGGCCATGTCAGCACAGGCAGAGCGTGTAGTTCGCCTGGTACGTCGTCGCGGTCGCGGGCGCGGTCACGTTGTGCGTCTGCGCCCCGCCGTCGGACCAGTTGCTGTACCGGTAGCGGAACACCAGCGCGCCGCCTTGCGGGCTCGGCGCGCTGATCGAGTTGTTCGACCCGACGATCACCGTGCGGGTGAACGGCGTGGTCTGCGCCGTGCCGCCGACGCTGAGCTGCAAACCGCTCGGGTTCGACGTGAACGTCAGCGCCACCGTCCGCGGGTCGAGCTTCGTCGTGGTGCTCTTGGTGCGCCCCGACGAGTCCGTGGCGGTCAGCGTGAGGTCCAGGTACGACGGGTACTCGTGGTCGGGCGCGATGAACGAGCCCGACGCCACGCCCGTCCAGTTCTGCACCACGTGCTCGTGGCACGAGCCGCTGGTCGCGCAGTGCTGGATGCTCAGCTTCCAGCTCAACGCGGACGCGGGCAGCGCGCCGTCCTGCGGGTCGGTCGCGTGGCCGGTGAACGGCACCTGCTGACCCACCGACCAGTTCAGCGGCGCGGTCGGGGTGTCGATCACCGGCACGGGGTCCTCCGCGACCGGTGTGCCGACCGTGACGGTGACCGAGGTGGTGCCCGACGCGCCGGACTGGTCGGTCACCCTGAGCCCCACCGTGACCGTGCCCTGGGTGGTGTAGGTGCGCGTCGGGGTGGCGGAGGTCGAGTCGTCGTGCTGGCCGTCGCCGTCGAGGTCCCAGGCGTAGGTGAGGGTGTCACCGGGGTCCGGGTCGGTCGAGCCGGTCCCGCTGAACTGCACGGCCAGCGGCGCGGCCCCGGACTGCGGGGTGGCCGTGGCGACGGCGGTCGGCGCGCGGTTGCCGGTCGGGTAGGAGACCCGGCGCAGCTGGCCCGCGCCCAGCGCGAGGTAGAACAGGTCGCCGCCGGGGCCGGTGGTGATCTGCACCGGCACGTTCACCCCGGTCACGAACGGCACCAGCTTGGCCGGGTCCGGCTGGCCCGCGGTGGTCTGCATTGCCCAGATGCAGCCGCGCGAGCTGTCGGCGAAGAACAGCGCGCCGTCGTAGGCGGGCGGGTAGTTGCTGCCGGACTCGAACGCGATGCCGGAGATCGACGACCCGCCCGTGGGGCACGGGTCCGTCGCGACGACCTTCGCCGAGTGGTTGTAGGCGTAGTAGGGCGTGGTCTGGCCCGCGCCCGTGTACAACGACTCGCAGAGGGTCAGGTTCGCGCCGTCGTACCCGCCTTGGCGCCCGGAACCCTCGTAGCACGGCCAGCCGAAGTTCTCCGCCGTCGCGTCGTTCACGTCGGCGATCCGGTTGACCTCCTCCCAGGTGTTCCAGCCGACGTCGCCCACCCAGAGCTCCTCGGTGCCGGGCCGGAACGCGAAGCGGAACTGGTTGCGCAGGCCGTGGGCGATGACGCGCTTGGCGTTGGCGTCGGCGTTGCCCGCGAACGGGTTGCCGGCCAGGCCCGCGCCCGTGTCGGGGTCGATGCGGACGATCGTGCCGTCGAGGCTCACCGGCTCGCCCGCCGGGCGGCGGATCGACTGGGCGCGCAGGGCGCCGCCGCGCGCGGTCGGCGCGGTGAGGTTCGTGCCCGCGGGCGACGGCGGGTCGGCGCACGGGTTGCCGACCTGGCCGTAGTCGGTGAAGTTGAAGCTCGCGCCGTCACCGCCGCCGACGTACAGGCCGCCGTCGGGGCCGAAGGCGACCGTGCCGATGGAGTGGCTCGGGTACTGCTGGCACCAGTCGGTGACCAGCGGCTGCTCGGCGGTCATCGTGCCGCCGGCGCCCGCGGTGAGCTTGGAGACCCGGCCGGTCACGACGCAGCCCTGGTCGGTGGCGCCGGGCGGGGTGGGGCACTGGTCGCCCCAGCGCGGGTGCGTGCCGCCGGGCGCGGCGTCGTAGGTGTAGGCGACGTAGACGTACGGGCGGGTCGGGAACTGCGGGTCCACCGCCAGGCCGAGCAGGCCGCGGTCCCAGAAGTCCTGCGTCTGCGGTCGGAGGTCGGCGAACACGGTCGCGGTGGTGTCGGCGAGCGAGTCGAAGACCTTGATCAGGCCGCTCTTCTCGGCGATGAACACCCGCCCGTCCGGTGCGAACGAGACGGCGGTGGGCGTGGTGAGGCCACCGATGGCGAGGGTGTCGGTGAAGCCGGTCGGCACGGCGGCGGAGGCCGTCGGCGGGAGTGCCGCCGTGGTGGCGGCGACCACGATGGTCGCGGCGGCCACGGCGGTCACGCGTCTCGAACGCGGTGAAAGTTGTGCGCGGCGTAGTAATCGCATGGTCCGATTCGCCCCTTCGTGACACTTTTGGGTGAGCACGGAAGGGTGGCATGCGGGTTGCCGGTTACGCACTGCTTTGTCGGGCCGGCGTGCGGTCTCATCCGAGCGGACTATCGGTCACCCCGATAAATCGGCTCAGGCCTGGTCCGTCCGGCGTACCGGCGCTCGGCGTTCAGTCGAGCACGGCGTCGCGCTCGGTCCTCGTGCGGGACAGCAGGAACCCGGCCGCGGCGGCGAGCGGGAACATCACCACGCCGTAGACGGCGGCCGGCACCGCCAGCCGCTCGCTGCCCAGCACGGTGATCGCGACCGTGATCGCCAGCGTGCTGTTGTGCACGCCCACCTCGAACGCCGACGCGATCGCCTGCCGCTTGCCGACCCGCGCCAACCGGGGGAACAGGTAGCCCGCGGCCAGGCTGCACGCGCAGAACAGCGCGGTGACCAGCCCGATGTCGGCCAGGTACCCGCCGACGTTCTCCCGCTCGGCGACGATCGTGCCCACGATCACGGCCACCAGCACCACGCCCGAGAAGATCCGCACCGGCTTGTCCGCGCGGTCGGCGAACGCGGCCGACCGGCGGCGCACCGCCATGCCGAGCACCACCGGCACCAGCACGATCGCGAACACCTGCGCGACCTTGCCGAACTCCAGCCCCACCGCGCCCTCGGCGGCGGGCTCGAAGTGGTCGAGGGCCAGGTTCACCACCACCGGCAGCGTGGCCACGGCGAGCACCGAGTTCACCGCCGTCAGCGTGATGTTGAGCGCGACGTCGCCGCGGAACAGGTGGCTGAACAGGTTCGCCGTGGTGCCGCCGGGCGACGCGGCCAGCAGCATCATGCCGACCGCGAGCACGGGGTCGAGGTCCAGGGCGACCACCAGCCCGAAGCACACCAGGGGCAGCAGGACCAGCTGGGTGGCCAGCGCGACCGCCACCGCGCGGGGCTCGCGCGCGATCCGGGCGAAGTCGGCGACCGTCAGCGACAGCCCGAGCCCGAACATGACCACGGCCAGCGCGATCGGGAGGCCGACGCTCGTCAGGGCGGAATCCACGGTGATCACCTGCGTTTCTGCGTCGAGCCCGGATCGGGAGGAGCGCATCCTCCCCCAGAACGGGACGAATCGGGAGGTTCGAGGCCGGTTCGATGGCATTCGGTGATCACGGCTAGAGTTGTCAGGCAATGCCTGACAACTCTGGAGGGCCGATGACGTACCCGCCGGGCTGTTCGTTCTGCGGCAAGGCCGCCGCCGACGTGCGCAAGATCATCAGCGGGCCGGGCGTCTACATCTGCGACGGGTGCGTGTCGGCGTGCGTGGCGATCCTGGAGGCCGACGACGGGATGGCCGACGTGACGGTCCCGGAGTGGTCGGTGATGTCCGACGACGAGCTGCTGGCCCACCTGCCGCGCATCGCGGCCACCGCGAGCCAGGTCGAGACCGGGCTCAGGGACCGGGTCGCCGAACTGCGCGGCCGGAGCGTCACGTGGGCGCGGATCGGCGCCGCGCTCGGGATGAGCAGGCAGTCGGCGTGGGAGCGGTTCTCGTGAGCGTGTGGCGGGTCCGCGACTTCCGGCTGGTGTGGGCGGGGCAGGCGTTGTCGTCGTTCGGCAACGGCGTGTCGCAGCTCGCGTACCCGTTGCTGGCGCTCGCGCTGACCGGCTCCGCGGCGGCGGCCGGGGCGTTGGCGGCCGTGCGCGCGCTGCCGTACCTGGTGCTGGGACTGCCCGCGGGCGCGCTGGTGGACCGCTGGGACCGGCGGCGCACGATGGTGCTGTGCGACCTCGGCCGTGCGGTGAACATGGCGACCGTGCCGGTGGCGCTGGCGTTGTCCGCGTTGACCCCGGCGCACCTGTTCGTCACCGGGTTCGTCGGTGGCGTGCTGCACGTGTTCTTCTCCGCCGCCGAGAACGCCGTGCTGCCCAACGTGGTCGGCAAGGACCAGCTGACCGGCGCCGTGTCCGCTGCGGAGACCGCGCAGGCGGCCACGGGCGTGCTCGCCGGGCCGGTCGGCGGCGCGTTGCTGCAGGTGTTCCGCGGGCTGCCGTTCCTGGTGGACGCGGTGTCGTTCCTGGTGTCGGCGCTGTGCCTTTCCCTGGTGAGGGCCGACTTCCGGGGCGAACCCGCGCGGTCGCGCGACGGCTTGCGCGCCGAGATCGGCGAGGGCGTGCGGTGGCTGTGGGGCCACCGGGCGCTGCGCTCGATCGCAACGACCGCGGCCGGGTTGCAGGTGGCGATCTCCGGTGTCGCGCTGGTCGCGATCGTGGCGGCGCGGGACGCGTCACCGGCCGCGATCGGCGGGTTGTTCGCGGCCCTGGGCGTCGGCGGGGTCGTGGGCGCGGTGATCGCGCCGAAGCTCAAGGCGCGCATGGGGTTGTTCCGGCTGCTGCTCGCGGTGGTGTGGCTGCAAGGCGTGCTCTGGGTGGCGTTGGCGTTCGCCGACGGGTTGGTCGCGGTGGGTGTCGTGCTGGCCCTGTTCACGGTGTCGATGCCGTGCTTCGGCGTGGCCGCGCTCAGCTACCAGTTGGAGGTCACGCCCGACCACCTGCTCGGCCGCGTCGGCGCCACGTTCGGCCTGCTGATCTGGGCGGCGACGCCGGTGGGCGCCGCCGCCGCGGGGCTCTTGCTCGACCTGGTCACGCCGCGCACGACGTCCCTGCTGCTCGCCGGGTGGGTCGTCGTGCTCGGCGTGGTGTCGACCCGCGTCCTGAGCCGCAGGGCACGCGGGTCAGGGTTTGTGGGCCACCAGGAGGGACTGGCCGGGTGAGGTGGTCAGGGGATGGGCGACGGGGGCGCCGAAGCCTGCTGCGGTGAGCCAGGCGGTGATCTCCTCCGTGCCGTAGACCTGACCGCCCTGGCCGTGGAACAGGTTGAGGCTGAAGACGCGGGCGAAGGCGTCGGACGCGAGGTCGGGGGAGTGCTCGTCGTGCTCCAGCAGCACGACCGCGCCGCCGGGCCGGAGAGCCGCCGCGACCCGCGCCAGCAGCTCCTCGTTCGCCGCCGCCGGTCGGCCGTGGACGACGTTGAACAGCAGCGCGGTGTCGTAGCCCTCGCCGAGGTCGAGCGTGTCGTAGTCGCCGGCGCGCAAGGTGATCCGCCGGGACAGGCCCGCGTCGGTGACCGCCGCCGCACCTACCGCCAAGGCGTCGGGCAGGTCGACGACCGTCGCGTGCAGCGAGGGGTGCGTCGAGCACAGCCGGATCGCGTGCTTGGCGTGCCCGCCGCCGACGTCCAGCACCGTCGATCCGACCGGCACGATCGAGGCCACCTCGGGCGCGATCGCGTCGGCGTGCCCGGAGAGCATGCCCTGGAACCGGCGCAGCACCTCCGGCCGTTCGGCGAGCCACGCGTAGAAGTCGATCGAGGGCTTGCCGGTGCGCACCGACTCCTCCAAGCCCTCCCACGACTCGAACAGCACCACCGACCAGAACTTGTCCACTTCGGAGTAACCGCCGCCCGCCAACCACTTCGTGGTCTCGGCGGTGTTGGCGTACCCGTCGGGCCCGCGGGTCAGGTACCCGAACGACACCAGCGCCTCGGCCAGCAGCCCGGTGCCGCGCGGGTCGGCGCCGAGCGCGGAGGCCAGCGCACCCACCGGCCGGGGGCCGTCGGCCAGCGCGTCGAACACGCCGAGCCGCAGCCCCGCCGCGACGGCCCGGTAGCCCGCGGTGGCGAGCAGGTCGTGGAACGACGGCGGACCGTCGTCCGGTCCCAGGTGCAGTGGCATGGTCAGCCCCTTTCCGGCAGCACGCCCGCGGCGGCGAGGAAGTCCACGTGCCGGGCGATCATCTCCGCGTCGGCGGGCGGGAACTGGACCCCGCACGACGCCGCGGCGGCCCACGTGGTCGAGCAGTCGAACACCGGGTGCGCCCGGTGCGTGGTGGTCAGGCCGAACGCCAGCGGGCCGAACGCGCTGTCCGGGCTCTCCAGCATCAACGACCGCCAGTCGGCGTACTCCAGCAGGCGGGTCGGGTAGCCCTTCGCGGTGAGCACCTCGCCCAGGTCGGCGTAGGTGAACCCGTCGGCCCGGTAGTAGTGGAAGTCCTGCCCGTGCGGCGCCGGCCGGGTCGAGATGCCCGCGATCGCGCCCGCGAGCCGGTCGACCGGCAGCATGTCGATCACGTCCGGCGTCCGCGGCACCGCGCCCGCGTGCGCGCAGGTCGCGATCTGCCTGCTCAGGTACGACTCGGTCTTCGCCGTGCCGGTGCGCACGTCGCCCACGATCGCGGCGATGCGGTGGATCGACACCGGCACGCCCCGGTCCCGCGCGAGCACGCCCATCATGTCGGCCACCCACTTGGTGGTGTGGTAGCCGGTGTCCAGCCCGGTCGGGTCCTCCGGCCGGTCGGCCTCGGTGATCAGCTGCTTGTCGTAGTTCGCGCCGAGGAACACGCCGAGCGTCGACATCAGGTGCAGCGGCTTGGTCGAGTACCGGGTCGCCAGCCGCAGCACGTCCACCGTGCTGCCCACGTGCGGCGGCATCATCCACTGGTAGGTGAGGACGAAGTTCATCACCGCGCCGTTGTGGTAGATCGCGTCCATGCTCTCGGCCAGCGCGTCGAAGTCCTTCTCCGCCAGGCCCAGCAGCGGCTGCGACATGTCGCCGACCACCGGCACCACCCGGGCCAACCGCTCCTCGGGCACGTCGAGGTGCGCGCGACGCAGGTTGGCGCGGACGCGCGCGAGGGCGACGGCCGGCGTCTCCGCCCGGACCAGGCAGTGCACCTCGGCGTCCGTGCGGGCCAGCAGCTCGGCCAGCAGGTGCGCGCCGAGGAACCCGGTGGCGCCGGTCAGCAGCACCCGTTGCGCGGGCCCCGTCCGCACCGGGTGCCGCACCTCGATGTCGTCCGGTGGGGTCGCGTCGACCCGCATCTCCGGCACGGAGGGCAGGCCGGACTTGTAGCGCTTGGCGAACGTGTGGTCCGACGCGGCGGCCTGCTCCACCACCTCGGCCAGCTCGGCGAGGTCGGCGGTGGCGAACAAGGCGCGCAACGGCACCGTGACGCCCAGCAGCGAGCGGACCTTGGCGAGCACGGCGGCGGCGATCAGGGAGTGCCCGCCCAGGCCGAAGAAGCTGTCCCGGCGACCGACCAGCGGCACGTCCAGCACCTCCGACCAGACCTCGGCCAACGTCCGCTCGACCGGGGTGCGCGGCGGCTCGTACGGCGTCAGCCGGGCCGCCGGGTCGGGGTCGGGCAGCGCCGCCACGTCGACCTTGCCGTGCCGGGTGAGCGGCAGCCCGTCCAGCACCACGACCGCGCCGGGCAGCATCGCGTCCGGCAGCCGTCCGGCGCAGAACGCCCGCAGCTCGTCCAACGCGGGCGCCTCCGCTCGGGGCACGACGTAGGCGACGAGGGTGTCGCCGCGCACCGCCACCGCGGCCTCGGCGACCGCCGGGTGCGCCAGCAGCGCGGAGCGCACCTCGCCCGGCTCGATGCGGTGACCGCGCAGCTTGACCTGGTCGTCCACCCGGCCGAGGAACTCCAGCGTGCCATCGGGCAGCAGCCGCACGAGGTCGCCGGTGGCGTACATCCGACCGCCCAGGACGGTCGGGTCGGGCAGGTACACCGACGCCGTGCGCTCCGGGTCGTTGCGGTAGCCGCGCGCGGGTGCGAGGCCGCCGATGTGCAACTGGCCGGGCACGCCGACGGGAGCCGTGCGCAGGTCCGGGTCGAGCACGTACGCCCGCACGCCGGGCAGCGGTCGCCCGATCGGCACCGTGGCGGCCCGCGGGTCGACCTCCGACGCGTCGACCGTGCGGTGGGCCGTGGCGCAGACCGTGGTCTCGGTCGGGCCGTAGTGGTTGACCAGCGCGACCTTCCCGCCGGTCAGCGCTGCCCACTCGGCGACGGTCGCCGTCGGCACCGCTTCGCCGCCGATCATCATCACGGCCAGCGGACCGGGGTCGACGTCGAGGCCCGCCAGGTCCGACACCCAGCGCTTGAACAGCGCCGCCGGTGAGTCGACGGCGGTGATGGCGTGCTCGGCGCACAGCTTGAGCAGGTCCGCGCCGCCGATCGCGGCCGGTTCGGGGTGCACGACGACCGCCGCGCCCGCGCACCACGCCGGGAACACGTCGCCCACCGACGCGTCGAAGCTCAACGGCGGGATCATCAGGATCCGCTGACCGGGCGCGAACCCGTGCAGGTCGACGAACGCGCCGGTCAGGTTCGCGAGCGTGTCGTGCTGCACCTGCACGCCCTTGGGCACACCGGTCGACCCGGACGTGTAGACGATGTACGCCAACCCGTCGTCGGGCACGTCCGCGGCCGGCGGCGCGTCGGCCTCGCCGGTGAACGCGTCGTCGGTGGTGTCCAGCAACGCGCCGTGGAACTCGCCGAACCGGTCCCGGGAGCCCGGCGCGGTGATCACCACGGGCGCGCCGCAGTCGGCCAGCAGCCCGGCGAGCCGCGCGGGCGGGTGCGCTGGGTCGAGCGGCACGTACGCGCCACCGGCCTTGAGCACGGCCAGCAGCGCCACCAGCGCGTCCGGCCCGGCCTTCAACGCCAGGCCGACCGGCGTCTCGGGACCGACGCCCCACCCGGTCAGCACGTGGGCGACCCGGTTGGCCCGCCGGTCGAGCTGCGCGAACGTCACCTCCGTGCCGTCGGCCAGGTCGAGCACCGCGGTGAGGTCGGGGTGCGCGGCGACCTGCTCCGCGATCCGGGTGAGCACGGTGGCGTGGCGCAGCGACAGCGCCGGGTCCAGGGCGTCCTGCGGCTCGCCGTTGAGCCGGCCCGCGGCGAGGCGGTCGGCCTCCGTGGTCGTGTCCACCGCGGACAGCCGGGCGGACGGGTCGGCCACCAGCGCGGCGAGCACCGCGAGCAGGTGGTCGGCCAGCCGGGCCACGGTGTCCGCGTCGAACACGTCCGTGCTGTAGTCGAGGTTCGCGGCCCAGTCGCCGTCGGTCTCCCGCACGTGCAGCGTGAGGTCGAACCGGCTGGTCTCGCGGTCGACCGGCAGCTCCGCGGCGTCCATCCCGGCCCACGAGCCGGTGGCGTCGCCCCGGTTGAGCACCAGCATCACCTGGAACAACGGGTGGTGCGCGAGGTCGCGGCGCGGCGCGACCTGGGCGGCGACCTCGTCGAAGCTCACCTCGGCGTGGTCGAGCGCGTCGATCGCGGTGGCGCGGGCCCGGCCGAGCAGGTCGGCCACGGTCGGGTCGCCGGACAGGTCCAGCCGCAGCGCGGTGGTGGTGACGAACATGCCGACCGAGCGCTCCAACTCGGGGAACGGCCGGTGCGTGGTCGGCGAGCCGATCACCAGGTCGTCCGCGCCCGACCGGCGGGCCAGCAGCACGCCGAACGCGGCCAGCAGGCCGGCGAACGTGGTGCAGCCGTGCGCGCGGGTCACCTCGGCCAGCTTCCCCGCCAGCGCGGCGGGCACGGTGAACCGGTGGCTGCCGCCGGCGGTGGTGCGGTTCGGCGTCCGCGGCCGGTCCAGCGCCAGGTCGAGCACGGCCGGCGCGCCGGACAGGCGGTCGTGCCAGTGGTCCAGCTGCCGCTGCCGCTCGCCGTCGGCGAGCCGGTCGGCCTGCCAGTGCACGTAGTCGGGGAACTGCGCCCCGACGGGCTCGGGCGTCACGCCCGCGTAGACGTCGCCGACCTCGCCCGCGACCACGCCGAGGGAGAGGTCGTCGCACACGATGTGGTGCGCGCTGAACACGACCGCCGTGTCGCCCGGACCGACCCGCACCACCCGCACCCGCAGCAACGGCGCGACGGCCAGGTCGAACGGCGTGTCCACTTCGGACACGAGGAAGGCGTCCAGCTCGTCCTCGCCGTCGACCGACGAGAACGCGACGTCGGCGGGCACGTCGTCCACCACCTGCTGCTCGGGCACGCCGTCGACGTCCACGATCCGGGTGCGCAACGCCTCGTGCCGTCCCATGACGGTCCGCACGGCCGCGCGCAGCCGGTCCTCGTCCACCTCGCCGGCGACCCGGAGCGCGGCGAACATGACGTACGCGCCCGCGTCCAGGCCCAGCCGCCCGGTCAGCCAGAGGCCGCGCTGGTTGCCCGACAGCGGCACGACCGCGCCGTCGGGGCGGCGTGGCACCGCCTGGCGGGGCGCGGCGGCCAGGCCGCGTTCGGCGAGCAGCTTGGCCAGCAGGCGTTCGCGGTGGTCGGAGAGCTCGGTCATCCCAGTGTCCTTTCAGGTGACGGCGTCTCGTCGGCCACCGCGTCGGGCAGGTCGTCCACGGTCCGCAGGCGCGGCCGCGTCCAGGCGAAGGTCGCCAAGGCGAGCATCAGCACGCCGACGACCAGGAAGATCAGGGCGATGCCGCGGCCCTCGCCGGTGCCGATGAGCGCGCCGACACCACCGGCGAGCGGGCCGTCGGCCGCCATCAAGGGCTCGGCCACGCCGTCGGTCAGCGGGCCGATCAGGAGGAACGCGACGGGCATCGCGGCGGTGCCGACCACCCGCACCACGGCCAGCACCCGGCCCAGCACCGCCGGGTCGACCTTGGTCTGCAACAACGTCACGCAACACGTGTTGATCAACGGGAGGGTGAACAGGAACGCGGGCGCGGCGATCCCGATCAGCCACGGCGACGGCGCCAGCGAGTGCAGCACCAGGAACACCCCGCCCAGCGCGATCCCGAGGCAGATGCCGTGCACCCGGCGGGCCGGGCCGCCCCACACGCCCATCACCAGGCCGCCGACGAACAACCCGCTGCCGCCCGCGGCCATCAGCACGCCGAGCGTCGCGGGACCGGAGAACGACAGGATCAGCGGTTGCACCAACCCGCCCGCGATGGCGAACAGGAAGTTCCACACCCCGAACACCGCGAACAAGGCGAACAACCCGGGCGCGCCGCGCAGCCACCTCAAGCCCGCGCCGATGCCCTCGCGCCCCGGCTCCCCGGCGCCGGCCGGCCGCACGGCCTCGTCGGGCAGCCGGACCAGCAGCAACGCGCCGACCGCGAACACCATCGACACCAGGTCGATCAGCAGCACACCCCGCAGCCCCACCACGCCGAGCAGCGCACCGGCGACCAGCGGCGCGGCGATCTGCACGCCCTGCGTGATCTGCATCAGCCCGTTGATCCGCCCCAGGTGCTCCTTGGGCACCAACGCGGGCACCAGGGCCGTGTAGGCGATGATGTGGAACGAGTTCAACGTCGCGGTCAGCGCCGTGGCCACGTAGACCTGCCACACCGCCAGCGAGTCCGTCGCCACGGCCACCAGCAGCAGCGCCGTCACCACGCCCGCGCCGGAGTCCGCGACCAGCATGATCTTCCTGCGGTCGTGGCGGTCGGCCAGCGCGCCCGCGTACGGCGCGAGCAGGATGCCCGGCACCACCGCGCAGAACTGGATCAGCACGAACGTCGTCACCGACCCCGTGCCCAGGTAGACCCACACGCCGAGCACGAACGCGGTCAGCGCGGAGCCGATCACCGACACCAGCTGCCCGGCCCACACCACGGCGAACCGGCGCACACCGGCCCGCGCGCTCATCGAGCCTCACCGAGCATCGACTCGACCTCCTCGGCCGACATCCCGGCCAGTTGCAGGCGCAGCTCGGCGACCGCGGCGACCCGGGCCGGGTCGTCCAGGGCGGCGAGCGCGACGGCGACACCGGCGACGGTCGGCGCGGCGAACATCCGGCCGATCGGCACCGTCACGGCGAACGCGGCCTGCACCCTGGCCAGCGCCTTCGCCGCCAGCAGCGAGTGGCCGCCCAAGGCGAAGAAGTCGTCGTGCACGCCCACTCCCGGCACGCCCAGCACCTCGGCCCAGATGCCCGCCAGCACTTCCTCCACCGCGTCGCGCGGCGGCACCCGTTCGCCGTCGACGTCCCACACCGGCGCGGGCAGCGCCTTGCGGTCGGTCTTGCCGTTGGGCGTCAACGGGAACGCGTCCAGCACCACCGCGGTGGCGGGCAGCATGTAGTCCGGCAGCCGTTGCGCCAACCCGGCCCGCAGCCGCGACCACAACCCCTCCCGGGGCACGTCCGCGGGCACCACGTAGGCGACGAGCCGTTCGTCGGCGGCCAGCACGACCGCCTCGCGCACCTCGACGGACGCCAGCAACGCGGCCTCGACCTCGCCGAGCTCGATCCGGAACCCGCGCACCTTCACCTGGTGGTCGGACCGACCCAGGAACTCCAGCGTGCCGTCCGACCGCTGCCGCACCAGGTCGCCCGTCGCGTACAGCCGCCGTCCGGGCTCCTCGGCGAACGGGTCCGGCACGAACCGGCTCGCGGTCAGCTCCGGCCGGTCGTGGTAGCCGCGCGCCACCCCCGCGCCGCCGATGTGCAGCTCGCCGACCACGCCCGGCGGCACCGGTTCCAACCCCGGACCCAGCACGTACAGCCGGGTGTTGCCGATCGGCGGACCCAGCACCACCGGCGCGGGCGAGGGTTCGACCAGTCCCGCGGACGACCAGACCGTGGTCTCGGTCGGCCCGTACGCGTTCCACAGCACCGCGTCGTCGGTCAGCAGGTCGTCGGCCAGGTCGCGCGGCAGCGCCTCGCCGCCGCAGATCCGGGTCGCCACCCCGGCGGGCACGCCACCGGCCGCGTGCAGCAGCCGCCACGTCGCCGGGGTCGCCTGCAGCGCGGTGACCTCGCGGTCGACCAGCAGGTCCCGCAACGCCGCACCGTCCGCGCTCACGTCGGCGGGCACGACCAGCACCTCCGCGCCCGCGGTCAGCGGCAGCAGCAGTTCCAGCACCGAGATGTCGAACGACAGCGTGGTCACGGCGGCCAGCCGGTCCGTGTGGGTGAGGGTGAAGAGGTGCTGGAACGACACCAGCAGGTTCACCACCGCCCGGTGCGGCACCTCGACGCCCTTGGGCGTGCCCGTCGAACCGGACGTGTAGATGATGTACGCCAGGTCCTCGCCGGAGGCGGGGCACGGCTGGGGCGCCGGCTCGAAGCGGTCCGCGTCGGCGAGGCCCAAGACCGTGCCGCCGAACAGCAGCTCGTGCTCTGAGACCAGCACGGCCGCGCCCGAGTCGGCCAGCATCGCCGTCAACCGGTCGACGGGCCAGCCCGGGTCCAGCGGCACGTACGCGGCGCCCGCCTTCCACACGCCCAGGACGGCGGCTACGAGGTCCGGGGTGCGCGGCAGGCACAGCGCCACCGCAGACCCGAGGCCCACGCCGTGTGCCCGGAGGAGGGCGGCGATCCGCTCGGCCCGGGTGTCCAGTTCCGCGTACGTCAGCCGTGAGTCCACTCCGGACACCGCCGTGCCGTGCCCCGTGACAAGGTCCAACGCGGTCCGCGCGGGCGGCAGCGGCAGGTCGGTGGCGTTGAGGCCCTCCAGCACCTCCCACCGCCGCACGCCGGTCAGCCCGTCCAGCTCGCTGATCCGCTTCTCCGGGTGCTCGGCGGCGGCGGTGAGCAGCGCGATCAGCCGATCGGTGAACTCGGCGACGGTCGAGGCGTCGAACAGGTCGGTGTTGTACTCGACGCCCAGGGCGAGCGTGTCGCCCTGCGGGTCGGCGGCGAGCGTGAGGTCGAACTTCGCCACCTTCGGGTCGGGCACCAGTGGCGTGACGTCCAGCCCGGTCAGCTCGACGTCCAGCGGCGGGGTGTTGGTGAAGATCAGCTGGGCCTGGTAGACCGGCGCGTGCCCGGTGCTCCGCCGCGGGCTCAGGTGCTCCACCAGCCGTTCGAACGGCAGGTCGGCGTGCGCGAGACCGTCCGCGGCGACCTGCCGGGTCCGGGCCAGCAGCTCGGTGAACGTCGGATCGCCGCCCACCCGCGTGCGCAGCGCGAGCGTGTTGACGAAGAACCCGATCAGGCCCTCCAGGTCCGGGTGGGAACGCCCGGCGACCGGGGTGCCGACCACCACGTCGTCCTGACCGGCCAACCGGCCGAGCCGGGCCGCGAACGCGGCCAGCAGCACCATGAACACGGTGACGCCGTGCGCGCGGGCCAGCTCCTCCAGCGGTCGGATCGGGACGTGGCCGTACCGCAGCGCGCCCCGGTGGGTGACCACCGGCGGCCGTGGCCGGTCGGTCGGCAGGGTCAGCAGCTCCGGCGCGCCCGCGAGGTGGCGCGTCCAGAAGTCGAGGTGCCCGGCGGCGAGCTCGGTCACCCGGTCCCGCTGCCAGACCGCGAAGTCCGGGTAGTGCAGCGTCAGCGCGGGCAGGTCGGGGTCGCGGCCGCCGAGCGCCGCGTCGTAGGCCTGACCCAGCTCGCCGAGCAGCACCGACAGCGACCACGCGTCGGCGATGATGTGGTGCAGGTTGAGCACCAGCACGTGGTCGTCGTCGGCGAACCGGCCCAGGCTCGTCGCGAACAGCGGGCCCCGGTGCAGGTCGAACCCGATGCCGGCGCGTTCGTCGGCGAACCGCTGTGCCTCCGCGTCACGGTCCCCGTCGGGGAGGTCGTGGGTGGTGAGGGTGGCCGTGCCGGTGGGCGCGACCAGCTGCACCGGCTCGCCGCCCGAGTCGGGGAACGTGGTGCGCAGCGACACGTGCCGGGTGACCAGGGTGTCCAACGCGCGCTGCAACGCGACCTGGTCGAGCGTGCCGCGCAGCCGCAGCGCGAGGGGCACGTTGTACACGGCGCTGCCGGGGGAGAACTTGTCCAGGAACCACAGGCGTTGCTGCCCGAACGACAACGGGTAGGCGGTGGGCGCGGCGGCCCGTGCCCGCAGCCGTTGTGCCAACAGCTCCCGCTTGCGCGCCGACGCCGCAGCCGCCGCGCCGGTGTCCCGCAGATCGGTCATGACGTGCTCCCCGACCTGGTCAGCCGGTCCGCCGCCGCGCGGACGTGGTCACGCAGGTGCGTGGGCACGCGGTCGCCGAAGCGCTCCAGGTAGGCGGCCACGGTCGTGTCGTCGTCCCGCAGGAACGGGAAGTCGGTGGGCACCATGTGCCGGATCGCCAGCAGCGGCACGGGGCTGTGCAGCGGCCGGAAGACCGGGTTCCACAGACCTGCCTTCTGCGGCGGGCCGGGGTGGAACTCGCCCAGCATCAGCCCGCCGCGGGTGTACTCCGGTTTCAGCAGTTCCTGGGCCCGGTCGACCACGCCGAACTCGGTCAGATCCGGGAACAGCACCACGATGGTCTTGAACTGCGCGCCCGGACCCTTCGTCGGCTCCAGCTCGGCGAACCAGTCGCGGTAGTGCAGCAGCAACGCGGCCAGCTCGTCCGGCTGCTCCGGCACGCCGGTGTGCACGGACAGGTAGAACAGCCCGCGTTGCAGGGACGTGTCGGTGAACGGGCACACCGCGCCCCTCCGCCCCAGGTCCGGGTGCGGTCCGCACAGGTATTCACCGGCCCACTCGAACACCGTCCGCAGCGCCGGTTCGTGCGCCGCGACCGCGTCGGGCAGCCGAGGCGCGGCGAAGTCCGCCGGCTCGACCAGGGGGTGGGCCTGGTGGGTCGGATGGATCAGCATCAACTCCACCTGCCTTTGTTCCGGGACCGGCGGGTCAGGGCCGCCAGCGCCGCACCGGTCACCGCGGCCGTGACGCCGCCGAGCACGCGGTCCTGCCGCCGCGCCCGCGCCAACGCCTCGCCGTAGGGGACCGTGGTGTGCGAGATCAGGGTGTAGAGCGGCACCCACGCGTTCGGGAACATCCGGTGCAACGCGAGGTCCACCTTCTTGCGCGCGGTGAACAGCGGTGAGCGCAGCTTGTCCCGCAGCTCCACGAAGTTGCGCTTGGACAGCTCCGCCAGCACGTCGGTGTGCGGTCGACGTGAGCGCTCGAACTCCGCCAACGCCCGCGGCAGGTCGTGCGGGTGCGCGGCCAGGCACCGGTCGAGCACCGAGCAGTCCTCGAACGCCGCGTTCATGCCCTGGCCGAAGAACGGGTACACGGCGTGCGCGGCGTCGCCGATCAACACCACCCCGCGTCCCTCGTCGGTGGTGACGTGCCAGGGCGAGGTGCGCACGGTGACCAGGCTCGCGGGCGGGTGCGCCAGGAACTGCTCGACCACGTCCGGGATGAGCACGAGCGTGTCGGGGAACCGGCGGGCGAAGAACGACCGCACCCGTTCGGGTTCGGTCAGCCCGGCGAACCCCTGCTCGCCGTCGAACGGCAGGAACACCGTCGCGGTGAGCGAGCCGTCCGCGTTCGGGTGCGCCACGATCAGACCGTCGTCACCCGGCCACACGTGCAACGCCCGCAGTTCGGTGCGCGGCTCGCCGTCGTCCCCGACCGGGATCAGCAGCTCCTTGTAGCCCCACTCCAGGAACTCCTGGTGCAGGTCCACCCGCAGGCCGCGGCCGAGGTGGGTGCGCACGGCGGAGAACGCCCCGTCCGCGCCGATGATCAGGTCCGCCGTGTGCACGGTCCCGTCGTCGGTGGTGACGGCGGGCTTGGCGCGGTCGACGGCGCTCACCCGGCAGCCCCAGGAGAACCCGACGCCGAGCCGTTCGGCCTCGTCCACCAGCGCCACGTTCAGGTCGTGCCGCAGCACGGAGTGCAGGATCTGGTCCTCGGCCAGGCCGTAGGGCTGGAAGCGCAGCGTGCCGTCGGGCAGGTGCACCGCCCGGCCGCGCATGGGCACGGTCAGCGGCGCCAACCGCTCCAGCAGGCCGACTTCCCGCAGCGCCACGATGCCGCGCTGGGACAGGCCGAGGTTGATCGACCGGCCTTCCTCCCGCACGCCCGGCGCCCGCGGGTCGCCCCGCCGTTCGAGCACCCGCACGCCGAACCCCCGTCGGGCCAGGTAGACGGCCGTCAACGAGCCGGCCAGCCCGGCGCCGACCACCACCGCGTCGCGGCTCATGCGTCGTCCTCGTCGACCAGCGTGCCGAGCAGGCGGTCGATCTCCTCGTCGGACAGCTCGTCGAGCTGGTCCAGCAGCGGCACCGGCCCCCGGGCCACCGGACCCGTGCCGCGACCGAGGTTCGCGCACAGCTCGGCGATGGTCGGCGCGGCGAACAGCGTCGCCAGCGGCAGGTCCACGTCCAGCGCGACCCGGACCCGGGCCAGCATCTGGGTCGCGGTCAACGAGTGGCCGCCCAGGGCGAAGAAGTTGTCGTGCACGCCGAGCGGCGCGTCCGCGGGCATGCTCAGCACCTCGCGCCAGATCAGCGCCAGCCGCCGTTCGTCCTCGTCACGCGGCTCGACCCGGTCGACGTCGTCGGTCGTCCACACCGGATCGGGCAGCGCGTCGCGGTCGATCTTGCCGGTGCCGGTGCGCGGCAGCTCCGGCAGCACGACGACCGCCGCCGGGAGCATGTAGTCGGGCAGGCTCACGGCCAGGTGCGGGCGCACCCGCCGGCGCAGCTCCTCCTCGCCGACGTCCGGGTCGGCGGGCACCGCGTACGCCACCAGCCGCACGTCGGCGGCGTGCGCGGACCAGGCGACGACGACGGCCTGCGCCACGTCCGGGTGCGCGCGGAGCACGGCCTCGATCTCACCGGGCTCGATCCGGTAGCCGCGCACCTTGAGCTGCCGGTCGGCGCGGCCGAGGAACTCGAGCTTCCCGTCGGCGTGGCGGCGGACCAGGTCGCCGGAGGCGTAGAGGCGCCCGCCGGGCGGTCCGAACGGGTCGGGTAGGAACTTCTCCGCCGTCAGGCCGGGCAGCCCGTGGTAGCCGCGGGCCACGCCCGCGCCGCCGATGTGCAGCTCGCCGATCACGCCCGGCGGCACCGGGCGCAGCAACGGGTCCAGCACGTGCAGCGACGTGCCCTTCACCGCCGGCCCGAGCCGCACGGGGTCGGGCGCGTGCGAGACCACACCGGCGGCCGAGTACACCGTGGTCTCGGTGGGCCCGTAACCGTCGATCAGGGTCGCGCCGTCGGTCTGCAGGTCGTCGGCCAGGTCGCGGGTCATCGCCTCGCCGCCGCTGATCCGCAGCCGCACGCGCGCGGGCACACCGCCGGCCGCGACGATCATCCGCCAACTCGCCGGACCACCCTGCACGACCGTCGCCCTCGTCTCCTCGATGCGCGCGCGCAGCAGCCCTCCGTCGGCCACGTCGTCGGCCGGGACCACCACGAGCGTCGCGCCGCTGATGAGCGGGGCGAGCATCTCCACCGTGGACACGTCGAACGCGGGCGTGGTGATCGAGGCGAGCCGGTCGGCCGGTGTCAGCCGCATCAACTCGCCCATGGCGCGCAGCAACGCGGCCAGCCCGCCCTGGGTGCACCGCACGCCCTTCGGCTTGCCGGTGGACCCGGAGGTGTGGATGACGTAGGCCAGCGTGCCGGGGTGCTGCCGCGCCGCGGGTGGCGGCGTGTCCGGTCGTGCGTCGAGCTCGGCGGTGTCCAGGTCGACCTCGGTCCACGGCCCGGTCAGGGGTCCGGTGACCGCGCGCGACGCGCCGTCCGTGACGAGCACCGGCACGTCGGACCCGGCGGCCATCGCGGTCAGCCGGGCCGGCGGCCACGACGGGTCCAGCGGCAGGTAGCCCGCGCCCGCCCGCCACGCGGCGAGGAGGCCGACCACCATCGGCGCGCCCCGGTCGAGGCACAGCGCCACCGGCTGGTCCGGCCGCACACCGGCGGCCACCAGCACGTGCGCCAGGCGGTTCGCCGCCCGGTCCAGCTCGCCGCACGTGAACGCGCCCTCGATCGCGACCGCGTCCGGGTGCTCGGCCAGCGCGGCGAACACCAGGTCGGCGGCGGTCTCCGCGGGCACCTCGACGGCGGGTTCCTGCGGCGCGTCGTCACCGAGCCACAGCTCGGCGACCCGGTCGGCGGGGGAGGCGTGCACGGCGGCGGCGAACACCGAGTGCAGCGCGGCGACCGTCTCGGGCGTGAACAGCGCGGAGTCGTACTGCCAGCGCGCGAACCACCGGTCACCGGCCCGTTCGACGGTCAACGACAGGTCGAACTTCGCGCCGCCGTTCGCGACCGCCTCGGGCCTGATCGTGATCGGGCCGGCGTCACGCGCGGGCGGCACGGGCTCGACCGCGAACATCACCTGCACCAGCGGCGCGTGCGCGAGCGTCCGCTGCGGCGCGGCGATGTCCACGAGCCGTTCGAACGGCAGGTCCTGGTGGGCGAGCGCGGCCACGGTCGCGTCCTCGGCCGCGCCGACCACCTCGCCGAACGTGGTCTCCGGCGTGAACCGCGCCCGCAGCGGCAGGGTGTTGGCCACGAAGCCGACCAAGCCCTCGGTCTCCGGCCTGGTGCGCGCCGCGACCGGCGTGGCCACCAGGAAGTCCGCCTGCCCGGTCACCCGGTGCAGCACGCACTGGAACACCGCGAGCAGCCGGGCGAACGACCCGTCCGGCACGGTCAGCTCCGCCCGCAGCTCCGCGCCGCGCCCGGTGGGCGTCGCCGGCCGCGCCTTGTCGGTCGGCAACGAGAGCACGGTCGGCACGCCGTGCAGCGCCTCGCGCCAGAACTCCTCGTCGGCGGCGAACGCGCCGCCGTCTGCCTGCTCCCGTTGCCACACCGCGTAGTCCGGGTACTGCACGGGCAGCTCCGGCAGGTCGTGCGGCACGCCGGCGACCTCGGCCGCGTACAGCCCGGCCAGCTCGTCGAACAGCACCGCGCACGACCAGCCGTCGGCGATCGCGTGGTGCAGCACGAGGACCAGCACGTGCTCGTCGGGCGAGACCTCCACCAGACCGGCGCGCAGCAGCGGCCCGCCGTGCAGCGCGAACGGTCGGGCGACCTCCTCGCGCACCACCGCGTCCACGTCACCCGACAGCCGCGCCAGCGGCACCGTCAACGCCGCCGAAACCACCTGCACCGGCACGCCGTCCTCGGCCGCGAACCGCGTCCGCAACGCCTCGTGCCTGGCGACCAGCGCGTTCAACGCCACCCGCAACGCCTCGGCGTCCAGCGGACCGTCGATGCCGACCCGCCAGCCGATGTTGTAGACCGGGCTCGCGGGCAGCAGTTGGTCGACCAACCACAACCTGCGCTGCCCCGACGAGGCCGGGAACCGGAACACCTCGTCCTCTCTCGTCACCGCGCTCACCGCGGTCCCTCCCCCCTCAGACCGACACCTTCCGGCCAACCCCTCCGGTCGACCGCCACCACCCGGAACTCCGCCGTGTGCCGAGCGCCCGCGGCGTCGGTCAACCACAGCTGGTCCGGACCGGGCAGCATCTCGCCCACGCCCATCGGGACGTCGGGCTTCTCGCGGTCCAGCGCGCGCACCGCGTGCGCGAACAGCTCGACCGACGGCTGGCTCTCCAGATCCACGTAGAACGGCTTGTGCTCCACCGGGCTCTTCACGAACACGAACCTCGGCATGCCGTGCTCCCGTCGCCAGGCCTGCGCCCGCAGGAAGCGGGTCGCCTCGTCCGGGGCGAACGCGAACGCCGACCTCGCGGCGGGCAGCCGCCAGCCCTCCCGGGCGACGACCAACCGGTCCAGGCTGACCCGGGGCGTGTGCGCGCCCGCGGGCAGCAGCCGGAAGTGCTGCACCAACTGCGCCATGACCTGCTCGTTGAGCAGCTCGACCAGGTCGACGTCCACCCGACCGTCCCGGCTGCGCGCCACCAGCCGCCCGCCGCTCTCGGTCACCTCGCACGCGCCGACCGGCACCGCGTCGCGCAGCCCCGGCCCGCACGCGTCGTGCCCGAACACGATCTTCAGGTCGTCGGGCGAGACGAGGGCGTCGGCGAGCCGCTGCGGCGTGCCGCCTTCCTCGCGCGTCGTGGCCAGCACGATCCGCGGCCCGGCCATGTCGTGCCGCATCGCCGCGCGCAGCTGGGCCGGGTCGGGGTGCTGGGACACGAACAACGCCGACCGCATGGTGTTCACGCCGGGGTGCACCTCGCCGAGCACCCACCGGTAGTCGCCCGCCCGGATCGCGTCCTCGTCCCGTGCGGCGATCAGCACGTCGGGGCTGTGCTGGACCGCGCCGCGCCACCCCGGCCGGGGCGCGGCGAACGCCTTGAGCACGGCGTCCCGCACGTCGCTCACCCGGTAGTGGGCCTCGCGCCCGGCCGGCGCCTGCCCGAGGGCCTTGGCCCAGCGGTCCTGCAGGGCCCGGACGAGCCTGCCGATCAGCCGTTCGTCGAGGCGGAAGATCGTGTCGTTGGCCCACAGCCAGAAGTCGGCCAGCCGCACGCGGTCCGAACCGGTGGCCGCGACCCGTTCCCGGTACACCTCGCGCAACGCCCGCCCGTACAGCGCGGAGCCCGCGGAGGTGAACCACCGCGCCGCTTCCAACACCAGCGACAGCGGCGTCCAGAGCGTTTCCACCAGCGCGGGGGAGAGGGTGACGTCGAGGTCGCGCCGGCACTCCTCGTGCACCACCGTGCGACCGGCGTAGAAGAGGCCCGGTCGACGCACGGCCGCCGTGCCGGTGATGGCGGTGAACGTCTCGTGCAACCCGTCGATGGCGCGCACCAGCCGGTCCGGGTCGCCGACGGCGGCGGCGACCGCGTCGCGTCCCCGTTCGATCCGGTCGAGCGCCCGCTCGGCCCCGGCGCGGACCTCCGGGTCGCCGATGGCCGCGATCTGCTCGCGCAGAGCGGTTTCCGGCACCAACGCCTCCGGCGGCACCTCCAGGGTCCACGCGATCCGCTTGGCCTGCCGCAGCCGTTCGAGGGTGGCGAGCACCCCGTCGAGCGGCAGGTCGAGGTCGAGCGCGATCTCGGGTGCGCGGCGCAGGCCGTCGCAGGCGGCGAGCACGGCCGCGTCCGCCGCGGGCAGCCGCACCGGATCGGTCATCGGGACGTGCATGGTGTCGCCCACGACGTCCACGAAGGGCATCCGCCTCGGCACCGCCCACGGCCGCACGGCGTCCGTGGTCAACGCCTCGGCCAGCTGCTGGACGGCCCAGTTCTCCAGGTAGGTGGTGCGCGAGGCGATCAGGTCGGGCCCGGGTCTCGCGGTGATCGCGGCGGGCGCGCCGTCCTCGATCCTCGCCCACCCGACCGGCCCGAAGAACCCGATGGTGTCGTTCTTGGCGCAGTAGCGCTGCAGGTAGCTGACGACGGTGTGCTCCCAGCGCCGGTAGTCGACGTTGCGGGACGCGGAGCGTTCGCCGGACAACGCCCGGTGCAACGCGTCGACGGCGGTCTGGAGGGCACGGGGGTTCTGCCAGGCCACGGCTTCGCGGAACCTGGCGTCCCCGCTGACGGCCCGCAGCACCTCGGCGGCGGCCTCCCGGCCCGCCTCGAACCGGGCCGCGTACTCGACGAGCAGCGCGTCGTGCCGGGTCGCGGCGTCCTCGGCGGCCGCCAACGCCGCATCGACCTCCGCGTTGTCCGATGCCGTCGACGGGCCCGCGTCCTCGCCGGCCTCCGGGCCGACGACCAGCACCGCGGCCGGTCCGCCGTCGGCCTCGGTCCTCGCGGATCCCGCCACCAGCGCTACGGGCGCTTCCTCGATCGGCAGCGCGACCACCACGGGGTTCGGCGCTGCAGCCAGCGCCGTGCGGGCCTCGGCGAACCGCCCCTTGCGCACCAACCGGCCGATCCGCCGCAATGCGGACCGCCGCTCGCCGCGCGCCCGGTCCTCGACCTCCCGCAGCACCCGGAACGCCGTCCACCGCGCCTGGCCCACCGCGTCCTCTGCCGCCAGCACCGCCTCCGCCGCGCGCGCCGCGTCCGGGTAGCGGGGAAACAGCCGATCCTGGTCCGTCCGCTCGAACACCCGCCCCACGTGCGGCGGCACGGCGGCCAGCCGCAGCCAACCGC
>NZ_JBFAMT010000067.1:0-42474 GCF_040656635.1 Actinosynnema sp. NPDC049800 | reverse complement strand
CCCGGCGGGACGCTTTTCCCCGCCGGGCCTGCCGGCTTTGGCCTGCCTGGAGTGCCCGTAAGGGCCCCATGTCAAATCGAGCCGAACTCACCCCGCGCCGCCGCGCCGCCACACCGATCCCACCCCACCTCCACACCCCAATGTTGGGCAGACTCTGGACCGCCGTCACAAAAGTGCCGTATGTTCGCCGGCATGGAGTTGCTGGGAAAGGTCGCGGTGGTCACCGGCAGTGGCCGTGGTCTGGGCCGGGCGTACGCGGAAGCCTTGGCGCGGGCGGGCGCGGCGGTCGTGGTCAACGACGTGGACGCGGAGGCCGCGGACGCGGTGGTGAAGACGATCGCGGCCGACGGAGGACGCGCGGTCGCCGTGGTCGCGCCGGTCGGTCCGACCTCGACCGCGGACCGGCTGGTCGCGACCGCCGTCGAGGAGTTCGGCGGGCTCGACGTCCTGGTCGCCAACGCCGGCATCCTGCGCGACCGCGTGCTGTGGAAGATGTCCGACGACGACTTCGACGCGGTGGTCGACGTGCACCTGCGCGGCACGTTCACCTGCGCCCGCGCGGCCGCGATCCATCTTCGGGAGCAGGGTCGGGGCGGCAGCCTGGTGCTGATCTCCTCGCCCGCCGGTCAGCGCGGCAACTTCGGGCAGACCAACTACGCGGCGGCGAAGGCGGGCATCGTCGCGATGGCCCGCACGTGGGCGCTGGAGCTGGCCCGCGCGGACATCGCGGTCAACGCCGTGGTGCCGGTCGCCGCGACCGAGATGACCCGGACCATCCCGGCGTTCGCGCCCGTCATCGAGGAGGCCGAGCGCACCGGCGTGCCGTTCCCGGACTGGCTGCGCCGCGACGAGGGCCTCGGCACGGTGGAGGACGTCGCGTCGTTGATCGTCTTCCTGGCCTCCGACGCGGCACGGCGGATCACGGGCCAGGCCATCGGCATCGGCGGCGACCGGCTCACCCTCTGGGCGCACCCCCGCGAGAAGGCGGTGGCGCTCGCCGACGGCGGGTGGACCGCGGACGCCATCGCCGAGTCGTGGGCGAGCGGCGTCGGCGCGGAACCGGAGACCTTCGGCATCCCGGCGCCGACACCGCCGGAGGCCTGACGTGGTCCTCGCCCTGGACGAGCTCGTGGCCATCGACGTGCACACGCACGCCGAGGTGTCGAGGGACGGCCACCCCTCGTTGAGCCCCGAACTGCTGGCCGCCTCGGCCACGTACTTCGGCGCGCACGGCCACCGCCAACCGACCGTCGACGAGACCGCGGCGTACTACCGGGAACGGCGGATGGCGGCGGTCGTCTTCACCGTCGACGCCGAGCACGCCACCGGCCACCCGCGCATCTCGAACGAGGAGGTCGCGGAGAACTGCGCCGAGCACTCCGACGTGCTGATCCCGTTCGGGAGCGTCGACCCGTGGAAGGGCCGCGCGGGCGCGCGGGAGGTGCGCGCGCTGGTCGAGCGGCACGGTGTGCGCGGTTTCAAGTTCCACCCCAGCCTCCAGGGCTTCGCGCCGAACGACCCCATGGCGTACCCGTTGTACGAGGTCATGGAGGAACTCGGCGTGCCCGCCCTGTTCCACACCGGGCAGACCGGGATCGGCGCGGGCCTGCCCGGTGGTGGCGGCATCCGCCTGAAGCACTCGAACCCCGTGCTGGTGGACGACGTGGCCGTGGACTTCCCGGAGCTGCGGATCATCCTGGCGCACCCGTCGTTCCCGTGGCAGGACGAGGCGTTGGCGGTGGCCACGCACAAGCCGCACGTGCACATCGACCTGTCCGGGTGGTCGCCCAAGTACTTCCCGCCGCAGCTCGTCCGCTACGCGAACTCACTCCTGCAGGACAAGGTGCTCTTCGGCTCGGACTACCCGGTGATCACGCCGGACCGCTGGCTGGCGGACTTGGAGGCGCTCGACCTCAAGCCCGCCGTCCGCCCCAAGATCCTCAAGCACAACGCGGCCAGGCTGCTCGGCCTCGACACCACGGACTCGGAGCGCACATGACCACCACCGTCACCGGAGCGTCGGAACTCCTCGCGCTGGCCGGGCACGACCTCGGGCACACCGGGTGGCGCGAGATCACCCAGGACCGGGTCGACGCCTTCGCCGACGCCGCCGACGACCACCAGTGGATCCACGTCGACCCCGAGCGGGCGGCCGCGGGACCGTTCGGCACGACCATCGCGCACGGCTACCTCACGTTGTCGCTGATCATCCCTATGTTCGGGGAGTTGCTGGCGGTCGACGGCGTCCGGATGAGCGTCAACTACGGGCTGGACAAGGTGCGCTTCCCCAGCCCGGTGCGCGTCGGGGACAAGATCAGGCTCGCGGGCCGCGTCGCTTCGGCGGACGAGGTCGCGGGCGACGGCGTCCAGCTGGTGCTGGACTTCACCGTCGAGATCGACGGCTCGGACAAGCCGGCGTGCGTCGCGCGCGCCGTGTACCGGCACTACCCCTGAGGGGGCCACCACCATGTCGACCACGCCGAACGCACCCAACGTCCAACTCCGCCGCGCCGTCGCGTCGAGCTTCGTCGGCAGCGTGATCGAGTACTACGACTTCCTGCTCTACGCCACCGCGTCCGCCGTGGTGTTCAACAAGGTCTTCTTCTCCTCCCTCGACCCGCTCGTGGCCACCATCGCGAGCTTCGGCACGTTCGCCACCGGCTACCTGGCCCGCCCGCTCGGCGGGGTCCTGTTCGGACACTTCGGCGACCTGTTGGGCCGCAAGCGGATGCTCGTGCTGACCATGACGTTGATGGGCGTGGCCAGCTTCCTCATCGGACTGCTGCCCACCTACGCCCAGGTGGGTTGGCTCGCGCCGGTCGGCCTGGTCGCGCTGCGCGTGGTGCAGGGCATCGCGGTCGGCGGCGAGTGGGGCGGCGCGGTGCTGATGTCCGCCGAGCACGCCACCCGCAGGCGCGGGCTGTGGGCCGGGTTCACCAACGCCGGCGCGCCGTGCGGGATGGTGCTGTCGACGTTGGCGCTGACGGCGACCGCCGCGCTGGTGGGCGAACGGGCGTTCCTGGACTGGGGCTGGCGGATCCCGTTCCTGCTCAGCATCGTGCTGCTCGGCGTCGGGTTGTTCGTGCGGCACCGGGTCGACGAGACACCGGCGTTCCAGGCGGTGCTGGACGCGGGCGTCAAGCGGCGGGCGCCCGTGGTCGAGGTGCTGCGCAACCACCCGCGCGTGCTGCTGCTGGGCATCGGTGTGGGGCTGGCCGCGTTCGTGGCGCAGTCGACGTTGACGACGTTCGTCCTGGCACACGGCGTGGCGGCCGGTCACGCGCGGCAGACCGTGCTCAACGCGCTCACGCTGTCCTCCGCCTGCGCCGTCGTGGGCATCCTCGGGTTCGCGGCGGCGTCGGACCGGTTCGGCCGGCGGCCGGTCGTGGTGGCGGGCGCGATCGCGATGGCGGTGTACGCGTTCGTGCTGTTCCCGTTGGTGGACAGCGGTGACACGGTGCTGCTGACCGTGGCGCTGGTGCTGGGCCAGGGCGTGATCCACCCGATGATGTACGGGCCGCTCGCGGCTCTCTACAGCGAGCTGTTCAGCACGGAGAACCGGTACACGGGCGCGTCCCTGGGCTACCAGGTCGCCGGGCTGGGCGCGGGGATCGCGCCGCTGTTGTTCGCCGAGATCCAGCGGGCGACCGATGGGCAGGGGTTGACGCTCATCTCGTCGACCATCGCCGCGTTCTGCCTGCTGACCGTGGTGTGCGTGCTGGCGTTGAAGGAGACCGGCACCCGCGACCTCAGCTCGGTCGCCGTCCCCTGACCCCGCGCGTCCTACGTCCACACCCCGCGTTGCGCCAGGTCGTCCAGCCGCCGTGCGATCGCGTCCGCCGCCGCACGCAGGTCCGGCACGAGGCGGTGCAGGTCGGTGCGCACCGAGCGGACCACGATGCCCAGCGCGCCGGGCGGCTCGTGGCCGTCCGCCGGGATGGCGACGGCGACCGAGCACGAGCCGAGCGTCATCTCCTCGTTGGTCAGCGCGTACCCGCGTTCCGCCGTGGCACGCAGGTCGCGCGCCAGCCGCGCCCGCTCGGTGATCGTGTACCGGGTGTGGCGGCGCAGCGGCCGGGCGAGGTAGCGGCGCACGAACTCCGGGTCTGCGCGGGCGAGCAGGGCCTTGCCGACGCCCGTCGCGTGCAGCGGCAGCCGGGCGCCGATCCGGGAGATGATGGGCACGGAGCGGTGGCCGGAGAGCTTCTCCACGTACAGCGCGTCGAAGCCGTCGTGCACGGCGAGGTGGATGTTCTCGCGCGTCGCCTCGTAGAGGTCCTGCATGAACGGCAGCGCGACCTCCCGCAGCCGACCGGCCACCGGCGCCAACGTCGCCGCCTCCCACAGGCGCAGGCCGATGCTGTAGCCCCCGTCCGCGTCACGTTCCAGCGCGCCCCACGACACCAGCTCGCGGGCCAACCGGTGCACCGTCGCCAACGGCAGGTCCGCGCGCCGCGCGAGCTCGGTCAGCGTGAGCCGCGGGTGCTCGGCGTCGAACACGCCGAGCAGCGCCAGCGCCCGCCCGGCCATCGAGCGCCGGGGCGCGTCGCGGTTGACCGCCATGCAGGTCCTCCTTCGAACGCCGGACACCGAACGTATCCGCCCGGCCGGCGCGGAATCGCCGCGACTTTCACCCAGTGGAAGTCGATCCTGGCGAACGGTCGCACGCCGCCCTTGGGTTGACCCATGCGAACAAGAGTCGGAATCGTCGGCGCGGGCCCCGCCGGCCTGGTGCTGTCCCACCTGCTGGCCGAGCGCGGCATCGACTCCGTGGTCGTCGAGACGCGCAGCCGTGCGGCGATCGAGCAGACGATCCGCGCCGGCGTGCTGGAGCAGGGCACGGTGGAGCTGCTGTCCGCCATGGGTGTCGGCGCGCGTGCGTTGGCCGAGGGCGCGCGGCACGAGGGGATCGAGCTGCGGTTCGGCGGCCAGGGCCACAGGATCGACTTCGCCGGGCTCACCGGCCGGGCGGTGTGGCTCTACCCGCAGCACGAAGTGCTCAAGGACCTGATCGCGGCACGGCTCGCGGCCGGGGCCGACATCCGGTTCGAGGCGAGCGACGTCGCGCTGCACGGCGTCACGTCCGACGAGCCGGTCATCTCCTTCACCGACGCCGACGGCACGCCGGTGGAGCTGCGCTGCGACGTGATCGCCGGGTGCGACGGCTCGTCGGGCGTCAGCAGGCGCTCCATCCCGGACGGCGAGCGCACCGACTACTTCCGCGCCTACCCGTTCGGGTGGTTCGGCATCCTGGCCGAGGCGCCACCGTCCTCGAAGGAGCTCGTCTACGCCCACTCCGAACGCGGGTTCGCGCTGATCAGCACGCGGACGCCGCAGGTGCAGCGGATGTACTTCCAGTGCGACCCCGACGAGCGCGCCGAGGACTGGAGCGACGACCGGATCTGGGCCGAGCTGAACGCGCGGGTCGCGGGCGACGGGTTCGGCCTGGCGGAGGGCCGCATCTTCGACCGGGGCGTGATCCCGATGCGCAGCTACGTGTGCGAGCCGATGCGGCACGGCCGGCTGTTCCTGGCGGGGGACGCCGCGCACGTCGTGCCGCCCACCGGCGCGAAAGGACTCAACCTCGCGGTGGCGGACGTCGTCGTGCTCGCCCGCGCGTTGGAGGAGTACTTCGGCGCCGGGTCCACCGAGTCGTTGGACGCCTACGGCCCGACCGCGGCGCGCCGGGTGTGGCGGGCGCAGCACTTCTCGTGGTGGATGACGTCGATGCTGCACACGGACCCGGCCGGCTCGCCGTTCGACGTGAAGCGGCAGCTGGGCGAGTTGGAACTGGTCACCTCCAGCACGGCCGCCGCCACGCATCTCGCCGAGGCGTACACGGGTTGGCCGCTGTAGCGGTGCGGCCGAACGGGTCGGCACAGGTGCGATCGGCGTAATCCGACTGCCGGTAATCGGACCACGCGGACCGATAAAGTTGCGAATCTTCTTTCGAACAGTTTCGAAGTTGGCCGAATATGGCACCCGGTGTCGGATGGCGGCGGCCGGTATCGGTTCAGAGGGCCGCCATATGGTGTCTCAACAGGGTTTATGGGCCAGGAGGTCGGGCTGCGGTGAACCGTTTCGGCTGAGTTCGGGTGCCTGATGACCTGGTCGACGGCCAGGTCGGAGCCTGCGCAGGCCCGAAAGGCTGCCGATTTTCGGTGCTTGCCAGACCTATCTGTTTCGGTTAATACTTCTAAAAGTTTCAGGCCGGACGCGGTCGGGTGCCGCCCCCGACGGTTCCGGCCTGCGCCGCGCACGCTCTGGAGGACCGAACTCAACGAACTGTCGTTGGCGTGGAGGAATCCCGTGGCACCGGGCCCTCCCTCGCCAAGTGTGCGGATCCGGATCACCCCGCTCCGGCGGTCCGGGTCGCCCGAGCAACCCAACCACCACCTGCCGAACCCGCAGGTGCTCCCAGAAGGTGCAAACATGAAGCTGACATCGAGGTCAGTGTTGCGAGCGGCACTCGTGTCGACGTTGGTCACCGCCACCACGGGTGCCGCGGTGCTCCTGGCGACGTCGGCCAGCGCCGGGACCACTCTCGGCGCCTCCGCGGCCGAGTCGGGCCGCTACTTCGGCACGGCTGTCGCCGCGGGCAGGATGGGCGACTCCACGTACATGGGGATCCTGAACCGTGAGTTCAACATGGTGACGGCCGAGAACGAGATGAAGATGGACGCGACTGAGCCGCAGCAGAACAGGTTCAGTTACACCAACGGGGACCGGATCGTCAACCACGCACGCAGTCAGGGCATGCGGGTGCGTGGCCACGCCCTGGCGTGGCACTCGCAGCAGCCGGGGTGGATGCAGAGCATGTCGGGCAGTGCGCTGCGGTCCGCGTTGCTCAACCACGTCACCCAGGTCGCCACCTACTACCGCGGCAAGATCTACGCGTGGGACGTGGTGAACGAGGCGTTCCAGGACGGTAGTTCGGGTGCGCGTCGTGACTCCAACCTCCAGCGCACCGGCAACGACTGGATCGAGGCCTCGTTCCGGGCGGCGCGGGCGGCGGACCCGGGCGCGAAGCTCTGCTACAACGACTACAACACCGACGACTGGACCCACGCCAAGACCCAGGCCGTCTACCGGATGGTCCAGGACTTCAAGTCCCGCGGCGTGCCGATCGACTGCGTCGGGTTGCAGTCGCACTTCAACAGCCAGAGCCCGGTGCCGAGCAACTACCAGACCACGCTGCAGAACTTCGCCAACCTCGGCGTGGACGTGCAGATCACCGAGCTCGACATCGAGGGCTCCGGCTCCGCGCAGGCCTCCAACTACGAGCGCGTCGTGAAGGCGTGCCTCGCGGTCGCCCGCTGCACCGGCATCACCGTGTGGGGCATCCGCGACACCGACTCGTGGCGCGCCTCGGGCACCCCGTTGCTGTTCGACGGCTCCGGCAACAAGAAGCCCGCCTACACCTCCACCCTCAACGCCCTCAACAGCGGCGGCACCACCGTGCCCACGTCGACGACGACGACCACGACCGACACCACCACCACGACCACCACGACGACGACCACCACCACGATCCCCGGCCCGGGTGGCTGCACCGCTTCGGTGTCGCTGAACTCCTGGAACGGTGGGTTCGTCGCCACGGTGAAGGTCACCGCCGGATCGTCGGCGATCAACGGGTGGACGGTCACGACCAACCTGCCGTCCGGCGTGTCGGTCACCAACGCGTGGAGCGCCGATCGCAGCGGCAACACGGGCACCGTCCAGTGGCGCAACGTCAGCTACAACGGCAGCGTCCCGGCCGGGATGTCGACCGAGTTCGGCTTCCAGGGCACCGGTTCGGCGTCGGGCATCACGCCGACCTGCGCCGCGAGCTGATCGCGTAGCGGACAGCCCGGTGCGGTGGCCCACCCGGCCACCGCACCGGGCTTTTCCATCGCACGTCACGCCCCCGTCGTGGAGCCGGGGCGCACGATCATCAGCACGACCACGACCGCCCACAGCAGGTTGAACACGCCGGTCGTCATGGCGAGCCGCTTCGCCGCACCGGTCGCGCCGTCGAGCACCCGCCGCTGCGCGGGCAGGATCGCCAACGCCAGCAGGCCCGCCGCGACCGCCGTCAGCAGCACGGACACCAGCAGCCACGCGTCACCGAGCACGCCGAGGCTCGCGCCGGTGGCGACGCCGAAGACCGGCACGGCGACGCCGACGACGGTGTAGGTGCGGCACGTCCGGTGCAGGAACGCGGCGACGCCGGTCGGCGACTCGCGCGCGAAGCGGGGGAACAGCGAGGCGGCCACGGCGATCGGCCCGACGGCGAGGATCGCGGCGATCACGTGGACCGAGAGCAGCAGCTTGGTCACCAGGGCTCCTTGGTACGTAGACAGACAACATACGTCGGCTGCCAATAGGTACCACACCTACCTAGATGGTGTGTAGGCTGCCAACCCATGAAGGCGGACGCGGTGCGCGGGCACCTGGACGCGATGTTGCTCGCGGTGCTCGAACCGGGACCGCTGCACGGCTACGCGGTCATCACCGCGGTCCAGCGGCGCAGCGGCGGTGCGCTCGAACTGCGCACCGGCACCGTCTACCCGGCGTTGAACCGGTTGGAACGGCTGGGTTTGCTGCGCAGCCGCTGGCAGCCCGTGGCCGACCGGCCCCGGCGCTGCTACGAGCTCACCGACGCCGGTCGGCGCGGCCTGGCCGACGCGCGGTCGACGTGGCGGGACTTCACCGCCACGATCGGCGCCGTGCTCGACCTGACCCCGTCGACGGGGCACGCCACGTGAGCGCCGCGCAGCCGGTCGAGGACTACCTGGAGGCGTTGGCCGCGTCCCTGCACGGCCCGGCGCGGGCGAAGGCCGCGATGATGCGCGAGGTGCGCGACGGCCTGGTCGACGCGGTGGAGGCGCAGACCCGCTTCGGCGTGCCGCAGGACCAGGCGGCCCGTCAGGCGGTGCGCGACTTCGGCGCGGCGGACGAGATCGCGCCGTCGTTCCAGCGCGAGCTCACCATCGCCCAGACCCGCCGCACCGCCCGCGCCGCCGCCGTCACCGTGCCGGTCCTCGTGGTGTGCCAACTGCTCGTGGGCGCCGCCGGCGACTGGCGACTGGGCGCGCTCGCCGTCCACCTGGCCGCGCTGGCCACCGCCGCCGGCCTGCTCGCGGTGACGGCGTTGGTGGCCACCGGTCCGCTCACCCGCATGCTGCCCACGCCGCACCGGCTGCCGCTGGCCGTGGCGTGGACGGCGTCCGCCGCCGCGGTGGGCATGGCGCTCGCCGCCGTCGCGCTGGGCGTCACCGCGGCGCTGTCGACCGACTGGCCGCTGACCGCGATCGCCGGCGTGCTGGCCACCGCGGCGCACGGCACGGTCGCGGCGTCGGCCCGCGAGTGCCGTCGGTGCGCTCAGGCGGTGGAGGGGGTGCGGTGACCGTGGACCTGCCCCCTCGCCTGGCCTGCCGACCGGCCACCGCCGACCTCGCCACCGCGCTCCGGGTGGCCTGCCTCCGGGGGGCGCTTCCCCGGCCTTGATCCCGCTGGTCGGCGGTGGCCGAGCGGCGAGTCGGCGACACGGAGCGTCACGGCGGGATGTCATTGTGTGAGACGCCCTCTGTACGCGCGCACCCATCCGGGTGTACGTTCCCGGCGGGTCTGGGAGCGCTCCCAGACATCCTTCGAGATGAGGAGGGGCTCAGTGAAGCGCTCCACCGCAGTGCTTGCCGCTTGCGCGGTGGCCCTCGGCTCAGCGGCGACGATGTTGCCGAACGCCGCGGCCGCCGCCCAGGGCTGCAAGGTCGACTACGCCGTGACGAGCCAGTGGTCCGGCGGCTTCCAGGCCAGCGTCAAGGTCACCAACCTCGGCGACCCCGTCAGCGGCTGGTCGCTGACCGTCGCGTTCCCGAACAGCTCCCAGCGGGTCACCCAGGGCTGGAACGCCACGTGGACCCAGTCGGGCTCCACGGCCACCGCGACCAACGTCGACTGGAACCGGACGCTGTCCACCGGCGCGTCGACCGACCTCGGGTTCGTCGGCGCGTACTCGGGCAGCAACCCGACGCCCACGTCGTTCGCGCTCAACGGCGTCGCCTGCACCGGTTCGACCACGGGCACGACCACGACGACCACCACGACGACGTCGACCACGAACCCGCCGGTCGGCCGCACCCCCGTCGAGATCAACGGCCAGCTGCGGGTCTGCGGCGTCAACCTGTGCAACCAGTACAACCGGCCGATCCAGCTGCGCGGCATGAGCACGCACGGCATCCAGTGGTTCGACAAGTGCTACAACAACAACTCGCTCAACGCGCTGGCGACCGACTGGAAGTCCGACCTGTTCCGCATCGCGATGTACGTGCAGGAACAGGGCTACGAGACCAACCCGTCCGGGTTCACCAGCCGCGTCAACAGCCTGGTCGACATGGCCGAGGCGCGCGGGATATACGCGATGATCGACTTCCACATCCTCACCCCGGGTGACCCCAACTTCAACCTGGAGCGGGCCAAGACCTTCTTCGCCGCCGTCGCGCAGCGCAACGCGAGCAAGAAGAACGTGATCTACGAGATCGCGAACGAGCCGAACGGCGTGAGCTGGGCGTCGATCAAGAGCTACGCCGAGCAGGTCATCCCGGTGATCCGCGCGGCCGACCCGGACGCCGTCGTCATCGTCGGCACGCGCGCCTGGTCGTCGCTGGGCGTGTCGGAGGGCTCCAGCGAGACCGAGGTCATCAACAACCCGGTCAACGCCACGAACATCATGTACGCGTTCCACTTCTACGCCGCGAGCCACAAGGACAACTACCGCGCCGCGGTCAGCCGTGCCGCGCAGCGGCTGCCGCTCTTCGTGACGGAGTTCGGCACGGTGCTGGCCACCGGTGGCGGCACGTTCGACCGGGCGAGCACCGTCGCCTGGCTGGACCTGCTGGACCAGCTCAAGATCGGTTACGCGAACTGGACGTACTCGGACGCGAACGAGAGCAGCGCCGCGCTGCGCCCGGGCACGTGCAACGGCGGTGACTACTCCAGCAGCGGTGTGCTCACCGAGTCCGGCGCGTTGCTCAAGAGCCGGATCAGCACGACGGACAACTTCCCGACCAGCTGAACCACGCTCCACTGAGGACGGGGCCCCGCGTTCGCGCGCGGGGCCCCGTTTTCTGTGTCGCTCGATCGGGTGACCAGGTCGGAGAAGGGGCCGGAATTGTCGGTGCCCGTCGATAGCTTGCCGATCGGGGATACCGACCGAGCGGGGGAGCGAGTGATGGCACCGGGTTTCTACACCGACGGGCAGGGCCGGGTCAGGCCGATCAACGGCAAGAAGGGGGGTGCGGGGGCCGTGGTGGCGGCCGGGGTGCTGGTGCTGGGCCTGGTCGGTTCCGCGGGCGTGGCCGGCGGGGGCGGACTGCTGGGGTCGAGCGCGGGCAGTTCGGCGGGGTCGCCCGGCGTGGCCGCGCGCAAGGTGGACGGGCAGAGGGCGGCGAAGCGGGGTGATCGTGACGGCGCGTGGCAGCGGATGGGGATGCGGAGGTTGGACGACAGGGTGCGGCAGCAGGTGGAGTGCCTGTCGGCGTCACACGGTGAGGTCCGGGAGTTCTTCACCCGCACGCCGTGCACTTCGCTGGACCGGATGGTGATCGCGGTCGGGGATGGGAGCGGCAACAACGCGGTGGTGTCGGTGGCCTGGGTCGGTTTCCGGAGCGCGCGTGACGTGCGGGCGTTCAAGCGGATCGAGGACCGCCATGGCAGCGGCGACATCCGGCCGCTCGGGGCGTCGTTGCTCGGGTTGGCCGACATCGCGTTCACCGGCCACCACTACGGCACCGACACCGATGGCAGCACCATCACCATCGCCGAAGCCGAACCGGCGGCCGGCCACCTCGAACCGGAGACGCTGGACGCCTTGGCCGAGGTCGCCGCCTACTTACCACCCCCTGACCGTTCACGCGCCTGACCGGTCATGCGCCTGACCGGTCACGGGCGACCGGTGGCGTGCCGGGCGGGTTCGGTCCTGGCCGGCGGCGCGCCTGCTCGGCGGTGGGGCCGACCGGCGGCGCACCTGACGAGTGGCGCGCCTGGCGGGGTGGCGGGTCTCACCGCGTGGCAGCCTGGCGGGCGATGTGCCTGCTCGGTCGCGGGCGGGGCCGGTGGTGTGCCTGCTGTGTCGCGGGCCTGAGCGGCGGGGCATGACGGATGGCGGGTCTCACCGTGGTGTGTCCGACCGGCTCGCGGCCTGATCGGTCGTGGGGCCGACCGGGTGGCGAGTCTGAGGTGTGGGACTTGGGCCCGCAGAGCTGCCGACCTCCTGACCTGC
The DNA here is from genome assembly GCF_040656635.1 of Actinosynnema sp. NPDC049800. NCBI lineage: Bacteria > Bacillati > Actinomycetota > Actinomycetes > Pseudonocardiales > Pseudonocardiaceae > Actinosynnema > Actinosynnema sp. NPDC049800. The sequence goes on along the minus strand of NZ_JBFAMT010000067.1, from coordinate 30,212 downwards.
TGACCCATCGCAACCGCCGACCGCAACCGCTGACCTGCCGCACCGCCGCCGACTCACCGCACCGCCGCCGCCCCGTCGAGCCCTGACCTACTGGGGTGGCGCTTTCCGGTGGCGGTCGGTGTGTCCGAGGTTGCGGTCGGGGGCGATTCGGTCGCGGACGAGCTGCTTCAGCACGGCCAAGTCGGGGAAGCCGTTCTGGGCCTTGCGGGACCACAGGGTCTCGCCGTCGATCCGGACGTCGAAAACACCGCCCGTGCCGGGGACGAGGGCGACCTCGCCCAGCTCGGTGGTGAAGGTGGTCAGCAGCTCTTGCGCGGTCCACCCGGCGCGCAGCAGCCACCGGCACTGCGTGCAGTACTCGATCTCCAGGCGGGGCTCTCTCGCGGTCACGGGTCCAGTATCGCGATTGGGACGGCATCGCGGCGACCCGCAGTAGTGCCGGTCACGGTGAAGGGAGGTGGATGGGGGTCCAAGGCAAACGATCAGGGGACAGAGGTCTCGGCGAAGCAGCGGCCGAAGTCGTCGACCTGGGGTTCGGCGAAGAGGATGTTGCGCACCAGCGTGTTCACCCACGGCCGTCGGCCCCACGGGTACGGGTCGAAGGTGGGGAACTCCCGGTCGAACAGCTCCTCGAGCGGTCCGAGGACGTGGCGGACGCCGCGGTCGTCGCCACTCCACACGTCCGCGCCCAGCCGGGCCTTCTTCGCCAACACCGGCGCGACGCGGCGCAGGTAGGCGCAATCGGGCCGGGTGACGCGTCGATCGACTCGTCCCCGGTGTAGTACCGGGCCGAACTCGCCGATCCAGCTCGGTGTGCCGGTGCACCGCATGAACTCCGTGCGCCGCAGGAAAGTCTGCTCCACGACACCCCGGTCGAAGAACTCGCCACGCGTCGTGCCCGGGTACCGGCCGTCCCGCGCGATCCCGGGCAGGGCGTAGTCGTGCGCGCTGTACACCGCGTCGGCGAAGGGCTCGTCGATCACCGGGAAATCGGTCGAGCAGCGGTGGCCGTCGAGGAACAGCACGTGCCGCGAGTCCACCGCCCGGATCGCCCGCTCCGACCTCCGGTAGAACGGGCCGACCACCTCGCCGGTCGGGTCGGCCGGCTCGTTGACGGGGTTGTAGCCCGCCACCTCCGGCCGGTTCGCGTAACGGGCGGCGATCGCCTCTCACAGGTGCACGACCCGGTCCTGGAAGGGCCGGTGCACCCAGAACTGCGCTCGGTGCATCGGGTTGTCGCTGTGCCAGTGCTGGTTCTGCGCGCCGGGCAACGCGTGCAGGTCCAGGATCGTGTAGATGCCCTGCTCCGCGCACCGCCCGATGAGCCGGTCGCGCGCGTCCTCGGGCCCGAAGAAGTCGTCCAGGAACCGGTCGGAGAAGCGGCGGTACCCCTCCTCGCCCAACGCCGACCGCAACCCGCGCGCTGCAACGATTCCCTGGCCGGGTAGCCGGTGGTGAAGTTCTCCATTTTGATCCAGCCGCCGAGCCCGCAACGCCAACGCCTCCTTTTCTGAACATTGCGCAAATTATCGAAGCTGGGCAAGGGAATGCGCGCTGGATGGTAGACAGGTCCTCGCGGAAGAAAGCGGTTTCCCGACTGTGGCGCCGGGCCGCCTCGGCGCGCGACCTCGCCGAGGAGGACGCATGGCCGACTCCCGGACCAAGGGCAACCTGCGCCGCCGCGACGGCCGGGCGGCCTACTCGTTCCTGGCGCCGTGGATCATCGGGATGGTCACGATCACCATCGGTCCGATCCTGGCCTCGCTCTACCTCTCGTTCACGAACTACTCGCTGCTGCGCCCGCCGAAGTGGACGGGCCTGGCCAACTACACCCGGATGGTCGGCGACGAACGCCTGCTGAACTCGCTCGGCGTGACGTTCCGGTACGTGTTCGTCTCCGTGCCGCTGCAACTGGCCGTGGCACTGGGCCTCGCCCTGCTGCTCGACCGGGGCCTGCGCGGCCTGGCGTTCTACCGCTCGGTCTACTACCTGCCGTCGCTGCTGGCGGGCAGCGTGTCGATCGCCATCCTGTGGCGGCAGATGTTCGGCACCGACGGCCTGGTCAACGACCTGCTGGCCCTGGTCGGGGTCCACGGCGTCGGCTGGATCGCGCACCCGGACTTCGCGCTGGGCACCCTGGTGCTGCTCAACGTGTGGACGTTCGGCGCGCCGATGGTGATCTTCCTGGCCGGCCTGCGCCAGATACCGGCCATGTACTACGAGGCGGCCACAGTGGACGGTGCGGGCCGGTGGGCCAGGTTCCGGCACGTCACGGTGCCGTTGCTGACCCCGATCATCTTCTTCAACCTGGTGCTGCAGCTGATCGGCGCGTTCCAGGCGTTCACGCAGGCGTTCGTGGTCAGCGGCGGCACGGGCGGTCCGTCCGACAAGACGCTCTTCTACACGCTGTACCTCTACCAACGCGGCTTCGGCTCGTTCCAGATGGGCTACGCCTCGGCGCTGGCCTGGTTGTTGCTGGTGATCGTCGCGGCGCTGACCGCGGTGAACTTCCTGCTGGCCAAGCGATGGGTGTTCTACGGTGACTGACCCGTTCCGGAGCGAACGCCGACTGCCGGCGCCGCTGCGCCACGGCCTGCTGGTCGTGCTCGGCGTGGTGATGCTGCACCCGTTGCTGTGGCTGGTGTCCAGCTCGTTCAAGCCGACCGACGCGATCTTCCGCGACCCGTCGCCGTGGCCGAGCGAGTTCTCGCTGGCCAACTACGTCGAGGGCTGGACCGCGCTCGGTGCGCCGTTCCAGCGGTACCTGACCAACTCCGCGATCATCGCGGTGACCTCGGTGGTGGGCAACCTGCTGTCGTGCTCGATGGCCGCGTACGCGTTCGCCCGGCTGGAGTTCCGCGGCAAGAAGGTCATGTTCGCGATGATGCTGGCCACGATCATGCTGCCGATCCACGTGCTGATCGTGCCCCGGTACGTGCTGTTCTCCGAGCTGGGCTGGATCAACACCTACCTGCCGCTGGTCGTGCCGAAGTTCCTGGCCACCGACGCGTTCTTCGTCTTCCTGATGGTGCAGTTCATCCGGTCGCTGCCGACGGAGCTGGACGAGGCGGCCCGCATCGACGGCTGCGGCCACTGGCGGATCTTCTGGCGGATCGTGATGCCGCTGTGCACGCCGGTGCTGGCCACCACGGCCGTGTTCACGTTCATCTGGACCTGGAACGACTTCTTCAGCCAACTGATCTTCCTGACCGACCAGGACCTGCACACCGTCCCGGTGGCGCTGCGCACCTTCGTGGACGGTCAGGGCCGCAGCTCGTGGGGGCCGCTGTTCGCCATGTCGGTGGTCGGGCTGGTGCCGATCTTCGGCTTCTTCCTGGCCGGGCAGCGCTACCTGACCCAGGGGATCGCGACGACGGGCATCAAGTGAGGAGGCGGTCATGACGAGACTGGTGCTGTGCCTGGTCGGTGTCGCGGCGCTGGCGTTGGCGGGCTGCTCGTCCGGCCCGGACGAGGCCGGGGGACCGGTGGAGCTGCGGTTCTCGTGGTGGGGCAACGAGCAGCGCGCCCAGGCCACGGAGAAGGCGATCGACGCCTTCGAGGCCGCGAACCCCGGCATCGCGGTGAAGGGCGAGTACGCCGACTTCAACGCCTACTTCGACCGGATCGCCACCCAGGTCGCGGCGGACGACGCGCCGGACGTGATCACGATGGGCGGCGTGTACCCGCGCGAGTACGGCGGCCGCGGCGCGCTGCTCGACCTGGCCGAGGTGGGCGGCTCGCTCGACCTGGGCGGGCTGGACGGGCCCGCGGTGGCCAACGGCAGGTTCGACGGCGTCCAGTACGGCGTGCCGACCGGCGTGAACACCTACGGGATCGTGGTCAACCCGGCGGTCTTCCAGGCCGCCGGGGTGCCGCTGCCCGACGACGACAAGTGGACGTGGGCGGACTTCGAGCGGATCGCGGGCGAGCTCGCCGACAAGGCCCCGGAGGGCACGGTCGGCGTGGAGGACCCGACCGCGCCGGAGACGTTGGAGATCTTCTCCAAGCAACGCGGCGAAGGGCTCTACACTCCCGACGGCAAGGTCGGCATCAGCACCGGCAGCGTCGAGGAGTGGTTCCGGATGACGACACGGCTGCGTGACGCAGGCAGCACGCCGCAGGCCACCGTGACCATCGAGCAGGCGGCCCTGTCCGCGCCCGAGCAGACCCTCATGGGCCGCGGCGTCGCGGGGATGCGGTTCGACTGGAGCAACCGGCTGACCGCGCTGCGCACCGCGTCCGCCCAGCCGCTGGTGATGCTGCGCGCGCCGGGTGAGTCGACGGCCGGGCAGCCGGGCATGTGGTTGCAGGCCTCGCAGCTCTACACGGTCAACGCCGCCACCGAGCACCCCGAGGCGGCGGCGAAGCTGATCTCGTTCCTGGTCAACGACCCGGCGGCGGGCGCGGCCATCGGCACGGACCGCGGCATCCCGGCGAACGAGGCCATCCGCGAGCGCATCGCCGGTTCGCTCGACGAGCACCAGGAGGTCGAGGTGGCGTTCATCGACGAGGTCGGCGGCAAGGTCACCGAGGAGCTGGTGCCGGGCCCGGTCGGGTCCACGGACACGGTGCAGATCCTCCAGCGGGTGAACTCGGACGTGCTGTTCGACCGGCTCGGCCCGCCGGACGCGGCACGGCGGTTCGTGGACGAGGTCGCCGCGGCGATCGGCTGATGACCCCGATCGACCGCAGGGCGCTGGTGGACCGGTACGCCGTGGAGGTGACCGGGGTCGACCCGCGGTCGCCGCTGTCGGTGGGCAACGGCGAGCTGTGCGCCACGGTCGACGTGACCGGGTTGCAGACGTTCCCGCAGGTGTACGCGGGTGACGGCGGCACGCTGCTCGGCACGATGGCGCAGTGGGGCTGGCACAGCGTGCCGGCGCCCGGCCACGTGCCGGACCTCGCCGACAGCGTCCGCTCGTACGACACGCCGCGCGGCCGGGTGCCGTACGCCGACCTCGCCGACTTCGACGCGGCCACACCCGGCCAGCGGTGGCTGCGCGCCAACCCGCACCGGTTGGACCTGGCCCGGATCGGGCTGGTCGTCGACGGGACGTCGCCCGATCCGGTCGACTTGCACGAGCCGAGGCAACGGCTCGACCTGTGGACGGGGACGATCACCAGCGCGTTCCTGCTGGCGGGGATGCCGGTGCGGGTGACCACGTGCTGCCACCCGGAGCTCGACGCGCTCGGGGTGCGGGTCGCGTCACCGGGGCTCGCGGGCGGTCGGCTGGCCGTGCGGATCGCGTTCCCGTACGGCTCGGAGTCGTGGCACGACGCCGCCGACTGGGAGCGCCCCGACCGGCACGACAGCGTGCCGCACGTGCTCGCGGACGGCGTCCGGATCGACCGCAGGCTCGACTCGACCCGGTTCTCGGTGCGCGTCCATGCCAACGCGGGTGCGGCGGTGCGGCGGACCGGGCCGCACGAGTTCGTGGTGGCGACCGACGGCGACGTGCTGGAACTCGGGGTGCGGTTCGGCGGCGGCGCCGAGCCGGTGGCGTTCACCGAGGCGTTGATCGCGAGCGAGCGCTGGTGGCCGCGGTTCTGGTCGTCCGGCGGCGTGGTCGAGCTCGACTCCAGCGCGGACGAACGCGCGCCGGAGTTGCAGCGGCGGATCGTGCTGTCGCAGTACCTCGCGGCCATCCAGTGCGCGGGTTCGCTGCCGCCGGCCGAGACCGGGCTGACGGCGAACAGCTGGCGCGGCCGGTTCCACCTGGAGATGCACTGGTGGCACGGCGCGCACTTCCCGTTGTGGGGCAGGGCTGCGCTGCTGGCCAGGAGCCTCGGCTGGTACTCGCGCAGCCTGGGCGTCGCCCGCGCCACGGCGCGTGGCCAGGGTTGTCGGGGCGCGCGGTGGCCGAAGCAGGTCGGGCCGGACGGGCGGGAGAGCCCCAGCCCGATCGGGGCGTTCCTGGTGTGGCAGCAGCCGCACCTGATCCACCTGGCCGAGCTGGTGCGCCGGTCGGGTGATCGCGGTGCGGTGGCGCGTTACGGCGAGTGCGTGCTGGAGACGGCGGCGTTCATGGCGGACTTCGCGGTGGCCACGGGCGGTGGCTACGCGCTCGGGCCGCCGCTCGTGCCCGCCCAGGAGTCGTACTACCGCGACCGGGCGGCGGTCGTGAACCCGACGTTCGAGCTGGCGTACTGGGCGTGGGCGTTGCGGGTGGCGCAGCGGTGGCGGGTGTGGTCGGGGTTGGCGGAGGAGCCGTCGTGGACGGCGGTGGCGGACGGCCTCGTGCCGCCGACCGTGCGCGCCGGCCGGTACGCCGCGATCGGCACGCCGCCGTGGACGGTGCGCGAGGACCACCCGTCGATGCTGTGCGCGCTGGGTCTCGTGCCCGAGACCGGTGTGGTCGACCACGGGGTCATGCGGGCCACGTTGCACGACGTGCTGTCCGATTGGGACTGGTCGAGCACGTGGGGCTGGGACTACCCGGCGATGGCCATGACCGCGACCCGCCTGGGCGAGCCCCGGACCGCGCTGGACGTGCTGCTCATGGACACGCCGAAGAACGGCTACCTGGCCAACGGGCACAACCGGCAGTCCGAGTGGCTCCCGGTGTACCTGCCGGGCAACGGCGGGTTGCTGGCGGCGGTCGCCCTGATGGCGGCGGGCTGGGAGGGCGGCCCGCCGAACCCCGGCTTCCCCGCCGACGGGTGGACGGTGCGGCACGAGGGCCTGATCCCCGCGCCGTGAGGACGGCGGTGGCACCTGGCCTGGCTCCGATGGCACGGGAGGCTCGTCGCTAAGGTCTGCGGCATGTACGTGAAGTTGTGCGGGCTGCGCACGGCGGCCGACGTCGCCGCCGCCGTGGACGCGGGCGCCGACGCGGTCGGTTTCGTGCTCAGCGCGAGCGTCCGGCAGGTCGATCCCGAGACCGCGCGGCGGCTGGTGCGCGAGGTGCCGCCGCACGTGCTGTCCATCGGCGTGTTCCGCGGGGTGGCGGCGGCGGACGTGCGGCGGCTCGCCGAGGAGACCGGTATCGGCGCGGTGCAGCTGCACGGCGACTACCCGCGTGCGGCGTTCGACGAGGTGGCGGCGGCCGGGGTGCCGCTGGTCCGGGCGGTCGCGCTGACGGCGGACACCGACGTGCGGGTCGGCGCGTACGGCGAGCGGATGCTCCTGCTCGACTCGCCCCAGGCCGGCTCCGGCCACCAGTGGGACCTCGCCGCGCTCGACGGCGCCCGGCCGGACGGCGACTGGCTGCTGGCGGGCGGCCTCGGGGTGGACAACGTCGCCGAAGCCGTCCGCCGCGCCCGGCCGTGGGGTGTGGACGTGTCGAGCGGCATCGAGGCGAGCCGCGGGGTCAAGGACCACGGGCTCATGCGGGAGTTCGTCGTCGCCGCCCGTGCCGCCTGACCGCCGCCCGCCTGACCGCCCGCTGCCGCCCGCTGCCGCCCGCCTGACCGCTAATCGCCCGACGGCCGCCGGACGGGCAGGACGATGGCCGACGGGTGGTCCGGGTCGTGGTGGACGGACTGCTCGGCGACCAGGAGCCGGGTCGCGGTGGCGTGCGGTTCGCCGGTGCCGGTGTTCCGGGCGTACCGGGGGAACGCGCCGCTGGACACCTGCACCCGGACCCGGTGCCCCCGCCGGAAGCGGTGGGCGGTCGGCCACAGCGTGACCTCGGCGCGGGTCGTCGCGTCCGCGCCGGACAGGGTCACCAGGCCGTCGCAGACGTTCACCGAACGGCCGCGCGGGTCGACGTCGCACAGCCGGACGAACACGTCGGCGTGCGGCAGGCTGGAGCGGAACCAGACCTCGGCCGTCACGTCGCCGATCACCTCGACGTCCTCGGCCAGCGGCTCGGTGGTGTAGGTGAGCACGTCCGGCCGGGCCTCCAGCGCGGTGTTGTCGACCGGACCGCTGTCGGACACCAGCCGCACACCGCCCACGGCAGGCGTCGGGTCGGCCGGGTCGTACCGGTACCGGTCGGGCGTCGACTCGACGGGAGGCTGCTCGCCCAGCCCGCCGCCGGGCCGGAGGTGGAAGCGCCGGGGCTCGTAGCCGTGCGGCGGCCAGGAGTCGAAGTCGCGCCAGGCTTCCTCGCCCGTCACGTACAGCCGCACCGGAGCGCGCTCGGGCGGCTCCTCGCCGCGTGCCAGGGCGAGACCGAACCCCAGGGCCTCCCGGATCGCGGTGTCGGTCTGGGACATGTGCGTCCAGGGCCCGACGGTGAGCCGCGCCGGACGTCCGGCTTCCCGCAGGACCCGGAAGTCGCGCAGCTGGCCGGGCAGGAAGATGTCGTACCAGCCGGCGATCGAGCTGACCGGCACCGTCGTTCGCGCCACCCGGCGCCGGTGGTCCATCGCGACCCACCGCTCGTCGTCCGCGTCGCGGGCCAGGACGTCCTGGAAGTAGTCCGAGCGGCGTCCAGTGGCGGCCACGTCGGCGCGACCGAGCGGGAGCGTGGTCAGCGCGCGGCGGGTCCTGCGGCCCTGGAGCACGTTGCGCAGCCGGGCGAAGCGGCGCTCCTGGCCCGCGACCGCGACCGCCCACGCGAACGGCGCCTCCAACGAGAACCCGTCCGCGCGCAGGAACTCCAGCGTCGACGCCGACTCGACAACCTGCGGGATCATCGCCTTGACCTGCGGCGGCAGGCTGTCGGCCACGGCCCACTGCACGTGCCCGAGGTAGCTCGCGCCCACCAGCACGATCGAGCCGCCGAACCACGGCTGCTCCACCAGCCACGCCAGCGTGGCCAGGCCGTCCTCGCGCTCGTGCCGCATCGGGTCGAACGCGCCGCCCGAGCCGAACGTGCCGCGCGCGCTCTGCACCAGCACCTGGAACCCGCGTTCGGCCAACGGCCGCGCCAGGGCCGTCCCGATCGCGCCACGCCGCCCGTACGGGCCGCGGAGCAGCGCGGTCGGCGACGACTCGCCGCCGACCCGCGGCGCCCAGCGGTCCGCGAGCAACTCGACGCCGTCGGGCATGGGCGTGCGCAGGTCGCGTTGGACGACGAGGTCCCGGGTGATCGGCGGGTCCAGGCCCAGCAGGCGCTGGATGCGGTGGCTGCTCAGGTTCACCGATCGTCCTCCTCGGTCCGGACGCCCCCGGTGATCACCGAGAACACCTGCATCAGGCGTTCGGCGAACGCCTCCGGGTCGAGCGGCTCCGGCCCCTCGACCACCCACGTGTTGACCACCGCAGCCCACCCACCGGTCACGAACGCGGTGAGGTCGTCGAGCACGTCCGGCGCCTGCGGCACGCCGGGCATCCGCCGCACGAGCTCCCGGTCGAACGGGCTGAGCAGGCCGCTCAACGCCACGTTCAGCCGGTAGGCGCACGGTCCGGTCAGCATCGCCCGGTAGAACGGCCGGTGCCGCGCGAAGTGCCGGGCCGCGATCAACGCCCGGGCGTGCTCGTCGGACGGGTCCGCGGCCCCCGTGACGTCCGGCAGCAACCCGCTCTCCACGAGGTCGAGCGCGGCGGCCGTCAGCAGCGCGTCGCGGTCGCCGAACTGCTGGTACACGAGCTGCCGGCTGACGTCCGCGGCCTCGGCGAGGTCGGAGATCGGGATGTTCGTCGTGCCGCGTTCGGAGACCAGTGCCACGGCCGCCCCCAGGAGGGCGGACCGCGAGCGGCGGACCCTCCGATCCGTGCCGCGTGCCGCCTGGTCCACGCACCGAGTATGACACCTGTCATGAAATTGACAAGTGTCAACTCTGTAGGGTCGTGGCCGTGCCCGAGGAACGGTTGTCCGACGTGCTGGCCCGCCGGGTCGTGGTGCTGGACGGCGGCTTGTCGACGGCGCTCACGGCCGCCGGGCACGACCTGTCCGACTCGCTGTGGTCGGCCCGCCTGCTGCTCACCGACCCGGACGCGATCACGGCCGCGCACCTGGCGTACTACCGGGCCGGCGCCGAGGTCGCGATCACGTCCAGCTACCAGGCCACGTTCGAGGGCTTCGCCCGGCGTGGCCTCACCGCGGCGGACACGGCCGGCCTGCTGCGCGACAGCGTGACCCTCGCCCGCCGTGCCGCGTCCGAAGTGGACGGACCGCGGTGGGTGGCGGCGTCGGTCGGCCCGTACGGCGCGATGCTCGCCGACGGCTCGGAGTACCGCGGCCGGTACGGCCTCGCGCCGGGCGCGCTGGAGTCGTTCCACCGGCCCCGGGTCGAGGTGCTCGCCGAGGCGGGGGCGGACCTGCTCGCGGTCGAGACGATCCCCGACGTCGAGGAGGCCGAGGCGGTGCTGAGGGTGGTCGCCGGGTCGGGCGTCCCGCTGTGGCTGTCCTACAGCGCGCGGGGCACGCGGACGTGCGCCGGTCAGCCGCTGGCGGAGGCGTTCGAGGCCGTGCGGGGCGTGGCCGAGGTGGTCGCCGTCGGCGTCAACTGCTGCGACCCGGCCGACGTCGACGAGGCCGTGGCCATCGCGCGGCGGGTCACCGGCAAGCCCGTCGTGGTGTACCCGAACAGCGGTCAGGGCTGGGACGCCACCGCCCGGAGCTGGACCGGCGCACCGGCCTTCGAGCCCGCGCGCGTGGCCGGCTGGGTGGCGGGCGGCGCGCGGTTGGTCGGCGGCTGCTGCCAGGTCGGTCCGGGCACGATCCGGGACGTGGCCGCGGCGGTGAGGGGCTGACCGGGCGGGTCAGCCGCGCCCGATGAACGGCATCGTGGTCGCCATGACCGTCATGAACTGCACGTTGGCGTCCAGCGGCAGGCCGGCCATGTAGCGGACCGCGTCGGCGACGTGCCCGACGTCCATGGTCGGCTCGGCCGCGATCGAGTCGTCGGCTTGCCGGACGCCCTCGGCCATCCGCCCGGTCAACGGCGTCGCGGCGTTGCCGATGTCGATCTGGCCGCAGGCGATGCGGTGGCGGCGGCCCTCCAGCGAGATCGACTTGGTCAGCCCGGTGATGGCGTGCTTGCTCGCGTTGTAGGCCACGGCGTCGGGGCGCGGGGTGTGGGCGGAGACCGAGCCGTTGTTGATGATCCGGCCGCCCTGCGGGTCCTGCTCGCGCATCACCCGGAACGCGGCGCGGGCGCACAGGAACGCGCCGGTCAGGTTCGTGCCGACCACCGTCGACCACTGCTCGACGGTGAAGTCCTCCAACGGCGTCGGCGGCACGTTCGTCCCGGCGTTGTTGAACAGCACGTCGACCCGCCCCCACCGGTCGCGCACGGTGGCGAAGAGCGCGTCCACCGACGCCTCCACCGTGACGTCGGTCGGCACGACCAGCACCTGCCCGGCGGGCGACCGGTCGGCGGTCTCGGCCAGCCGGTCGGCACGTCGTCCGGCGAGCGCGACCCGGTGACCGGCGTCGAGCAGCGCGCGGGCGACCGCGCGCCCCACACCCGAACCGGCGCCCGTCACGACCGAAACCGGGACCATCGAGTTCTCCTCCCAGCGGGACGTCAGCTCACCCGGAGGGGCGGCCGGTCGAGCACCTCGATGTACATGATCCGGTCCACCACGACGTCCAGGTTCAGCATGCCGGTCGCGGGCAGGAGCGGCACGCACCGGTGCCCCTCGCCGTACGGCTGCCCCGCGGGGTGGTCGGCGGTGCGGATGCTCTGGCAGAAGTCGTCACCGCAGTCGCACCGCGAGACCAGGCGGACGTCCCGGACGCGGACGGCCAGGTCGTGTTCCCCCGCGGCCTCCAGGAGGGCGGTCAACTCGTCGACGAGCCCGGGGTGGACGTCGCGCACGAGGGGGTGGTCCGGCTGCACTTCGGCAGCGTAGCCGGGCACGTGCCACGGGAGGTGCCGTCACGACTGGGTGAAGCGAAGCAGGTTGCCGGACGGATCGAGGAAGGCGCAGTCGCGGACGCCGCCGGGCCTGCTGATCGGTTCCTGCAGCACCTCCGCGTCCGCTGCCTCGACGTGCTCGAAGGTGGCGTCGCAGTCGTCGGTCACGAAGACCAGGCAGCCCTCGCCGGTCCGCTCGTCACCCGGCGATTCGAGCAGGACGATCCGCACGTCCGGCTGCGACGGCGGGCCGACGGCGACCCGGCGCACCCCTCCGGCGCCGTCGCGCACCTCGAACCCGAGCACGTCGCGGTAGAAGCGGAGCGCCTCGTCGAGGTCGCGAACGGCGAGGGCGAAGGACGCGAGCCTGAGGTCGACACCGGTCACGGCCGCTCCTCGCGGCCGGTGGCCAGGTAGACGACGTCCAGGTCGCGCAGTCGGTCCGGGTCGGTGTCGATGGCGATGCGGGTGATCTTCCCGTTCTCGGTGGTGAAGGCGAAGACGGCCCTCGGACTGCCGTGGTGCGACCAGACGGCCCCCGGCTCGCCCTCGACCAGCGCGAGGCGGGCGGCCTGGGCCCGGCCGGCGAAGAACGCCGCCACCGCCTCGGCCCCGCGGAGGTCGTCGACCGCGACGGCGTCGGGGTCGAGCAGGGCGAGCAGGGCGGCGAAGTCCCCGTTCCGGGAGGCGGCGAGGAACGCGGCGACGATCTCCCGCTTCCCCGACCGCGCGGCGGCGGAGGTCTCGGCCGTGCCCTGGACCCGGCGCCGGGCCCGGCTGGCGAGCTGCCGGGCGGCGGCCGGCGAGCGGTCGATGATCGGGCCGATCTCGCCGAACGGCACGGCGAAGACGTCGTGCAGGACGAACGCGAGCCGCTCGACCGGCGTCAGGGTGTCCAGCACGACCGTCAGCGCGACACCGACCGAATCGGCGAGCACCGCCTCCTCCTCGGGGCCTGCCCGGTCGGCCGCGTGCGGCGTCTCGGGCTCCGGCGGCAGCGCGCCGGCCGAGTCCTCGGGCCGGGACCGGCGTGCTTCGAGCACGTTCAGGCAGACCCGGGCGACGACCGTGGTCAGCCACCCGCCGAGGTTCTCCACCCGGCTGGTGTCGGCGCGGCTGACCCGCAGCCACGCCTCCTGCACCGCGTCCTCGGCCTCGCCCGGTGAGCCGAGCATCCGGTTGGCGATCGCCCGCAGGCGGCCCTGGTGCTCGGCGAACCGCTCGCTCAGCCAGTCCCGCTCGACCATTCGTCACACTCCCCGCTCTCGACCTGTCATACCGGTTGACCGGCGGAGCAGCGCCGATGTGACACCCGGGCCGGGCCCGGGGCGGCGAGCCCGCCGGTCCGAGCAGCGGACACAGCGCAACCACCTGGAGACAAGCATGCAAGCGCACGTCACCGCGATCCTCCTCGGCGTCGGGGACCTGGACCGGTCCAAGAGGTTCTACGGGGAAGGGCTCGGTTGGGAGGTCAAGGACGACTACGGCGTCTCGGTGTTCTACGAGTCGGACGGCAGCTCGCTCGTCGGCTTCTACCGGCGCGAGGGCCTGGCCGAGCAGGTCGGCACGAGCCCGGAGGGCACCGGCTTCAGCGGGGTCGTCCTCACGTACGTGGTCCGCGCCCAGTCGCGGGTCGACGAGGTCATCGCGGAGGCCGAGCAGGCGGGCGCCACGATCCTCAAGCCTGCCGGCGCCCTGCCGTGGGGTGGGTACGGCGGCACCTTCGCGGACCCGGACGGCTACGTCTGGAGCGTCGCCCACAGCGCCAGGGGAGCGGACCAGCACTACGCCGAGTAGCCGCCGGGAGCGGCCCTGACCGGCGCCGGCGAGCGGGGTCCGGTGTCGGCGCGTGATCGCGTCGGCGCCGAACCCCCGGCGGCGACGGGTCCGGTCGCGTCCGTCCGGGTACGGTGTCGACCGTGGTGGCGGACGTCGGCAGGACCCCTCGGGCGGAGCAGGTCGGAGCTACGCGGCAGCAGATCCTCACCACCGCGGAGCGGCTGTTCGCCGAGCAGGGCCTGTACGCGGTGTCCAACCGGCAGATCAGCGCCGCCGCGGGGCAGGGGAACAACACCGCCGTCGGCTACCACTTCGGCGCGAAGGCCGACCTCGTCCGGGCGATCATGCTCCGGCACACGTCCCGCATCGAGTCGTTGCGCCACGACGCGGTGGCCGCCGTCGCCGGGTCGCGCGAGGTGCGGGACTGGGTGGCCTGCCTGGTCCGCCCGGTGACCACCTACCTGGCCTCGGCGGGCGGCCCGACCTGGTTCGCCCGGTTCAGCGCCCAGGTCATGACCGACCCCGTGTTCCGGGTGGTCCTGGCGGAGGAGGCGCTGGCCGAGGACTCGTTGCGGCACGTGGTGGACAACCTGATCGGCCTGCTGCCCGACATGCCCGCCGACGTGCGCGAGGACCGCGCCGCCATGGTCCGGCACCTGATCGTGCACGTGTGCGCCGAGCGCGAGCGCGCCCTCGCCGAGGGGACCGCGACGCCGAGGTCCACCTGGGACGAGGCCGCGACCGGCCTGATCGACGCGATCACCGGCCTGTGGACGGCCCCGTACACCGCCGGCCCCGAACGTCGCGGGTAGCAGGCCTTCCCGCTGCGCGTTCGACCCATCACGTTGCGTCGCGCCCCGATCGCCGGCAGTCTTAAGTCAGTTGATTGACTCAAGTCTGAAGGAGGCGGTTGCCGTGGCGCTCGGGGACACCGACCACGTGCTGGACTACCCGATCCCGAGTCCGGCCGCGCTGGAGCCGCCCGCGGAGTGGGCCGAGCTGCGGCAGGGGTGCCCGGTCGCGCACGTCCGGCTGCCCAGCGGCGACCGGGCGTCGCTGCTGACCCGCTACGACGACGTCAAGCAGGTGCTGTCCGACCCGAGGTTCACCCGCAACCTCGACGCGCCCGACGCGGCCCGGATCTCGGCGAACGAGTCCGGCGGCGTGTTCAACAGCGGCCTGGGCAACGCCCTGCCCGAGGAGTACCACCAGCAGTGGCGGCGCATGGTCGGCAAGTGGTTCACCGCCAAGCGCATGACGGCGCTGCGGCCCGGCATCGAGGCGATGGCCGAGCGGTTGATCGACGAGATGGTGGCGGACGGCGCGCCCGCCGACCTGAAGTCGGCGCTCGGCTTCCCGCTGCCGGTGTGGGTCATCTGCGACATGCTCGGCGTGCCGGAGAGCGACCGGGACAAGTTCGCCTACTGGTCGAACACGCTGCTCAGCCTCACCCGCTACACGCAGGCCGAGATCGACGCCGCGCAGGCCGAGTTCGCCGCCTACATGAGCGCCCACATCGCCGCGACCAGGGCGGACCCCGGTGACGACCTGATCAGCGAGCTGATCGCCGCCGCGGTCGACGCCGGGCACGTCATGCCGGACGAGGCCCTGCTGGCCACCTCGCAGGGCCTGCTGGTGGCCGGGCACGAGACCACGGCCAACATGATCGGCAAGATGGTCGGGATGCTCCTGGCCGACCGGACGCGGTGGGAGGCGCTGCTGGCCGACCCCACCCTGGTGCGCACGGCGGTGGAGGAGGCGTTGCGCGCCGACGCCAACCCCGGGTTCGGCATCCCGCGCTACATCACCGAGGACGCCGAGGTCGGCGGCGCCGTCATCCCGCGCGGCACGACCGTCGTGTGCAACCTGGCCGCGGCCAACCGGGACGAGCACGCCTTCGCCGACGCCGACGGGCTCGACCTGGCCCGCACCCCGAACGCGCACCTGGCGTTCGGCGCGGGCGCGCACTCGTGCCTCGGGCAGTCGTTGGCCCGCACCGAGCTCCAGGCCGTGCTGGACGTGCTGCTGCGCCGCCTGCCGACGCTGGAACTGGCCGTGCCCGCGACCGGGCTGGCGCGCGTCGACGGCCTGGTCGTCGGCGGGCTCCAGGAACTGCCCGTCCGCTGGTGACGGACCGACGAACCGAAGGAGTGCGACCGATGAAGGTCTCCGTGGACGAGGACAAGTGCTGCGGGGCGGGCTCGTGCGTGCTGGCCGCGCCCGACGTGTTCGACCAGCGGGACGAGGACGGCGTGGTCGTGCTGCTCGACCCCGAACCCGCCGAGCACCTGCACGCCGCGGTCCGCGAGGCGGCCGACGTGTGCCCGGCGGCGGCGATCCTGCTGGGTGACCGGGCGTGACTGAGGTGTCCGACGTGCTCGTCGTCGGCGCCTCGGCGGCCGGCCTGGCCACTGCGGAAGCTTTGCGCCGCAAGGGTTTCACCGGCGGGTTGACCCTGCTCGGCGACGAGGCGCACCCGCCGTACGATCGGCCGCCGCTGTCCAAGCAGGTCCTCGCCGGCGCCTGGGAGCCCGAACGCGCCCAGCTGCGCGGCCCGGACTTGTTCGAGGAGTTGGGCGCGACGCACCTGCCGGGCGACCCGGCGGTGTCCTTGGACCCGGCCACGCGCGCCGTCCGCACCGCGTCCGGGGCCGTGCTGCGGGCCGACGCCGTGGTCGTCGCCACCGGCGTGCGGCCGAGGACCCTGCCCGACCAGGGCGGGTTGGGCGGTGTGCACGTGCTGCGCACCGTGGACGACGCGGTGGCGTTGCGGGCCGACCTGCTCGCCGCCGAACGGCTCGTGGTCGTCGGCGACGGCGTGCTCGGCGCGGAGGTCGCCGCCACGGCGCGCGGCCTCGGCCTGGACGTCACCCTCGCCGGGCCGCAGGCCGCACCCCTGGCCGCCCAGCTGGGACCGCTCGCGTCCGGCCTGCTCGCCGACCTGCACGCGGGGAACGGCGTGCGGCTGCGGCTCGGGGCCGCCGTGCTCGGCCTGACCGGGCGGGACGGGCGCGTGACCGGCGTGCGGTCGGCCACTGGCGACGTCCTGCCGGCCGACGTGGTCGTGGTCGCGCTGGGCGCCGTCCCCAACACCGACTGGCTGCTCGACAGCGGACTCCGGCTCGACAACGGCGTCGTGTGCGACGCGAGGTGCCGTGCCGCGGACGGCGTCTACGCGGTCGGCGACGTGGCGCGGTGGCACCACGAGCACCTGGGCGCCTTGCTGCGCCTGGAGAACCGGACCAACGCCGCCGAGCAGGCCGCGGTCGTGGCCGACAACATCCTGGGCGCGGACCGCGCGTACACACCCGTGCCCTACTTCTGGACCGACCAGTTCGACGCCAAGCTCCAGGTCTTCGGCCGGTTGCCGGTCGACGCGGAGGTGTCCGTCGTGGACGGTGACGTCACCGCGCGGCGGTTCGTCGCGCTCTACGAGCAGGCCGGCGAACCCGTCGGCGTCCTCGGCTGGAACATGCCCAAACAAGCGCGACGGCTCCGGCAGAGCCTGCTCGGCCAGGTCCTCGCCCCGGGAGCACGACCATGACCGCGGAGCCCGCCGAGCTACCCCTGCCCGAGGCGGCGGGGCGCCTCTCCGACCCGCCGCCGACCTGACGCAGGGCGTGGCCGGAGCCGGAGACCGCCTACCGCACCCCGCGCCGACGGCTGCCGGACCTGCGGCTCGCGGCGGACTTCGAGCGGATCCCGGTCAAGCGCGCCGGGCTCGGCTACCGCGTCTGCGAGCTGCCCGTGAGCCGGTGACCTGAGGTCACTTCGACCAGGTGATCGGGGAGTCCTCGTAGCCGTCGCCGTTGGCGTAGCTCGCGCCCGCGACGGTCGCGCCCTCGCGGGCTCCCTGGAGCACGCACGTCTCGTACTTCGCGCCCGCCGTGGTGAAGTCCTTCTTCGCCGTCTCCGACTCGCACTGCTTCGTGTCACCGCTGATGATCACGCCGGTGCCCTTGCCGTCCGCGCCGAGCGCACGCAGGCTCAGCGAGCTGTAGGACAGGTCGGTGCCGCCGACGTTCTCCACGGTGACCCTGATGTAGAACGGGGTGATGCCCTTGGCCTTCTCGCCGAACGCGGCCAGGTCGGCGTTGGCGCCCTGGTCGATCGCCGTGACGGTGATGGCGACCGTGCCGTTCTTGTCCGAGCCGTACTTGAACGGGACCACCGCGCGCTCGCCGACCTTGAGCTTGGCGCCGGGGGCGGTGACGTCGCCGGCCGGCGCGTCGGCGGTGGTGGTGGCCGAGCTCTTCGTCGCGGCGCTCGACGTGGTCTCCTCCGTCGTCGCCTCGGTGGTGGCGGCGGGCGCGGCGGTGCCCGTGGTGGCGTCACCGCAGGCCGACAGCAGGAGCGCGAGCGCGCCCACGGAAGCGACCAGCGTGCGATTGACGTGCATGGGTGAATCTCCTCGAAGCCGAACGGCGCCGGCGTGCGCGTGCGTGACAGGGGGACGCGGCCGAAGTCGCCTCGACCGCACGGCCCCGACCGTAGCCGCACCCGGCCCTGTGCGCTGTGGTCCGTTCGTACCACAGGCGTGACCGCTGCCCGCCGCGACGACCGCAGCGGGCAACGGGGCGTTCGGGCAGGTCAGACCAGGTTCTTCTGCATCACGTCCCACTCGGTGGCGCACAGGCCGCAGTTCGGGCCGACGAACTGCGCCTTGCTCGCCTGGTCGCCCTTGAGGTGCCACTTGAGCCAGTGCCCGCCGACCCGGCCGAACTCGCCGCCGTTGGGCTGGTCGAACGTGCCGAAGTGCCCGACGTCGAGGTTGCCCATGAACGCGGGCAGCCCGGCGGGCAGCCGTCGCCAGTCGTCCATCGCGTTCTCGTAGGCGATGTCGGTCGGTCCGCCGATGAAGTAGGCGATCGGCACGCGCAGCCGCTGCAACAGGTAGTTCTGCGAGTCGTTGAGCATGCCGCTGTTCCACAGCACCGTCGTGGTCAGCCGCGGGTCGGCGGCCACCTCGTAGGTCTCGATGCCGCCGCACGACTGGCCCATCACGGCGATCTTGGTGGTGTCGATCCGGCCGTAGTACTTGCTGGTGCGCCGGGAGTTCTCGGCGATCGCCCAGTCGATGGAGTCGACGAGCATGTCCGAGTCGGTGGAGCCGCTGCCGCCCGGCCGGCCGTTCGCGATGACCAGGAAGCCGTGCGAGGCCCACTCGGTCAGGATGTTCTGGAAC
Source organism: Actinosynnema sp. NPDC049800 (assembly GCF_040656635.1). Taxonomy (NCBI): domain Bacteria; kingdom Bacillati; phylum Actinomycetota; class Actinomycetes; order Pseudonocardiales; family Pseudonocardiaceae; genus Actinosynnema; species Actinosynnema sp. NPDC049800. The sequence goes on along the minus strand of NZ_JBFAMT010000067.1, from coordinate 11,554 downwards.
CACGTCCCGTCCGCGCGGCACGCGCCGTTGCCCCACGCGACGATGGGCAGCTTGACGCCCGTCGGCAGGGTGTTGGGCCGGTAGATCGTGTGGTTGGTCAACCTCAGGGTCGTCTCGTAGCCCGCGGAGTAGGGGCCGGACCCGCCCATGACGGAGGGCGGCGCCCCGGTTTCGGCCGCTGCGCCGACCGGGCCGGCGCTCGTCGCGGTCAGCACCCCGGCCAGGGCGAGGACGGTGAGAATCGCACTGCGCAATCGCATGGGTTTCTCCATCGGTGGCGTAGGTGGATTTGGTGCGGCGCAATCGGAATCTGGCGCACCGGACCCACCCGCGGCCAGCGAGGACGTGGGGGACAGGCGGAACCACCGATGTCCCGCCGACGCCACCGCCGAGGGGGCGGGGCGCTAGGCGTCGCCGCGCCGGTGGTCGTACCCATCCGGCGCCGGGAACTCCAGCACCACCTGCGTCACCTGGTCCGGCCGGGAGTCGAGCAGGTCGTAGGCCCACGCGGCGTCGGTGAACGGCACTACGTGCGACACCAACGGCCGCAGCAGCACGTCTTGCGCCACCGCCAGGTCGATGACGGTGGCGTTGAGCCGCTCGCGGTCCCACCGGTGCGCGAGACCGGGCGCGACGCCGGAGATCTGCGAGCAGACCAGGTCGACCCGGTTGTGGTGGAACTCCTCGCCGAGGAACAGGCCGCGCGCCTCGCCCTGGTGGAAGCCGCCCGTGACGACGCGCGCGTTGTAGGCGACCGTGCGGACGGCCTCGTGCAGCGCCTTGGGGTTGCCGCTCACCTCCAGGGCGACGTCCGCGCCGCGACCGGACGTCAACGCGCGGACCTGCTCGGCGATCCCGCCCTCGCGGGCGTCCAGCGCCACGTCCGCGCCCAGCGCCCGGGCGAGCTCCAGCCGGTCCGGGAGCGGGTCGACGCCGATCACCCGCGCGCCGTTGCGCCGGGCGAGTTGCGCGACGATCTGCCCCACCACGCCGAGGCCGAACACCACGACCGTCTCGCCGACGTGGATGTCGGCGTCCAGCACGACGTTGAGCGCGACCGAGCCGATGTGGCTGAAGATCCCCAGCACCGGGTCCGCCGCCGGGTCGAGCACCCGTGCCGCCGCGTACCCCTCCTCCACCACGGTGCCCGAGCGGTGCCCCCACACGCCCCACACGACCTGGCCGGGCCGGACCGCGGTGACCTCGCCGCCGACCTCGACCACCTCGCCGACCTCCTCGTAGCCCACCACGGTCGGGTACGCGACCGCCGGCCGACCCGGCACGAACAGGCGCGTGTCGGGATCCCACGTCTTCACCAGGTGCGCGTTGGTGCCGCGGTACTGGGTCAGCTCCGTGCCCGCCGAGATCCCCGAGTACAGCGTGCGCAGGCGGACGCCGGTCGCGTGCAGCGGCGGGTCGGGTTCCTCCGTGATCGAGACGCATCCGGGCGCGTCCAGCCGCACTACCGTTCCCATCGCCGCCCTTCCGGTTCACGCGCGAGGACGTCCAGCAGGAGCGCCGCCGTCCAGCTGAAGTGGTCGGAGCCGAGACCTTCGCCGGTCACCGGGTGGAAGTACTCCCGGAACCCGGCGCCGGAGACCAGGCCGACCATGTCGGACGCCAGCCGTTCGGCGTGGCGGGTCTCGCCGTGCGCGAGCAGCGCCCGCCACAACAACCACGTGGTGTTCAGCCACGTCGGTCCGCGCCAGTACCGGCGCGGGTCGGCGTCGGGCGCGGTGAGGTCGTAGCTGGGCACGCCGCGCACGCCCGGAGCCGCGAACGCCGGCCCGGTGAGCGTCGCCAGCAGCGCCGACCGGTGCCCGCCGGGCAGCAGCAGCGGCACGAGGCCGGACACCGTGCGCTTGGCGAGCCGGCGCCCGGTGCGCGCGTCGAGCGCCACGTAGCACCCCAGCACCGGGTCGAACAGCCGGGTGTGGAGCTGGTGCGCCAACTCCCGCGCCCGCTCGACGTGCCGGCCCGGGTCGACGCCGACGCGCCGGGCGAGCGTCGCCAACGCGTGCTCCGACCAGGCGAGCACCGCGCAGAACAACGGGTCCACGGCGCAGAACGGCAGGCTGAGCAGGTCGTCGTCGGCGTAACCGCGGTCGCGGTAGGCGGCGACGATGCCCATGTAACGCGCGTAGTCGTCGTCCGTCGGCCGGTGCCCGGCGTCGGCGTGGCGCAGGTCGCGCCGCAGGACCGTGATGTCGTCGGCCAGGCCGGGGTCGACCGCGCCGAGCGGCTCGTCCCACGCCGGGCTGTTGTCCAGCCCCGACTCCCACGGGTGCACGATGCCGACCAGCCCGGACGCCACGCGTCGCCGCTCGAACAGGTAGTCGTGCGAGCGCGCGAGCCGCGGGTACAGGCGCCGGACGGCCGCGTCGGTGGCCTGACCGGGGTGGCGTTCGGCGACGGCGAGCACGGCGGCGGCGTGCACCGGCGGCTGGACCAGGCCCGTGGTCGGCACACCGGCCGGTGGCCCGTGCCGCGGCAGCGGTCGCCAGAACGCCGGACCGGGGAAGTAGGCGTCCTCCGGCACGGCGGGGTTGAACACGATCTGCGGCACCCGCCCGTCACCCCACTGCGCGCCGTGCAACGCGGTCAGCTCCGCGAACGCCCGCCGCGGGCTCAGGTGCGCCTGGCCGATGGCGATGAACGCCGAGTCCCAGCTCCACTGGTGCGGGTAGAGCGCGCTCGTCGGCACGGTGGCCGACCCGCGCCAGTTCCGCAGCAGGGTCGCGGCGGCCTTGCGCCGCAGGTCGGCGAGGTCCGGCGCGCGTGGCTCCGGTGTCGTCCCGATGGTCACCACCTCATCCGCCCGCCTGGCGCAGCACGCCGACCGCCGCCGGTAACGCCGAGTCGGCCGGACCGGACAGCCGGCACGCGACGCTCGCCCACCCCTCGTACCCGGCGGCGTCGAGCGCCGCGAAGAGCGACGGCCAGTCGAGGTGACCCGCGCCGGGTTCGAGCCCGTTGGAGTCGGCGAGCTCGACGTGCCCGAGCCACGGCCCGGCGGCCAGCAGCGCGCCGGCGGGGTCGGCTTCCTCGATGTTCATGTGGAACGTGCCCGCCGCGACCCGCGCGGACCCCACCGCGCGGCACAGCTCCGCCGCCTGGTCGAGCGTGTTGACGGGCTGGCCCTCGTAGCGGTTGACCGGCAGCAGGCACAGCGACAAGCCCTCCCGCGCGGTCCGCTCGGCGAGGCGGCGCAGGCCGTCGGTCAGCAGGCCGTGCGCCGGCGCGCCGTGATCCGGGCTGTCCTGTGTGGACGAACGTGGCAGCGGCACCCGGCGCGCGTCGGACACCGGCACCACCACGGCCAGCGCACCCAGCGCCGCGATGGAGGACACCTGCCGATCGACGTCACCGACGTGGGGCGGCACGTCCAGGCGCACGGAAGGCATCACGACACCGTTGCCGGCCGCGCGCTCCAGCCCGGCCAGTCTGCTCGCGAACGCCTCGCCGCCCCGCGTGCGCAGCGCGATGCCGGCGAAACCCGCCGACTGCGCGAACTCCCACTTCTGCTCGATCGAGGCGCCCGGGAGCAGCTGCTCCTGACAGGCGATCTTCCACTGCGGCATGGCCGACATTAATCCCGTCATCAGTCAAAACGACAATGCGGCATCCCGATCCCGGTGCGGCCCGATCGGCGAACGGCTTGCCAACACCCCGGGTGCGGGCCCGAAGTCACGTCCGGATTGGCGGTTGTCACGGGACAAACCGGGGTGTTCAGTGGCGCCACCGAACACCCGGCCCCGGCCCGTGAGAGGTCGCGGACCGCCGGAAGGGAGCAACCATGACCCGACGTGGACTGCGCCTGCTCGCCGCCGCGGCGCCCGTCGCCCTCGTGCTGTCGGCCTGCGGCAGCGGCGATCCCGGTGGCGGGGCGGACGGACCGCTGGTCTTCTGGACCATCGAGGACACCGCCGACCGCGTGCGCGCCCAGGAACGCCTGCTGGCGCGGTTCACCGAGCGGACCGGCATCGAGACCGAGGTGGTCGCGATCGCCGAGAACCAGCTCACCACCGTGCTGACCTCGGCCGCCGCGTCCGGCGAGCTGCCCGACGTGATCGGGTCGATCTCCCTGCCGATCATGAGCCGGTTGCGCACCGACGACCTGCTCGACACCGACGCGGCCAAGCAGATCGTGGACGGCCTCGGCGCGGACACGTTCGCGCCGCAGTCGCTGGAGCTGACCCGCGAGGGCGACGCGCAGCTCGTCGTGCCCAGCGACGGGTGGGCCCAACTCCTGTTCTACCGCAAGGACCTGTTCGCCGCGGCCGGGTTGCGCCCGCCGACCAGCTACGACGCGATCCGGCAGGCCGCCGAACGGCTCGATCAGGGCGACGTCGCCGGGATCACCGCCGCCACCTCGCCCGCCGACGTGTTCACCCACCAGACGTTCGAGCACCTCGCGCTCGCCAACGGCTGCGGGCTCGTCGGGGACGACGGGCAGGTGGCGCTGCACAGCCCCGAGTGCGTCGGCGCGTTCCAGTTCTACACCGACCTGATCACCCGGCACTCGGTGGCGGGCAACCAGGACGTCGACACCACGCGCGCCACGTACTTCGCGGGCCGGTCGGCGATGGTGATCTGGTCGTCGTACCTGCTCGACGAGCTCGCCGGCCTGCGCAACGACGCGCTGCCCACGTGCCCGCAGTGCCAGGCGGACCCGACGTTCCTGGCGAGGAACACCGGCGTGGTGGCCGCGCTGAGCGGGCCCGACGGCGGCGAGCCGACCACCTTCGGCGAGACGGCGTCGTTCGCGGTGTTCAAGGACGCCGCCACGGACGACGCGAAGAAGCTCGTCGAGCACCTGATGACCGACGGGTACCGGGACTGGCTGGCCATCGCGCCCGAGGGCAAGGTGCCCGTCCGCGCGGGCACCAAGGACAACCCGCGGCAGTACGTCGAGGCGTGGCGCGCGCTCGACGTCGGCGTCGACACCAAGGCGCCGCTGTCGAAGTTCTACGACGAGGAGACGTTGCGGGTGGTGCAGGAGAGCCCGCGCAGCTTCAGCCGGTGGGGCTTCCCCCAGGGCAAAGCGGAACTCGCGGGCGCGGTCGCCGGGCAACTGGTCGTGCCCAAGGCGTTGGCCGAGGCCGTGAACGGCGGTGGAGACGCGCCCGCGGCGGCGCGCAAGGCGAGCGAGCAGGCCGCCACCCTCGCCCGGGAACTCGGCGAGTAGCGGGCCCGCGGTGGCGCGCACGCTGAGGCGGCACGACGCCCGCACCGGGTTGCTGCTGCTCACCCCGACGCTCCTGATCGTGCTCGCGGTCGTGCTCGTGCCGCTGGCCTGGTCGGTGCTGATCGCGTTCCAGCGCGTGCGGCTGATCGACGTGGGCCGCACGGGGCTGTTCGAGAAGCTCACGCTGGACAACTTCGCCCGCGTGCTCGCGTCGGACGTGCTGTGGGACAGCCTGCGGACGACGGTGGTCTACACGGCCGGCTCGACGTTCGCCGCCGTGGCGTTGGGGCTGGTCGCGGCACTGGCGGTGCGGCGACCGTTCCCCGGCCGGTCGTTCGTGCGCGCCGCGATGCTCATCCCTTACGTGGCGCCGGTCGTGGCGGTCACGTTCGTCTGGCGGGTGCTGCTCAACCCGGAGTTCGGCTTCGTCAACGGCTGGGGCAGGCGGCTGTTCGGGTGGGACGACCCGATCGCGTTCCTGTCGCGGGCACGCGGCGAGATCACCCTGTTCGGCCTCGACGTGCCGGTGCCCACGGCGCTGCTCACCGTGATCGCGTTCGAGGGCTGGCGCTACTTCCCGTTCGCGTTCCTGTTCCTGCTGGCCAGGTTGTCGGCGCTGCCGAGCGAGCAGGAGGAGGCCGCGACCGTGGACGGCGCGACGCCGACGCAGCGGTTCCGGCACATCGTGCTGCCGCAGCTGATGCCGGTGATCGCGGTGCTCGTGGTGCTGCGGACCATCTGGACGTTCAACGAGTTCGACGACGTCTTCCTGCTCACCGGCGGCGCGGCGGGCACGGAGGTGGTGAGCGTGCGGGTGTACGAGCTGCTGACCGTGCAGCGCAACGTCGGCGCCGCGGCCGCCCAGTCCGTGCTGCTGGCGTTGGTGCTGGCCGTGCTGCTGGGCGCCTACCTGTGGCTGCTGCGGCGGCGGGAAGGGGCGGGCGCATGACCCGCGACCGGTTCGAACGGGCGGTGATCGCCGTGCTGCGGCCGGTGGTGATCGGGTGCCTCCTGATCGCCACGCTGCTGCCGTTCTACGCCATGCTGGTGCTGTCGGTGCGGCCGATCGAGGACCTGGTGCGGCGGCCGGACTCGCTGCTGCCCGACCTCGGCGAGCTGACCCTGGCCACGTACGTCGACGTGCTGCGGCCCGTGGCGCGGGGCGGTCAGGGGTTCCTGAGCCTGCTGGGCAACAGCGCCGTCGTGGCCACGGCGTCGGTGGCGCTGGCGCTGGCGATCGCGATCCCCGGCGCGTACGCGGTGAGCAGGCTGGAGTTCTTCGGCAGGCGGCACGTCAGCTCGCTGTTCCTGGCGGTGTACCTGTTCCCCGGCATCGTGCTGGCGATCCCGCTGTTCGTGCTGCTCACCCGGATGCAGCTGCGCGGCTCGCTGGTCGGACTGGTGCTGGTCTACATCGCGCAGACCGTGCCCGTGGCGATCTACATGCTCAAGAACTACTTCGACACGATCCCGGCGAGCGTCGAGGAGGCGGGTCTGGTCGACGGCCTGAGCCGGGTCGGCGTCATCCGGCGGATCAGCCTGCCGCTGGCCCTGCCGTCGGTGATCGCGACCGGCATCTTCGTGTTCATGATCGCCTGGAACGAGTTCCTGTTCGCCCTGCTCTTCCTGGTCGAACGGCGCGACAGCTGGACCGTCTCGCTCGGGCTCGCGCAGCTGTCGGGCAGCATCGAGATCCCCACCACCGTGCTCATGGCCGGGTCGGTCGTGATCACGGTGCCGGTGGTGCTGCTGTTCTTCCTGACCGAACGGCTACTCTCACAAGGGCTGACCAGCGGCGCGGAGAAGGGCTGAACGCGGTGGTGGCAGCGGGTCCGACACCTCTGGCGAGGAGGGAATCCCGGGTGGGGCGCAGCGGGTTCACGGCGTCACCGGGCGAGATCCTCGCGCTGGTCCGGTCCGGTCGGGTGAAGACCCGCAAGGACCTGCAGGAACTCACCGGCCTGTCGCGCTCCACGGTCGCGCTGCGGCTCAGCCAGCTCATCTCCGCCGGGTACATCCGGGCGGTCGAGCAGCGGCGCGGCACGGCGGGCCGGCCGGCCGAGGTGCTGTCGTTCGAGGAGAGCGACAAGCTGGTGCTGGCGGCCGATCTCGGCGCGACGCACGCGCGGTTCGCGTTGACCGACGCGGGCGGGCGGATGCTGGGCGAGCGCACCGAGGACCTGCTGATCGGCCAGGACCCCGACGTGGTGCTGAAGCTCGTGATCCGGCGGTGCCGCGAGCTGCTGAAGAGCGCCGGCCGGGATCGGGCCACGCTCGCCGGGGTCGGCGTGGGGCTGCCCGCGCCCGTCCACTTCCGGACCGGGCGGCCCGTGCAGCCGCCGATCATGCCCGGCTGGCACGGGACCGCGGTGGCGAAGACGCTCGCCGACGCCCTGGGGTGCCCGGCGTTCGTGGACAACGACGCCAACCTGCTGGGGCTGGGCGAGGTCCGCGAGCACTACCCGGACGTGGACAACCTGCTGTTCGTGAAGGTGGGCACCGGGATCGGGGCCGGGGTGATCCTCGGCGGGCGGCCCGAGCGGGGCTCGACCGGCCAGGGCGGGGACATCGGCCACATCCGGATCGCCCGGCCGGTGGACGGCGCGCGGTGCCGGTGCGGCGCGACCGGTTGCCTGGCCGCGCACGCGAGCGGGGCGGCGCTGGCCCGTCAGCTCGCCGAACGGGGGATCGAGGCGCGGACCAGCCGTGACGTCGTGCGCCTCGTGCTGGAGGGCAACGCGGACGCGATCACGTTGGTCCGGGACGCGGGCCTGCTGCTGGGCGAGGTGCTGGCGACGGCGGTGGCGCTGCTCAACCCGACCGTCGTGGTGATCGGCGGCGACCTCGCGCTCACCCGCGAGCACCTCCTCATCGCGGTGCGCGAGCGGCTGTACGAGCGGACCGTGTCGGCGTTGACCAGCAGCTTGGCGGTCGTGCAGAGCCGGCTCGGCGACCGGGCGGGTGTGCACGGGGCGCGGCACATGGTGATCGACCAGGTCTTCTCGGCCGAGGCGGTCGACGCGCGGCTCGCGCCGGAGGGCTGACCGCGGCCGGCGCCGCCGACCGGGGCTCGGGCGGAGCGCTGCTGCGGCTCGTGGCTGAAGGCCGACGAGGGCCCGGTACGTCGAAAGCCGGGCGATTTCTCGAGATCGAGGGAGAGCGATGCCTGCTATCAGTCGGACCACCTGCGCCGGGCGACCGGCCTGGTTGGTGCGCACGGCGTGGAACGCGATGCTGCTGTCCGTCGCGGACGGTGGGGCGTTGGTGCTCGACCACTGGGGCGGCGACGGCGGTGGTCTGGGTGGTGATTCGTACCTGCCGCACACGCCGTGGAACCGGCCGTCGCAGGCCCACTTCCTCGACGGCGTGCCGCTGGCGTACTCGGTGCACGGCGACCGGGCGTTCAAGGAGCCGGGTCTGGTGGTGGTCCGGGAGGACGGGTCGTCGGTGTCGCGGCTGTCGTTGCGCGAGGACCACGTCGAGGACGACGTGCTGCGGCTCGTGTTCGAGGACCCGGGTTCGGGTCTCGTGGTGGAGCACCGGTTCGAGGCGGTGGTCGAGCACGGCGTCGTGGTGCGTGACGTGCGGGTGGAGAACCGGGGCGCGGCGCCGTTGCGGGTGGAGCGCATCGCCAGCGCCGTGCTCGGCCTGCCTCCCGCGCGCTACGAGTCGTGGACGCTGCACGGCCGGTGGGGTGACGAGTACCAGCTGACCCGACGCGAGCTGACGCCGGGCAAGGTGGTGGCCGAGAGCCGGCGTGGGTTCACCAGCCACGAAGCCAACCCCTGGTTCGCGCTCGGCAGGGTGGGGGAGGAGGGGCCGGTCTGGTTCGGGGCGTTGGCGTGGAGCGGCAACTGGTCGATCGTGTTCGAGACCGAGCGCAACGACGCGCTGCACGTGGTCGCGGGCGTGAACCCGTTCGACTCCGCCTGGCACCTCGAACCGGGCGAGGGCTTCCGCACCCCGTCGCTGGTGTGCGGGCACAGCGACGGCGGTCTCGACGGGGCCGCCCGGCTGATGCACCGCTACCAGCGCGACCACGTGCTGCCCGCACGGCACCGCGACACGCCGCCGCCCGTGCACTACAACACCTGGCTGGCGACGTCGTTCGACGTGGAGGTGGGTCACCAGGTCCGGCTCGCCAGGCGGGCGGCCGAGCTCGGGGTCGAGTTGTTCGTCGTGGACGACGGCTGGTTCGCGGGGCGGACCGACGACCACGCCGGGCTCGGTGACTGGGTGGTCGACCCGGTGAAGTTCCCCGAGGGCTTGGGCGAGTTGATCGACGAGGTGCACGGGCTGGGGATGAAGTTCGGGATCTGGTTGGAACCCGAGATGGTCAACCCGGACAGCGACCTCCACCGCGCCCACCCGGACTGGGTGCTGCACCTGCCGGACCGCGAGACCACGTTGTCCCGCAACCAACTCGTGCTCAACTGCGCTCGGGACGACGTGAGGGAGGGCGTGTTCGAGAGGGTGCGCGCGCTGTTGGGCGAACACCGGATCGACTTCGTCAAGTGGGACCACAACCGGCCGTACACGGAGGTGGGCTGGCCCCAGGCGCCGGTGGCGCGGCGGCGCGAGGTGTGGGTGCGTCACGTCCGGGGTGTCTACGAGGTGATCGGGCGGTTGCGCGCGGAGTTCCCCGACCTGATGGTCGAGACGTGCGCGGGCGGGGGTGGGCGGGCTGATCTGGGCATCCTCGGTGTGGCCGACCTGGCGCAGGTCAGCGACAACACCGACCCGTCGGACCGGTTGCGGGTGCAGTACGGGTTCAGCCGTGCCTACGCGCCGAGGGCGATGGTCGGGTGGGTGGCCGACGCGCCGGAGCCGACCACCGGCCGCACCAGCCCGGCGGAGTTCCGGTTCCACGTCGCGATGCAGGGCGTGTTGGGGATCTCCGGCGACATCCTGGGGTGGGGTGAGGAGGAGCGGGCGCGGGCGGCGGGGCTGATCGCCGAGTACAAGCGGCTGCGGCCGACGATTCACGACGGTGACCAGCACTGGCTCGTGCCGCCGTCGGACACCGGGCCGTGCGCGGTGCAGTACGTGTCCCGTGACCGGGGTGAGGTGGTGGTGTTCGTGTACCAGGTGCGCGGGGCTGTGGGGGAGGGGCCGCGTCGGATCCGGTTGCGGGGGTTGGACGCCGAGCGGCGTTACCGGCGTGCGGGGGACGGGCTCGTGACGACCGGGGCGGCGTTGATGGCGGTGGGTCTGCCTTCGGCGTTCCCGCCGCCGCCCGCGCCCGGGCACACCGAGGACTGGCGGAGTCGGATCGAGGTCTGGCGCGGGGTGGAGGCGACGTGATGAAGGTGGCGTTGATCGGGACCGGGTACATCGCGGGTCGGCACGCGGCGGCGTTGGCCGGGTTAGGGGTTGAGATCGTCGGTCACGTCGGGCGGTCCGGGGTTGAGCAGGCGGCGGCGCGGTGGGGTGGTCGGGCGTACCGGGACACTGCCGGGTTGCTGGCCCGGGAAGAGGTGGACGCGGCGTGGATCTGCGTTCCGCCGGCGGCCCACGGGGAGATCGAGCACGCGCTCATCGAGGCCGGGGTGCCGTTCTACGTCGAGAAGCCGATCGGGACGGACGTGGTCGGGCCGCGTCGGGTGGAGGCGGGGTTGCGGGACAGGGGGGTGATGGCCTGCGCCGGCTACTACTGGCGGGGGATGGAGGTGATCCCCGAGCTGCGCCGGATGCTCGCCGAGACGCCGCCGCACCTGGTGCGGGCCGCGTGGCACGGGCTGGTGCCGCCGGCGCCGTGGTGGCGGGTCGAGGCGGAGAGCGGTGGGCAGGTGGTCGAGCAGGCCACGCACTTGTTCGACCTGGCGCGTTTCCTGCTCGGGGAGGCGGAGGTGGTGCACGCGGTGGCGCGGCGTTCGGAGCTCGTGGACCAGCCCGGGTTGGACGTGGCGACGGTGAGCGCGGCGACGCTCGCGTTCGGCTCGGGGGCGGTGGGGGTGTTCACGGCGACCTGTGTCCTGCACGGCACTGTGGACGCTGGGATCGAGTTCTTCTGCGAGGGGCGGAAGGTGACGTTGTCGAGCAAGGCGTTGAGGTGGGAGGACGCCGAGGGCGGCCACGAACTCCCCGTCGGCCGCGACCCGCTGGTGATCGCGGATGAACGGTTCCTGAGCGCGGTGCGGCACCAGGACCCGAGCCTGCTGGTGTGCGACTACGCCGACGCCGTGCGCACCCAAGAACTCTGCTGCACGGTGCGAGACCTGGCCGGCTGACCGGCCCTCGCGTGTTGAACGCTCAGGGTGGTGGTTGGGGCCGGCTCGATTTGACATGGGGCCCTTACGGGCACCCCAGGCAGGCCGAAGCCGGGCAGGCCTGGCGGGAAAAGCGTCCGCCAAGCCTGCCCGGCTT
>NZ_JBFAMT010000066.1:0-44930 GCF_040656635.1 Actinosynnema sp. NPDC049800 | reverse complement strand
CGCCGTTGCGGTTTCGGTGGGTTTGTTGGTTTTTTTGTGGTTTTTGTTGGGGGGGGGGGGGGGGGGGGGTGGGGGGGGGGGGGGGGGGGGGCGCGGGGCCCCCCCCCCCCCCCCCCCCGACTCCGGGTGGCGGACGTCAGTCCTTCTCGGACGGGAACGCCACCTCCGTGCCCGCGTCCGCTCCCGGTGGGCGAGGGGGTTTCCCGGGGAGCGGGGACGCGGTGAGCAGACCCGGCGTCGCGAACACCGTCGCGACGGGGAACGTCGTGGCCGGCGCCGACCGGCGGCGCGGATCCGGTGGTTCGGACGAGTCCGGTGTCGGTGGTGGCTGGTCGTTCCGTCGAGTGGACATCCGCTCCCCCAGGGGGCTGTCAGTCCTGGAAACAACCCGCTCGGTTGAACACTACTAGTGCCTAGTCCTAAAAGACAACCACGGACCCCGTCCGGAGGACTTCCGCTGGTAGGATGCCGTCATGGCGACCAAGCGCAAGTACGATGACGGGTGCGCGACGGCTCACGCCCTCGACCTGGTGGGGGAGCGCTGGGCGCTGCTGATCGTGCGCGAGTTGCTGTTCGGCCCGAAGCGGTTCACCGACCTGCGGACCGGCATGCCGGGCGCGAGCCCCAACGTGCTGTCGCACCGGCTGCGCGAGCTGGAGGAGTTCGGCGTGGTGCGCCGCCGCAAGCTGCCGCCGCCCGCCGCCGCCTGGGTCTACGAGCTGACGGCGTGGGGCCGCGAGCTGGAGCCCGTCATCACTTCGCTGGGGCGCTGGGGCGGTCGGTCGCCGTCGCTGCGGCACGACGCCGCGATCAGCGTGGACTCGCTGATGCTCGCCCTGAAGACGTTGTTCGACCCCGGCCGCGCGGACGGCTTCACCGCCGACCTGGTGCTGCGGCTGGGCGAGGACTCGTTCCGCGTGCAGCTGTCCGTGGACCGGATCTGGATCACGCGCGGCGAGCTGGACCACCCGCAGGCGGTGATCGAGACCGACCCGGCGACGCTCAACGCGTTGATCTGGAGCGGGCGCGGCCTGTCCGAGGCGATCGAGGCCGGCGACGTCGAGCTCACCGGCAGCCGGGAACGCGTGGAACGCTTCCTCGGCCTGTTCCCCCTGCCCGAGCCCGCCGTGGTCGCCTGACCCGCGCGGCACCCGCCGGGCGTTCGGGCCCGCAGCGTCGGGACGGCGCTTCCCGCGCCCGAGAAGGGGGGAAGCGCCGTCCGGTCTCAAGCGGTCGACGCGGTCACGACGGTGGCCGGGGTGGGCGGCTGCCGGCCGAGGATCAGGTCGGCGGCCTTCTCCGCGATGGCGATCGTGGGCGCGTTGGTGTTGCCGCGGATCACCGTCGGCATCACGGAGGCGTCCACCACCCGCAGCCCTTCGACGCCCCGCACGCGCAGCTCGGCGTCGACCACGGTGCCCATCGCGCACGTGCCGACCGGGTGGAACTCCGTCTGCGTCGCCCGTCTGACGTGCTCGCGCAGGTCGGCGTCGGATTCGGACGCGGGCCCGCCCACCTGCCGCTCGGTGTAGGGCGACAGCGACCGCTGCCGGGAGAGCTCCAGACCCCGCCGCACGCCCTCGACCATCGCGCGCAGGTCGGCGTCGTCGTCGTAGTAGTTGTGCCGGATCTGCGGCTTGGCGGTCGGGTCGTCGGACGCGATGGTCACGCTGCCCCGGCTGCGCGGCGTCAGCAGGCACGCGCCGAAGGAGATGGCGTGATCGGTCGGCGTGCCCAGGCCGCCGTCGGCGAACATCACCGGACCGGCGATGAACTGCATGTCCGGCGCGGGCAACCCGTCCTCGGACCGGAAGAAGCCGCCCGCCTCGCCGATGTTGGACGTCAGCGGACCGGTGCCGTGCTCGACGAACTCCCGCCCGTACTTCGGATCGCTCGCGATGAGCAGGCTCACCGGCTGGGAGTGGGCGAAGACCAGCATCACGTGCGGGTGGTCCTGGAGGTTCCGCCCGACCTCCGGCTGGTCCAGCACGACCGGGACCTCCAGCGCCCGCAGCAACTCCGCCGGACCGATGCCCGACAGCTGGAGCAGCTGCGGCGAGTGGTAGGCGCCCGCCGAGACGATCACCTCGCGCTCGGCCCGGATCTCCAGCTCCTCGTCCAGCCGCGAGCCGACGACGCCGGTCGCCCGGTCGCCGTCGAAGCTCACCCGGTGCACCTCGACGTTGGTCTCCACGGTCAGGTTCGGCCGCGCCATCGCCGGGTGCAGGAACGCCACCGCGGCGCTGCACCGCTTGCCGTCCCGCTGGTTCACCTGGTACAGCCCGAACCCGTCCTGCTCGGCGCCGTTGAAGTCGTCGTTGGTCGGGTAGCCGGCCTGGACCGCGGCGTCGACGAACGCCGCGGACATCACGTTGCGCGACCGGCCGTCCGAGACGGTCATCGGCCCGCCGACGCCGTGGAACTCCGAGGCGCCGCGCTCGTTGTCCTCGGAGCGGATGAAGTACGGCAGCAGCTCGTCGTAGGACCAGCCCGGCTGGCCCCAGCCGTCGAAGTCGAGGCGGTGGCCGCGGATGTAGATCATGGCGTTGATGGAGCTGGAGCCGCCGAGCACCCGGCCGCGCGGGAGGTAGATCCGGCGACCGTTGAGGTTCGGCTCGCCGTGCGTGTCCAGGTCCCAGTCCAGCCGGGTGCGGAAGAGCTTGCCGAACGCGGCGGGCACGTGCACGGTCGGCGAGGTGTCCGCCGGTCCCGCCTCCACCAGGCACACCTTGACGTCCGGGTCCTCGGACAGACGCGCCGCGAGCACACATCCCGCTGAACCGGCGCCGACGATCACGTAGTCGTACATCCGCGTCTCCTCTTCCCGGGGGAACTGTCGCAATGAGTGACGAAACCCAGGGGGAATATCGTAAAAAATGCCCCACACGGCCGCTTGTTCCAAAGTGCTTACCTGTCGTAAAGGGGCGGTTCGCGGCGCTGCCGGTAGCGCCTCCCGGTTGCGCACCGTCACCCCGTGCACGACAAGAGGTCCCGCTCGGAGAAACCGAGCGGGACCTCTGGGATCGGACCTGACCGCCGTGCCGGAGCGGCTTGACCTGGTCGGGGGCGGCTGGTGGGTTCTTCCTCGATCACCTTCCGGGTTGCGAGAGCGGAATTCCCATTGGGGGAGAATCAGGCGGACGTGCCGATTGAACTGCGTTCGGTCACCTTTTGGGTCCGGTCCTGAAGTCGGTTGATCGGCCGGCTCGGGAATGGGATTCCGGGCCACCGGGAATTCATTGCCGAACCGGCGTGACGGGAGCACGCACGGCGGCACGGGTCTTGAGCCCGAGGGCCAGCACCCCGCCGAACAGGATGGCGCCCGCCGCGACGGCCAGCGCCGGTCGGCTGGCGGAGACGAAGGCGGTGCCGAACGCCTCCCGCGCCAGGGAGCCGAACAGCTCCGCCTGGTCCGGGGGGAGGTCGGCCGGGGTTTCCACGCCGCCCTGCTGACCGGCGCCGAGCCGCAGCCCGTGCGCGGCGGCCTCCTCGAACGCGTCGAGGAACCGCGGCCGGACGTTCTCGGGCAGCCGGGTGGACAGCACCGCGGTCTCCTCCCGCAGCGCCGCCACGAGCCGGTTCTGCAGCACCGCGCCGACGACCGCCGCACCGAGCGCGGCCCCGGTCTGCCGGGCGGTGTTGAGCACACCGGAGGCGATGCCCGCGCGTTCGGGTGGGATGCCGCGCATGGCCTCGGTCGTGGCGGGGGCCAGGGCGAGTCCCATGCCGACGCCGATGAACACCATCGGCACGACGAACGTGGCGGGCGTCGACGTCGCGTCGGGCACGAACGCCACCCCGAGCACGCCGGCCGCGTAGAGCACCATGCCGACGGTCAGGGGCAGCCTGCCCCCGATCCGGTCGGCGAGCCGCCCGCCGACCGGCGCCACGGCGCTGAGCAGGAGCGTCCACGGGAGCGCCGTCACGCCGGACATCAGGGGGCTCATGCCGAGCAGGGTCTGCGTCTCGATGACGAACACCAGCATCAACCCGTACACCGCGAACGACGTGATGAGCGTGATGCCGGTGGCGATGGAGTAGTTGCGGTCGCGGAAGAGGTCCAGCGGCACCAGGGCCTCGCGCTGCCGCCGTTCCCACAGCACGAACGCCACCGCCGTCACCGCGCTCAGGACGAGCACCGCCGGGATGCTGACCACACCGGTGATCACGCCCCAGTCGTGCCGCTGCCCCTCGACCAGCGCGTAAACCAGCGCCAGGAGCGCGACGGTGGCGAGGACGACGCCGACCACGTCGAACCGGTGCGGCCGCCCGGCGCGCAGGTCCGGCACGAACTTCAGCGCCAGCACCACGCCGAGCACGCCGAACGGGACGTTGAGCAGGAACACCGCCTGCCAGCCGAACGCCGTGACGACGAGCCCGCCCACGGTCGGCCCGCTCACCGCCGCGACACCGGCCACCGCGGTGAAGATCCCGAACGCCGCGCCCCGCCGCTCGGCCGGGAAGATGCCGGAGATCAACGTCAACGCCTGCGGTGTCAGTGCCGCCGCGCCGATGCCCTGCAACACCCGCGCGCCGATGAGCAGGCCCGGTGACGTGGCCACCCCGCAGAGGACCGACGCGACCGTGAAGACGGTGAGGCCGGCGACGAACACCGCCCGCGGCCCGACCAGGTCGCCGACCCGGCCGAAGACGATCAGCAGCGACGCGAACGCGAGCAGGTAGCCGTTGAGCACCCACAGCACCTCGTCGATGCCCGCGTCGATGCCCGACATGATGTCCGGCGCGGCGGTGTTGACGATGGTGGTGTCGAGCAGGATCAGGAAGTTCGCCAGGCACAGGACCACCAGCGCCCGCCACGGCCGCTGCACCTCACACCTCCGTCGCGCGGTGCAGCAGGCCCGCCATCCGCCGGGCAGCCGTGAACGCGGACCAGGACACCAGCTCGACCAGCCGCCGGTCGTCACCGCCGAACGCGGCCACGGTGTCGTCGTCGACCTGGTAGGACGCGATCGCCACGAGCAGCGCCAGGGTCGCGCCCGGCCGGTCCTCGGCGGGCAGGCCGGCCACCGCGTCGGTGACCCAGGCGCGGCTCAAGCCCGGTGGCGTGCCGTCCCACGCGGCGATCCGGTCGAGCACCAGCTCCCGTGCCGGCTGCGACAACGCCCGCTCCCCGCCGGCGTCGAACGCCGCCGCGATCCGGCCGAGCGCGTCGGCGATGACCGGGTTCCCGGCCGACCAGGCGAGGTCGTCCGGCCGCGGCGCCTCCGCCAGCAGCCGCAGCGAGCGGCCCGGCGGGTAGTCCTTGCGCGCGCTCGTGCCCATGAACTTGCCCAGGAACCGGCGGGCGGGCGCGGGCGCGTTGGCCGGCAGCGGCGAGTCGCCCAGGAAGACGTTCACCAGGCGGTTGAGGTAGTGGAACGCCACCACCACGCCGAGCAGCTCGGGCAGCTGCTCCGCCGGGAACGGCCGTGCCGCACCGGACCCGCTCGCCCACGCCTCGACGTCCTCGAACGAGGTGGGGGTGAGCTCTTGGAGGGTCGCGGTGTGGATGGAGACGCAATAGGGGCAGGTGTTCGAGCGCGACACGGCCGCCGCGACCGCCTCCTTCACCGCGCGCGACGCGTGCCCCGACGCGACCAGCGTCTCGCGCAGCAGCGACCAGGTGGCAGCCAGGGCGACCGGCGCGGGGGAGTGCAGCGCGACGGGCGGCGCGAGCATGCCGAAGTCGGCCTCGACGTCGGAGTACACGGCCGCCACCAGGCCGGTCGCCGCGCTCGGCTTCACCGGCTCGACGTGACGGATCTGGTTCAGGGAACGGCGCAGCGCGGTGCGGACGATCCTGCCCATCGGAATCTCCCTAGCTGGTGTGAGGTTTCACGGTCGGCGCCGCACCTGGCGCCCCGAGCACGGTGGCGGAGCTGGGGCCGCCGAACGCCACGAACACCGCGCCGCCGGCGTTCGACCGGTGCGCGACCGCCGTCGACACGCCCGCACCGCTCGTCGCCGGCACCGAGAGGCAGGTCGGGGGCGGACGCGCTGATCACGGGGTCCCGCGTCAGCGGCCCGACCACCGCGAACCGCCGGGCCGCGACCAGCGTGCGGACCGCGATCGTGGCGGTCCGCGTTCGGGCACTTCCCGGAGGTGCCGGGTGAGCGGGAACGACGACTCGCACCGGGCCGGTCCGACGAGGGCGCGCCGGTCGCCCGGCGCCGCGCCGACCGGCCACCGCCACGTCGAGCGCGACGGTGGCCGACGCCGAGGTCGGGCCGTGCGCCCGGCGCTGCGCGGTGTCCGCGCGCGGAGTGGTCACGCGTAGATGCTCTCGCCGTTGGCCCCGGAAACCTTCTTCCGGACTGCTCGGACGTCTGCCGGCCCGGCGGCGGGCGCGCACGGACGAAGATGACCGGGTCGGGCAGTCCTTGCGACGATGGTGGGTCGCGCGGAACGAGGTGCGCGCGCCCTCACCAGGGCACGCCGGAGCGCGCGATCACCGCCACCCGGCCGTGACGCGTGAAGACCGCGAGCGGCGGCGCGAGCCGCTTCGGGTACAGCGGTACCCGGCCGCGAGGGACGCCCTCGCGACCGGGTCCCACCGGCGACTCAGTCGTGCACCAGGTCCGGCAGCAGGTTCTTCACACCGCGCCGACCGCTGGTCTCGCCGTCCGGCGACGGGGCGCCGTACTTCACGTCCACCCCGCGCTCCTGCAGCGCCCGCACGATGCCCGGCATCGCGCGCTCCGCCAGCGCGGCGATGGTCAGCGCCGGGTTCACCGTCAGGGCGCCCGGCACGGCCGCGCCGTCGGTCACGAAGATGCCCGGGTGCCCGCGCAGCTCGTGCCGGTCGTCCAGCGCGGAGGTCTCCGGGTCGTCGCCGATGCGGCACGACGCCAGCGGGTGCACGGTGTACGCGCCCACCACGTCGTTGGTCCACGGCATGACCTTCGACAGGCCGTCCTTCTCCATGATCGACTTGACCGCCGCGTCCGCCTGCCGCCAGCCGAACAGGGTGTTCTCGGTCGGGTTGTAGGTGATCGGCCCCCGACCCAGCATCTGCTGGGAGATGCGGACCGAGTTGCCGGTGGGCGGGGGCGTCCCGAACACGCCCTCGTTGTCGTCCTCGGTCATCGAGAAGATCGTCAGCCAGGACTGCCACTTCTCGACGATCTTCTTCTTCTCCGCGCCGAACCACGTGGGCGCGCCGGGCAGCGCGTCCGGGGTCTGCGCCAGGATGGTGCCGAAGCCGGGCGGGAAGTACAGCTGCTCCAGGCAGAACCGCGAGAACTCCGGCAGCGAGGGGTCGAGGTTGTCCCAGCTCGCGACGGTCGGACCCTTGCCGATCTGGTTCGCCGCGTAGGACAGGTCGTCCTCGCGCGACAGGCCGAGCAGGTCGCGGGCCTTGTCCTCGTCGATGATCGCCGTGTTCAACCGCTCGCCGTTGCCGGAGAAGTACCGGCCGACGGCGTGCGGCATCTTGCCGAGCGTGTCCTCCGACCGCTGCAGGATCACCGGCGTGGCGCCCGCGCCCGCCGCCAGGATCACGATCTTGGCCTCGATCTCGCCCTGGCCGATGCTCACCCGGTAGTCCACGTCGTGGATGACGTTGTAGCTGACGCGGTAGCCGCCGTCCGCGGTGCGGGTCAGCTTCTGCACCTCGTGCATCGGCCGGATCTCCGCGCCGTGCGCGATCGCCGCGGGCAGGTAGTTGAGCAGCAGGGACCGCTTGGCGTCGAACTTGCAGCCGGCCATCATCCAGTTGCAGTTGGTGCACAGCTTGGTGTCGATGGCCACCGGCACGGGGTTGGCCGTGCGGCCGGCGTGGTCGCACGCCGCGGCGAACAGGCCGCCCGAGTAGCTCACCTGGTCCCAGTCCTGCTTGGTGACCGGCAGCGCCTCGCTGACCTTGTCGTACCAGGGGTCCAGGGTGTCGCGGTTGATGGCGCCGGGCCACATGCGCCGACCGATGCTGCCCTTGCGCTCGAAGACGAACCGCGGCGCGCGCGGCATCGCGGCGAAGTACACGACGCTGCCGCCGCCGACGCAGTTGCCGCCGAGCAGGCTCATGCCGTTGCCGACGACGAAGTCGAAGATCCGCGTGTACGAGGAGCCCATCAGGTAGTCGTGCTCGAAGTCCTTGCCCTCGAGCCACGGGCCTCGTTCCAGCACGGTGACCTTGGCACCGCCCGCGGCGAGGTGGTAAGCGGCGATGGCGCCGCCGAACCCGCTGCCGACGATGAGGACGTCGGTGCTCTCTGTGCTCGTCATGGAAACTCCAATCGCCGGGCCTGACGGGCGCGGCAGAACGTTGCGGACACGGGTCAGGCGGGGTTCCCGGACGGCGTGGTGTCCGGGTGCTTGCGTGCGAGCGCCCTGCCGTACGTGAAGGCGGGGAACCGCCAGAGGCCGTCGGCGTCCGGCATGGAGAACTTCATCGCCTTGAGCCCGGGGTGCCCGGCGGCGATGGCGTCGAGCGTGTGCATGTGCGCGCCGGTGTCGAAGGCCATGTTGCTGAACAGCGTCAACGCCACCCAGCCGTCCTTCTCCGGGTGGCCGGGCGCGACGAGCCGGGCGACCAGCGCGGTCCGGTGCTCGAACGCCAGCGCCACGAACGGCGGCACGTCCTCGTCCAGCTCCAGGCCGTGCTCCGCCGCGTAGTCGCGGGCGTGCCCGTTGAGCATCTGGGTGAGGCTGTCCAGCCCTTCGGCGACGCCGGCGGCCGGTGTCTCCAGGAGTTCGACGGCGCCGGCGACCACCGCGCCGCCACCCTCGCTGGCCCCCGCGATGGCGCGGTCGTCCGGCGAGCGCTTCGCCCCCGGCACGATGGTGTCCGCGAACGCCTCCAGGGTCATGGTCCGTACGGCGCGATCCGGTGCGGTGTCCAATTGCACGGGTGATCCTTCCTCCGGGTCGGCGAAGAATGGGTCGACCGGACACCCGAAGACATCGTGCGGCCGACTCCTGAAATGCGCGGGAGCTCTCGCCCCGCGTTCTCACCATGGTCCGACCGGAGCACTAAAAGATGCTTCTCCGTGGTTGCCTTGATAATGTCGCTAGGGCACTTGCCGGCGGCTGCTGGGCCGATGGATTCACTCGACGTGCGGCTGTCCGCAGGTGTGGCGGGACGGCTGACCGGGCTACCGGGGCGGCCGGGCGCATTTGTCGATGCGCCTCATGATCGGATGATCACTCGTGGCTCGCCAGGGGTGCTTATGCATCCGGGACCCCGTAGTGCCTTGAAACGTGCCTTGACAAGATCATCCCGGCGTCCCGCCGATGATCTTGTGGACCTCGTTGGCGAACCTTGCGCAGGCTGTGGGGGCCATGTAGTTTGCAAGAATCAGGGTGACTACTGGGGAATTCTGGGGGTTCTCCGAAGGCTGCGCGCCATCGGAACCCGAAGGACTGCGGCCCTATCCCCCTCGCCGGTGGGCCGGCCGTGGTCGGAGTTGGTGTTCCACCTCTGTCGGCAAACTCTACGATATGGGGGTCGTAGTGGGCGAAGTACTCGAGCGAGCAGTGGGCCGGGTAATCGACTTCATGCGCGAGAATATTGGCGACCAATTCTCCCTCGACGACATGGCGCGCACCGCGAATTACAGCAAGTTCCACTTCTCGCGGGCCTTCCAGAGGGTCACCGGAGTGTCACCCGGTCGGTTCCTGGCCGCCGTCCGATTACAGGAAGCCAAGCGCCTGCTGGTGTCCACGTCACTGACCGTGACCGACATCAGCCACCGGGTCGGCTACACGAGCGTCGGCACGTTCAGCTCCCGCTTCCGCGCCAGCGTCGGCGTCTCGCCGACCACCTACCGCCAGTTGGGCGGCTTCGCGCCGCACATCCCGATGGCACGGCGTTCGGGGAACACGCGCACGGCCACCGTGCAGGGCGAGGTCTTCGCCCCGTCCTGCGGCACCCCGGGGCTGATCTTCATCGGCCTCTTCCCGGACGGCATCCCGCAGGGTGCGCCGATCAGGTGCTCCGTGCTCAGCCGCCCGGGTCCCTACGTGCTCACCTCGGTCCCGCCGGGGACGTGGCACCTGCTCGCGCACTCCGTCGCGCTGGGCCGCGAGTCGATGCTGGCCGACGGGCCGTTCGCCGACGACCTGGCGCTCGCGGTCGCCTCGTCGGGCCCGATCACCATCCGACCCGGTGTGCCGGTCCGGCACGCCGACCTCGCCCTGCGCCCCAGCTGCGTCCTGGACCCACCGGTCCTGCTGGCGCTGCTGGACGTGCGCACGGTCGCACTGGGGGCGGGTGCCGCCTCCTGAACCACCAGGGCGGACCCGCTGCGATCACAGATAACCGGACACCAAGGACGAAGACACACAATCAGGGCCGCCCCGAGGGGCGGCCCTGATTGTGTGCGGTGCTATTACGCGACGGCGTGCACGGTCATCGGCAGACCGCCCCGAATCCTCAGCGAGAGCATCGGCTCGGGCACCACGTCGTAATCGGGCACCGTGCGCAGGTCCAGCTCACGGGCGATCATGGCGATGGTGAACGTCGCCTCCATCATCCCCAGGTGGTTGCCGACGCAGAACCGGGGTCCGGCGCCGAAGGGGATGTAGGCGTAGCGAGGACGGTTGTGCGTGGTCTCCGGGTTGAACCGCTCCGGGTCGAACCGGTCGGGCTCGTCCCAGAACGCCGGGTGCCGGTGCAGGGTGTACGGGCAGATCAGCACGTCCGCGCCCTTCGGCACGAAGTAGCCGCCCACCTCGTCGTCGGCCTGCGCCGCGCGCGGCAGGATCCACACCGGCGGGTAGAGCCGCATGACCTCCTCCACGACCATCGTCGTGTAGCGGAGGCCGTGCAGGTCCTCGTACGTGGGCATCCGGTCGCCGAGCACGGACTGCGCCTCGGCGCGGACCCGCTCCTTGATCTCCGGGTGCCGGTCCAACAGGTGGAACGTCCAGCCCAGCGTGCTGGCCGTCGTCTCGTGCCCGGCCAGCATCACCGTCACCAGCTCGTCGTGCAGCCGCTGCCTGCCGAACGCGGGGTCGGGCTCCTCCGCGGTCGACGCCATGACGCGCGAGAGCACGTCGTCGCCGTCGGCGTGGCCGTTGGCCACCCGCCGGGCCGCCAACTCGTCGACGACCCGGCGCAGCTCCTTGCGCGCCTTGCGGAACCGCAACTGGTGGGGGAGCGGCACCCACATGGGCACCGCGCTCATCGACACCATCTCGAACATCGCCTGGTCCTGCACGGCCTCAAAGGCGTGCCCGACCTGCTCGAACTCCGAGAGGTCCTCCGACAGGAGCGTCCGCCCGAGGACGTCCAGCGTCAGACCGGTCATCTCGTCCATCAGGTTCAGCGGCGTGCCGTTGACCCCGGCGCGGAGCCGGTCGACGAGCCTGCCCGCCGACTCGGCCACCGCGCCCGCCTGCTGCGCGATCCGCTTGTGCTGGAACGCGGGCTGGGTCGCCTTGCGCTGCTTGCGCCACAGCTCGCCCTCGCTGGTGAGCAGCCCGTCGCCGAGCGCGCGGCGGGCGTGCACGAGGCCGATGCCCTTGTGGTAGTTCGCCGCGTTGTCGGCTAAGACGTGCTTGGCGTGCTCGGGGTGGTTGAAGAAGTACAGCGTCTTGGGTCCGATGGCCATCCGGACGGCGTCGCCGTACCGGTCCGCGGCCGACGTCATCAGCGCCAACCGGTCACCGACCAACTTCTTGAGCAGGCCCAGCGTCGCGCTGCGCGGAGGTCCCGGAGGGTTCCGCCGGACGCCGGCCGCGGTCGCGGTCATGTCGGCACGACCTCCGTCTTCTTCTGCGCACCGTTCCCGTTGAGGGCGGGGTCGCCGGCGGCCTGCTCGACGGGCGGCTGCTCGGCGGCCGCCATCGCCGTCTGCTGTGCCGCGGCCTCGGCACGCGCCTTGTCCACGATGTGCAGGGCCCACAGGAAGCCGCCGCGGATGAGGCACACGATCGCCGTGGCGAAGAAGATGCCGTAGGGGATCGACATGCCCATCAGCACGCCGTACACCGCCGCCACGCCGCCACCGAAGGCCACCTGCGACAACGGCCGCGACGGGCTGGTGCCCGGGTCGGTCACCATGTAGTTGGTGAACAGCACGAACGCGACACCCGACATCATGCCCAGGCCGGCGGGGATCGAGACGTCCAGCAGGAAGCCGCGGACCACCGCCTGGAGCACGAACCCGATGATCCACGCCATGATCAGCCACAACCGGCCGGTCAGCATGCCGTTGAGCATGGTGCCGCCGATGAGGATCAGGACCGGGATCAACCAGTCGACGAACGTCCCGACGTGCTCGGTGAAGTGGTAGGGCGGCGCGATGGACGCCCACGGGAACACCAGCAGGATCACCGCGATGCCGAAGTTCGACGGGTTCATGTAGTGCCGCATCCGGCCGCGCACCGGGACCCGCAGCACCCACTTCGCGCCGACGGCGACGGTGACGCCGAAGATCAGCGCCCACACGTTGTCGTTGACGTAGATGAGCATGTTCATCGCGAGGCTCGTGATGTGCGCCGGGTAGAGGAACTCCATGAGCCCTCGGAACCCGTTGCCGGCGAACCGCGGCGCGCGGCCCTCCTGCCGGGCGCCCACGATCTCGAGGAAGATTTCCACCGTGTAGCCGGTGGCCAGCGCGATGAACGGCCACAGCCACGGCTGCTCGAACCCGAGGATCGTGTAGCCGACGATGTTGAAGATGGTGATCGAGATGGCGAACCGCCGGAGGGCGGTGACCACCTTGGGATCGTGCCGAGGCGGGCTCGGTTTCGTCTCAGCCATGCCGTCACTTCTCCTTGGCCTGGTCGCCGAGCTGCAGGTCGTGCCAGCCCGCGGACAGTGTCAGGTCTTGTTCGTGGGTCGAACCGTCGCGGTCGCGCCACTCGATGTGCACGTCGACCGGTCCGGACTGCTCGCCGAGTCCGAAGTGGACTTCGTGGCTGCGCTTGCCGGAGTGGCCGCTGCCGCCGTCGACCCGGTTGATCTGGGTGCGCCCGTCGGCGGTCTTGATCGTCACCTGCGCGCCGATCACGGGGGAGCCGACGGTGTCGTCGCCGTCCTGCTCGTGGGTCAGTCGCAGGCCGAGGAACTCGTTGGAGGACTTGCCGGTGTTGCGGTAGAACACCGGGTCCTCCCACTGCCGGGAGATCGCCATGTCGAGCCGGCCGTCGCCGTCGACGTCACCGGTCGCGATGCCGCGGGTGGGCACGGGGATGTCCAGGCCCAGCGTCGGCGAGAGGTTGTCGTAGCGGCCCTCGGCGTTCTTGACGAAGAGGTGGAACCGCTGGCTGCCACCCACGTCGTCGCCGGCGGTGACGTACGGCCACCACATCGGGTTGGCCAGCAGCGCGTCGTTCGCCGTCGCCAGCTCCTGCAGCTGGGGCCAGCGGTTGACGTCGCCCTTCACGAACCCGGTCGCCTGGGCGACTTCCAGCTCGCCGCTGTTGTCGAAGTCCGACAGCTTTACGTCCCAGCCCCAGCCGGACCAGGCCAGCAGCAGCGGTCCGCTCTCGTCCTCCCACGGCGCGCCGCCGTCGCTCAGTGCCGACTTCACGTCGTCGCCGGTGCTCATGAAGGCGAAGTGGCTCTCCTCGATGCCGAACGAGGTGGTGATGTTGCTGACGTACATGTCGTAGATGCCGTCGTCGTTGAGGTCACCGAAGTCGACGCCCATGCCCTTGAACGAGTCCATGCCGACGTTCTTGGACTTCGGCTCGAGCGGCGTGCGCGAGTTCTCGACCACCGCGAACTCGAACTTGCCGGGGGTGGACCGGTTGTGCAGCAGGCGGTCCGGGCCGAAGTCGTGCGCCAGGTACAGCTCGGGCAGCAGGTCGCCGTCGACGTCGTTGGAGCTCGACGCCAGCACCCAGCCCTTGGACGCGTCGTGCGGGATCGCGTTGTCGTGCTGCTTGAAGCTGGCGGTCGGGTTGGCGCCCGCCGTGCCGCCGGTCCACTCGAAGATGTAGTCCTCGCCGCCGTTGAGCGCGGCGGACATCGAGGCGTTCATCTCCACGCCGGTGTCCTTGCTCGGGTCGAGCACGGGACCGTGCGGGAAGTAGTTGCCGATGTAGATGTCGGCGTGGCCGTCACCGTCGAAGTCGGCCACGGTGGCGGAGTTGGAGTTCCACTCCGGTCCGGCGTAGCGCCCGCTCGACGCGCCGGGCACCAGCTCGGTGGCCTGGAACGAGTCGGCGGTCAGCTCCTGCTCACCGGACTTGGCCAGGTGCAGGATCGGCGTGCGACCCCACAGGTACACCAGCAGGTCCATCGCGCCGTCTTCGTTGAAGTCACCCGGGACGCAGCCCATCGGCGCCATCACGTCGTTCACCGGCAGGCTGCCGGAGCTCAGCGCGAACGGCGCGTACCGCGGTGTCTTCCCGGCCTCCGGCGCGGGCGTGACGATCACCTGGTCGATGCGCACGTCCACGAAGCAGATGTCGTTGGACAGGCCGTCGCCGTCGAGGTCGTTCATGGCGATGGCGGAGCCGACCGACGAGATCCACGCGTCGATGTGCTTGTAGTCCTTGTTGACCTTGCGGATCGTCTGCTGGGTGTAGCCGCCGGGCAGGGCGATGTTCTCGGGCGCGAACCCGAAGCCCGACGCCAGCTCCTGCTTCTCGCTGGCCGACGACTCGGGGTGGCTCGCCACCGCGAAGGTGCCGGCGACCAGCACCAGCGCGAAGATCCCGGGTAGTTGCTTGCGCAGCCAGCCGATGGTGGCGCTCACGAGCCGACTCCTTCCTGGTGGACGAACTGTGCGGCGATGCGTCGCCGCCACGTCTCGAACGCGGGCTCGGCGCCGTCGACGATCGGCGGCGCGGGACGCACGTCCTGCGTGATCCGCGCGGCGTCCTCCGGCTCCATGCCGCAGAAGATGCGGGTGGCCAGGCCGGTGTGGGGAACCATCGTTCCCGCCTTGGCGCGTGCCTCGGCGGCGAACGCGCTGGCCTGCGCGACCATCCCGGCGTGCTGCCCCGAACGCTCGCGGAACATCAGCAGCTCGTCCTCGGTGACGCCGCCCGCGTAGGTGGCGGCCAGGCCCGCGCCGGAGTAGAGGTCCTCACGGCGGTGCTCGGCGAACCCGTCGATGAGGTCCGCGACGTACTCCGGGTCGGTGCCGCCGACGAACCACATCGCGCGACCGATGCCCTGGTCCAGCGCGCGGTTCGTGTAGGCCCGCGGTCCCGAGCCGGGCCACGGGAAGTCGCGGTCGACGTACTGGCCGTGCACGTACTTGTCGGTGTGGAAGTAGGCCTGGTGGAAGCCGTAGCCGTCGAGGACGAGCCAGCGCAGCAGCGGGTCCGTCGTCGAGTCGGCCGGCCACCGGAACCGCGGCAGCCGGGCCATCGCCCAGCCGATCCCGACGTAGATCATGTAGATGTGGTCGCCGCCGCGTCCCTCCAGGAACTGGTCGACGTGGCGGGAGTGGCCGAAGGGCATTCCGTCGAGGATCGCGAGGCCCATTCCGGCGCCTTCGTAGGCGAAACCCTTGAACCTCGTCGGCAGCCTTTCGAGAGCTTCCTCGGCATCCCGCGGGTGGCGGGCTTCGACCGCGGCGGCGTATCCCTCGATGAACATCCGGCCGACGGTCTCCAGCAATTCCTTGCCGGCCTCGTTCTTGACCCTGAAGCCGCGGGTCTCCATCAGCGTGTCGGATATCTTCGGAGTCAGTAATCGGCGCCGCAAGGCGCGCAGGGCACTCACATTCATCCCCCCAACGTCGGGCGACGATCAACCGGACAGGAACGGGAAAATAGTTGCAGCGGGGCACTCGGCGCGGCTACTTCAGGCTTGCGGATCCACGCCGGTAAACCTTCGATCATGCGGCGGGGTGCGTCCGCATTGCGCCGAAATGCGCACGAATCCTGCTGCGCCACACCTCGTACGGCGGTACCGTGCCCTCGGTGTCCGGTGCGACCGCGGTGGCGTCGGCGAGTTCCGACGCGGCCTCGGGAGTGATCTCCGCGAACGTTTCGACGGCGATGGCGCTGTGCGCGGGGACGAATCCGGCGTGAACGCGGGCTTTCACCGCGAAGACCGAGCCGAGTGCCAGTTCCGGGCGGTGCTCGCCCGCGGCGGCGGGCAGCGCGGCCAGCTCGTCGGGCGTGCCGCCGCCCGCGAACGTCGCCGCCAGGCCGACACCGCTCCACAGGTCGGCGTGCCGGGCGGGGTCGAACCGGCCGACCGCCCGTGCCACCTCGTCGGTCTGGGCGCCGTGGATGAACCACAGCGCCCGGCCGATGCCCTGGTCGATGGCGCGCGGGAAGTAGTCGGGTCGGCCCTGCCACGGGTAGGACGGGGGCACGCGCTGCTCGTCGATCCACTTGCGGCTGTGGAAGTAGGCCAGGTCGAAGCCGTAGCCGTCGACCGCGAGCCAGGTCATCGTCGGGTGGTAGGGCGACCCGGCCAGGTCCGGCACGACCTTGCGCCACAGCCCGCGCGGCAGGTGGTTCATGGCGAACCCGATGCCGATGTAGGCGACGAACAGGTGCTCCGCGCCGGGTCCGTTGAGCAGGTCGCGCGCCCGCGTGCCGCGGCCCATCACGTCGCGGATGGTGAACGCCATCACCGCGCCCTCATAGGCGAAACCGCGCAATTCGGGCTCGACGAACCCGAGCCGACGCACGATCTCGTCCTGGTCGCGCGAGTCGATGCCCCACTCGAAACCGCAGACCACCGACTGCGGGATGGCGTCCAGCTTCGGCGCGTACTCCGAGGACGCGCCGGGGAAACCGCGCGCGCCGAGGGTCACCTCCTGCAACGATGGCGCCATCACGAGCCTGCGCAGCGATCCCAGCGTTGTCGACATGGTGCTAGACCCCCAGTGCGTCTTGGGATTTCCTCGTGCCCTCGGTCCGGACGGCGATCGCGGTGGCCCGCGAGGTCGAGCTGTGGTGGGTGCCCGCGTGCGAGACCTTCCGGAATGGGTCCGGCACGACGTCGGGCGCGATGTCGTCGGCCACGCCGTCGTCGATCGGCGGGTCCGCGAAGTGGCCCGGCCGGGCGCCCACGGGCGTCGAGCCGCGCAGTGGGCCGATTATGACGCGGCGACGTGGAAAATGACCGTCGAGGAGAGTCGCGGTGGCCACCGGATCGGCCCCGGCAGCGGGGTCGGCCCCCTTTCGAGGTGCTTCGTCGGTGCCGATGCGGACCATCCGTGGCTCCTTGCCGAGGATATCGGTGAGTTGCGTGGTCGTACTTCCGCTGCCGCGTGCCGGGCGTTCCCAGGATCGGTCCGGGCGTCGGTGAAACCTTCTCCGAACATGCGGACTTCGTGGGCGAGGCGAGTGGTTCACCCGTCACGACCGTTGCGCGGAGTGCCGACAACGGGAACGACACCGTTGTGGGACGTGCCGGTCGGACGGTGGAATCGGGGGCGCGGCGTCGTCCGCGTCGGGGCCGGATCACGCATTCTCGGGCGCACCGGGTTCCATTGTCGGAAACTGCTCGGTGCTTCTTCCGAGTCGTGGCCGGCGTCGCGGAGGCGATCGGAGCGGGAACCGATCGCAATCGTCCGCGGGGCCTGGTGCGAAGGCGGTGACCGCTCGCCACCGGTGGCGGCCATGGGGCCGGGACCACCCGGTCGCGGAGTTGGCGCGGCTGCCCTTGGCGCGTCGCCGGAGGTCACTGGGCGGCACTTCGGGCTCGGGCCGCGACTTCACCGGTCGGGCATCGCGGGCAGGGAGCCGGTGGGCCGGTTCGGGTCACCGGCGCGCTCACGCGCGTCAGGCGGGGCGCCGGTGACCGGACGTCGAGAACCGCCGCTCGGGAAGCCCGACGAGGCGGCATCCGGGACGTGATCGCCGTTCGACGTGTCCGGCGTCGTCCCACGCGCGTGGCGGCCCGGAGCCCTGGGGAGCTCCGGGCCGCGGGTGCGTCAGTCCACGTTGGACAGCGTGAACTGGCCGGGCTTCCTGCCGTCACCGGCCGGACCGCGGTACGCCTGGGCGATGTCCAGCCACTGCTCGGCGAGCTCGCCCTCCGCGCGCAGGTCCAGGTCGGAGTGGTGCCGACGCCGGGTCACCAGCAGGCAGAAGTCCTCCGCCGAGCCCGTCACGCGCTGGGCGGCGTCCTCCGGGCCGTAGGACCACAGCGTGCCGGACGGTGCGGTGATCTCGAACCGGAACTCGTCCGTCGGCGGCTCCTCGCCGCGCGCCAGGTAACCGAAGTCCTTGGTGCGCACCGCGAAACCGACCAGGAAGCCGAGGCGGTCGTCCCACTCCCGGTGCACGCCGAGGGCGTCGGCGACGTCCTGGCCGTGCCCGAACAGCTCCATCATGCCCGCGCTGGCCAGCACCGACGGCGGCAGCGGGTTCACCAGCCACGGCACCGTGGTGTCGGCCGGCACGGCGGCCAGCGCGTCGATCGCCCGCGCCTTGGTCTGGGTCCAGCGCGCCACGAGTTCGGGGGTGTCGAGCGCGAGGTGCGGCGCCATCGCAGCGTCCACGTTGGCGTTGAAGTCGGGGGACAGCCCCGCCATCATCGCCTGGAACCGCGCGCCGTCGGACGCCGCGAGGCCCGCCATGGCGAAAATCGCGGTCAGGTGCGCCACCTGGTGCTTGACCGTCCAACCGGGTGAGGGCGTCGGCAGCGACCACGCGGAGTCGTCGAGGTCGGCGATCATCCGGTCGAAGTCGTCGCCCGTGGCCCGGAGCGCCGTGATCACGTCCATTGCGCATGTCCTTCGCTCGAGTTGGCTGAGCTCTGACGATGCCGCAGCGGACAGCGGAAGTCTTCTCACGTCGTGCTCTAAGCCCTCCTGCCCGTCCCCGCGCGGTGGTCGGTTCGAGGACGACCGAGGTGCCTGTGCGTGACGGGGCAGCGACCCGGCTCAGGGCGCATCACGGCTCGGTGGGTGCGCGGAACGTGACGCGGAGAACCTCACGGAGGTCGACGAACGCGGCGAAGACCGGCAGGTGCGGACCGGCCTCCCCGCCCGGCTCAGGCGACGCCGGCGGCGATGAGCTGCTGCCAGATCACACCTTGGTCGACGACCTCGACGCCGAGCTTCTCCGCCTTCGCGGTCTTGCTCGCGCCGACGTCCGCCCCGGTGATCAGGTAGTCGGTGCTGGCCGAGACCGAGGTCGCGGTGGTGGCGCCTGCCTTCTCGCAGAGCCTCTGGAAGGTGGGGCGGGGCACCTTCTCGCCGGAGCGCGGGTCGCTGATCGCCCCGGTGATCACCACCGTCTTGCCCGCCAACGGCGCGTCGGACGCCACGACGGGCGGCAGGTCCTCCTCGCGCACGTCCAAGGACACGCCGTGCTCCCGCAGCCGCGCCAGCTCGGGCCGCAGCCGGGCGAGGTGCTCGGTCAGCGACGCGGCCACCTTCGGCCCGATGTCCTCGACGGCCACCAGGCGTTCCTCGCCCGCGTCGGCGACCTCCTCCAGCGAGCCGAACCCGGCCCGGCACAGGCGGGTGGCGGTGCCTTCCGAGGCCATCGGGATGGCGAGCCCGATCAACGCCCGGCGCAGGCCCACGGCCCGGCTGGCGGCGATCGAGTCGATCATGCGGGTCGCGGAGGTCTCGCCGATGCGGTCGAACTCCAGCAACTGCTCCTTGGTCAGCGTGTAGAGGTCCGACGGGTTCTCCAGCAGCCCGGCCTCGGCGAGCCGCTCGATCCACACCGGGCCCACGGCCTCGATGTCCGCCGCCGCCCGCGACGCCCAGTGGATCAACCTGCGCACCGTCTGCGCGGGGCAGGCGACGTTGGTGCAGAACAACTCGCGGCTGTTGCCCTGCTCGGTCAACGGCTGCCCGCACGACGGGCACTGCGACGGCGGCACGATCTCCCGCTCCGCGCCCGTGCGCTTGGACTCGTCCAGCACGCCCGCGACGAACGGGATCACGTCGCCCGCTCTGCGGATCAGCACGGTGTCGCCGATCCTGATGCCGCGCGCCCGGATGACCTCCTGGTTGGCCAGCGTCGCGCGGGTGACCGTCGTGCCGCCCACGAACACCGGCTCCAGGTGGGCCACCGGGGCGATCTTGCCGGTCTTGCCGACGTCCCAGACCACGTCGAGCAGCACCGTGGTCTTCTCCTCGGCGGCGAACTTGAACGCCAACGCCCCGCGCGGCGAGCTCGACCGGGTGCCCGCGGCGGCGAAGGCGTCCCGGTTCGCCAGCCGCAGCACCGCGCCGTCCAGGTCGTAGTCCAGGTCGTTGCGCCGCGTCTCGATCTCGGAGATCACCGCCTGCGCCGCCTCCGCGTCGTCGCAGTGCCGCATGTCGGCGACGTCGAACCCGAGCGCGCGCAGCCCGTGCTCCAGGTCGGCCGCGGCGCCGCCCTCGGAGGTGTCCAGGTCGAAGGCGAAGAACTGCAACCGGCGCTCGGCGACCGTGGCCGCGTCCTTCGCCCGCAGGGTGCCCGCGGCCGCGTTGCGCGGGTTGATCAGCGGCTTGTCCGGGTGCGCGGTGTTGTAGGCGGCGAACGTGGACCGCAGCATCACCGCCTCGCCGCGCACCTCGACCCGGCCGGGCGCCTCGACCCGCTCCGGCACGCCGTCGACCAGGGCGCGCGCCAGCGGCGTCACGTCGTCGCCCGTCGTGCCGTCACCGCGGGTGATCGCCCGGGTCAGCCGCCCGTTCTCGTAGACCACCGCCAGCGACAGCCCGTCCAGCTTCGGCATGACCACCACCGGCTGGCCCGGGAAGCGGTCGAAGAACGCCGCGACCTGCTCGGGCTTGGTCGCCTTCTCCAGCGACAGCATCGGCCGGGAGTGCCGGACCGGCGCGTGCAGCACGGCGGGCGCGCCCACCTGCTCCAGCGGGTTCGGGTCGGGTGCCAGCTCCGGGTTCGCCTCGACGAGGCCGCGCAGCTCGTCCTCGATCGCGTCGTACTCCGCGTCCGCCACCAGCGGCGAACCACGGTAGTAGGCGTCGCGCAGCACGACGACCTGGTCGGCGAGTTCCTGGATGCGTTCCCGAGCGTTCACGGCTCACAAGTTACCGGCGACCACCGACAACCACGGCGTCGACGACCCCGGACCAGCGTGAATTCGGTCGCGGAACCGCTCGATCAGGCCTAACTTCTGCGTCGAGCAGAGGAGAACCGTGGAGCAGATCAGCAAGCGACTGGTGAACTGGGCGTCCATCCTGGACCCGGGCACGCGCGAGCAGGCCGAGAAGGCCGCGCGGATGCCGTTCATCTTCCCGCACCTGGCGCTCATGCCCGACGCGCACCTCGGGAAGGGCGCCACCGTCGGCAGCGTCATCCCGACCCTGGGCGCGATCATCCCGGCCGCCGTCGGCGTCGACATCGGCTGCGGCATGATCGCCGTGCGCACCCAGTTCACCGAGGACGACTTCCGCGCGCGCCCGCTCGCGCCGCTGCGCGAGGCGATCGAGGACGCCGTGCCGCTGTCGGCCGGGAAGTACAACACCCGGCTGACGGACACGGCGCGTGAGCGCGTCGACGTGCTCGCGGGCCGTGCGGAGGCGGCCGGCTTCGACCCCGGTTCCTACGCGGGCAACTGGGAGCTGCAGCTCGGCACCCTCGGCAGCGGCAACCACTTCATCGAGGTCACGCTGGACGAGACCGGGCGGGTGTGGCTGTTCCTGCACTCCGGGTCGCGCGGCGTGGGCAACAAGATCGCCCAGAAGCACATCCGGGTCGCGCACCAGCAGTGCGAGCGCCGGTGGATCGACCTGCCCGACCCGGACCTGGCGTACCTGGTCGAGGGCGAGGACGAGTTCTGGCACTACATCCGGGAGATGCGCTGGGCCCAGGACTTCGCGTGGTCCAACCGCGAGGAGATGATGGACCGGGTGGTCGACCGCGTGGCCGAGTGGACGGGCAGTGAGGTGCAGCGGCAGGAAGTCGTGAACTGCTTCGCCGGCGAGACGCAGGTCATCACCAGGACGGGTACACGTCCGATCGAGGCTTTGACGGGTGGTGTGCACGAATTGCTCACCGCCGACGGTGAATGGGTCAAGGCCCCTGTCCGGTGGTTCGGACGGCAACAGGTCCACGAGGTGCTGCTCAGCCGCTCGGGAGTGACCAAGACGATTCGGGCGACCGCTGACCACCGCTGGCTCCTGCGATCGCGCCGTGGACACGAGTACGAGGCGACGACTGCGGAACTGAAGCCCGGAGAACGACTCCAGTTCACGTTCCCGCGTCGGCCGGACGGACTCGGGGTGGACCGTGAGGCGGCGGCCCGTGGTTTCGTCTACGGCGACGGGCACAGGGCGGGGAACCGGGCCTGCGCGAACTTCTGCGGCGTGAAGGACGTCGCGCTGCTCCCGCTGTTCGACGGGCTCGGACGCCCGCCGCGCACCTACGGTGCAATGAAGCGGATCAACGGGCTGCCGGTCGAGTGGAAGACGGAGCAGCCTTCGCTCGACGCACCCCCGGACGTGCTGTACGGGTGGCTCGCCGGTTACTTCGCGGCGGACGGCGATGTCGGAAAGACCGGCCGCCCGACCCTCGCCTCCGCGTCCCGAGAGCACTTGGAGTACGTGCGCCTGGCCTGTCAGGCAGTCGGAATCGGCACGTTCGGCATCCGGTCGCGGCTGCGTACCGGCTACGGCACGGAGCCGACCGCGCTGCACCTCGTCGGCCTGATGCGCGGTGACCTCGATCCGGACTTCTTCCTGATCGCGGAGCATCGGGCCCGGTTCGTGGCGGGACGGCACGCGGCCGAGCGCCGCGGCTGGAATGTCATCTCCGTGCGACCGACCGTAGAAGTGACCGATGTGTACTGCGCGGTCGTCGACGATACGCACTCGTTCGCCTTGGCCGACAACATCCTCACCGGAAACTGCCACCATAATTACACGGAGCAGGAGACCCACTTCGGCAAGAAGGTGTGGCTGTCCCGCAAGGGCGCCATCAACGCCGAGAAGGGTCGGGCGGGCCTCATCCCTGGCTCGATGGGCACCGCGTCCTACGTCGTGGTCGGCAAGGGCAACCCGGTCGCCCTGAACTCCTCGCCCCACGGCGCCGGCCGCGAGTACTCCCGCTCGGCCGCGCGCCGGGCGTTCGGCCGCGACGACCTGCGCAAGGCGATGGTCGGCATCGAGTACCGCGACACCGACGCGTTCATCGACGAGATCCCGGCGGCGTACAAGGACATCGACGTCGTGATGCGCGACGCGCAGGACCTGGTCGAAGTGCGGCACACGCTGCGGCAGATCGTCAACGTGAAGGGCGATTGACCGGCGGGGCAGGCGGGAAGTCCGCCTGCCCCACGTCCGTCACAGGGTCGTGGTGGCTCTTTCCGAATTGGTGCGTAACTTCGACATGGCTCAAGCCTTTCCCAGGCGGTCGGAGCCGCGGCACGGCGGCGTCCGTACTAGGCGGGCTGGGCGCCCGCGGGGATGCCCTCGAAGCCGTAAATGACGTTCGGCCAACCCAGAGCGATGGACAGCACCGTCACGGTCGCCAACGCGGGCCAGGGACTGGTGATGACGTGTTGCGCCAGGTAGAGCAGGGCCTGGCGGAGGTTCTTGATCGTCACGGACGGGATCTAATCATGACCTTCCCATAGCAATGTACCGGGGGTCCCGAAAGCACCTCGTGGTCACGCGTCAGGGTGGTCTTACTCCGAGTTAACGCGAGTCCATTTCGTCTTCACTCGATCGTGTGACTTCGTCTCGCGAGGTGATTGGCGTAGGTTGTACGTCGTTGTGCCCGTCGTTCCCGGTGGGCTTTTTCGGGTTGCGCGGCGATTGGTGGTCGCGTGGGTCCGGGATGGCGGCCGCCCTGCCGCGCAGGAATTCCGGTTCGCCGAGCGCGGTGTGCATTTTCTCGGTGAGGCCGGATTCGGCGAGCAATGGCGCGGCCTCCCGCCACCGCCGCTCGGCCTCGGCCTGGTCGCCGGCGACGGCGTGCGCGTGCCCGAGCAGGAAGAGCGCCTGGGCCTTCTCGTGGGCGACGTCCAGGTCGGCCGAGACGTCCAGCCCGCGGCGGCCGAAGTCGATGGCCTTCTCGTAGGACTTCCGGTCGTAGTGGACGCGGGCGAGCGCCACCAGCGCCTCGACCGTGCGCGCCCGCTCGCCGGTGGAGAGGTTGATCTCGAGCGCGGCTTCCAGGCACCGGAGGGCGTCGTCGAGCTCGCCGCGCTGGTGGTGCAGCTTCCCCAGCGCGGTCAGGGTCGTGCCCTCGCCGTGGCGGTGGTTGATGGTCCGGCGCAGGTCCAACGCCTCGCGGTACAGCTCCACGGCCTCGTCGACCCGGTCCAGCCGCTGGTAGGCCGCCGCCATCTGGTCCAGGGTGGAGGCTTCGAGGCTGCGGTTGCCGGTCGCGCGGTGCAGTTCCAGGACTGATTCGTACAGCGACAGCGCGGTCCGGACGTCGCCGCGTTCCCGGTGCGCGCTGGCCAGGTTGTGCATCGCGATCTCGGTGAACTCGACGTTCTCCATGCGCCGTGCGATGGCGAGCGCCTCCTGCAGGTGCTCGACCGCCTCGTCGTACTCGCCGAGCCGGAAGTGGGCCGTGCCCAGGTTCAGCAGGCTGCCGCACCGGCCCTCCACGTCCCCGGTCGAGCGCGCCGCGTCCGCCGCCACCCGTTGGACGGCGGCCAGGTCGCGGTACGCGCCGGTGCGGTCCAGGGCGCGGTCGATGTTCGCCGCGATCCGCCAGGCGTGCCCGGCGAAGCCGTGGCGGAACGCGTGCGGCACGGCGGCGACGAGGTTGGCCCGCTCGGTCTCGAACCAGGCCAGGGCGTCGTTCTCGTCGACGAAGCGGGGCACGGCGTCGAGGGGCATGCCCGGCAGCAGCGGCACGGGGTCGTCGTGGGGGTTCAGGGCGCGCTCCAAGCCGATCGCGCCGGCGAGCTGCCAGGTCAGCAGCCCGCTGAGCGCGGCTTGCCGCTGGTGGGCCGACTCCTCGGTGCGGACCCGGTCCAGGGCGTAGTCGTGCAGCAGGTCGTGCACGCGGAAGCGCCCGTGGGTGGCGTACTGGAGGAGGTTGGCCTTGGTGAGCGTGCGCAGGTGGACGAGGACTTCGCGCTCCGGGCGCTCGGTCAGGGCGCTCGCCGCCGCCGACGAGAACCCGGCCGTCGGGTGCAGGCCCAGCAGCCGGAAGACCCGCGCGGTCTCGGTCGGCAGGTCCCGGTAGGACACCCCGAAGGCGAACGACAGGCTCGCGCTGTCGTCGTCGCTGTCGTCCAGGGAACCCAGTATCCCCAGCCCTTCCTGCGTCGCGTACTCCTCGACGAGGAGGCTGATCGGCACCTGCGGCCGGTTCGCCACGTGCTGGGCGATGATCTTGACGGCCATCGGGTGGCCGTCGAGCCGCGAGGCCAGCGCGTGCAGGGCGGCGGATTCCGCGTCGGCCCGGACCGCGCCGATCTCGCGGCGCAGCAGCTCGATCGACTCGTCGAACGAGAGCGGCGGCACGGCGAGGAGGTGGACGTCGTCGTGCAGGTCCAACCCCCAAGGGCGGATCCTGCTGGTCACGATGGTGAAGCAGTTCGTCGCGGCGCCCAGCAGCGGCCGGACCTGAGGGCTGTGCCGAGCGTCGTCGAGCACGAGCAGCACCTTGCGGTCGCCGAGCGCGCGGTGCAGCGCGGCGGCGCGTTCGGCTCCCGTCCTGGGGATGTGCGTCACGCCGAGCGACGTCAGCAGCACGCCGGCCGCGTCCTCGGCGGTCATCGCGGTGCCGCGGCCGAAACCGCGCAGGTCGAGGAAGAGCTGGCCGTCCGGGAACCGGTCGGCTCTCGTCCGTCCCCAGTGGATCGCCAACCCGGTCTTGCCGACGCCCGGCATCCCGTGCAGCGCGACGACCTGCCCGCGCCCGCCGTCCGGTCCGTCGAGCAACGCGTCCAACGCGGCGAGCAGGTCTTCCCGGCCGACGAAGGTCCTGGCCCTCCTCGGCAGCTGGCGGGGTGGGACGTGCGGCTTGGTGGACGTGGTCGCGGTGCCCACCTGCTTGGCGACGATGCTCTGGTACACCGCGCGCAGCTCCGGGCCCTGTTCGGCGCCCGTTGCCTCGAAGAGCCGTTCGCAGAACCGCTCGTGGTACTCCAGCGCCGCGGCGTACTTGCCCTGCCCTTCCAGCGAACGCATGTACAGCCTCGCGAGCACTTCATCGAGTTCGTGCTCCTGCGCCAGCCTGCCCGCTTCGCCCATCGCCTCGACGTGCTCGCCGAGCGCGTTCAGGCTTTCCACGAGGGCGTAGTGGGCGGTGAGCCGGTCGAACGCGTCCATCTGGTAACGCAGGTGGTCCGCCCACATGCTTTCGACGTCCTGCAACGGGCGGCCCTGCCACCGCGACAACGCTTCGCGCAGCACCGCTTTCGCGCGCGCGTGCTCACCCGCCGCCGTCGCCGCCCGACCCATTTCCGCCATTGTGCGGAACCGGTGGTAGTCGACGATTTCCCGGTCGACGGCGAGCACGTAGGCGTCGCCCTCGCGCTCGATCGACGGGTCGAGGCCGACCTGGCCCAGCACCTTGCGCAGGCGGCTGATCAGCGGTTGGAGCCTGCCCCGCAGGCCGGCCGGATCCTCGTCCGGCCACACCGCCTGCGCGATCGTGCCGATGCCGACGGGCTGGCCGACGTGGTAGAGCAGCAGCGCCAGGACCGCGCGTTGCTTCGCGGACCCGAGGTCCACGTTCTGGTCCGCCACGCGTAATCGGGTCTTGCCCAGGATCTTGAATTCCACCAGCGTTCACCTTTCGCTGGCACGACGGTCCGGTATTGCCAGTGTGCTGTACGCGGACCGGATTGTGCAGGGCAATGTCGAGTTGTTGCTCCGTTGTGCCGAACGATCGGCCGGCGATCGGCGGCGCGAGGAACTCCAAGACAACTGCAAGGCAACTGCAAGGTGATGTGCAGTGGCAGTCCTGAATCGGGTTGTCGCGGGACCGGGCCGTTGCTAGCGTCGCGACGGCGATGGAGATCGCTTGGTCACCGGAACGGGGGAGGTTGATGAATATGGCTGTCCGCGGCCGTCTTCAGCACGCCCTCATCCGGTCCGCACGCGGCTGACGCGCGGGCCGGGTCATCCCGATGACCAGGAGTTCCGAGTGTCTTCTCCTTCCCTTCCCGTACCTGATCCGACCACCGAACGGCTGCTGCTGCGGTCCTGGACCGCGCGCGAGGCCGACGCCGTCGTGGGCGGTGTCCGGCTGCCGCACTGGGCCGACGACTTCCCCGCGGACGGCGACCGGGTCATCGCCGGGCTGCTCGGCGAGCACCCCGAGTGGCTGGGCCGGTTCGGCCACCGGCTGCTGGTCGAGCGCGACAGCGGTCTGGTGGTCGGGTCGATCGGGCTGTTCTGGCCCCCGAGCGACGGCGTCGTGGAGATCGGGTACGGCGTCGTGGCGTCCCGGCGGGGGCGTGGGTACGCCGCCGAGGCCACGCGCGCGCTGACCGATCTCGCGTTCACCGCGCCCGGTGTCCGCGCGGTCCACGCCGAGGTGGAGCTGTCGAACCCCGCCTCGGTCCGCGTCCTCGAGAAGGCGGGCTTCCGACCCCTGGACGCCGTCGCCGGGCAGGGCACCGTCCGGTACGGCATCGTGCGGTAGGTCGTCTCACGGGGTCGGCGGCGTTCCACGCCGTCGACCCCTCATCACCGCAGGTCAGCGCCATTCCAACCCCCGGCTATGCATGGTCATGCAGCGTCGTGCATACTTCTAGTCGTGTCCAAGGTGCTCACTTACCTCCCCGCCGGCGAACACGTCGGCATCGCGTTCTCCGGTGGTCTCGATACGTCCGTGGCGGTCGCCTGGATGCGTGAGAAGGGCGCGGTGCCGTGCACGTACACCGCGGACATCGGTCAGTACGACGAGCCCGACATCGCGTCGGTGCCGAGCCGCGCCGCGGTGTACGGCGCCGAGATCGCCCGGCTGGTCGACTGCCGGGCGGCCCTGGTCGAGGAAGGGCTCGCGGCGCTGGCCTGCGGCGCGTTCCACATCAGGTCCGGCGGCCGCGCCTACTTCAACACCACGCCGCTCGGGCGGGCCGTGACGGGCACCATGCTGGTGCGCGCCATGCTCGACGACGACGTCCAGATCTGGGGCGACGGCTCCACCTACAAGGGCAACGACATCGAGCGGTTCTACCGCTACGGCCTGCTCGCCAACCCCTCCCTGCGGATCTACAAGCCGTGGCTGGACGCCGCGTTCGTCAGCGAGCTCGGCGGCCGCACGGAGATGTCCGAGTGGCTCCAGGCGCGCGGCCTGCCGTACCGGTCGAGCACGGAGAAGGCGTACTCGACCGACGCGAACATCTGGGGCGCGACGCACGAGGCCAAGGCGCTCGAACACCTCGACGCGGGCATCGAGATCGTCGACCCGATCATGGGCGTGCGGTTCTGGGACCCCGAGGTCGAGATCGCCACCGAGGACGTCACGGTGGGCTTCGACCAGGGCAGGCCGGTCACGATCAACGGCAAGGAGTTCTCCTCCGCCGTCGACCTGGTGCTGGAGGCCAACGCCATCGGCGGCCGGCACGGCATGGGCATGTCCGACCAGATCGAGAACCGGGTCATCGAGGCCAAGAGCCGCGGCATCTACGAGGCGCCGGGCATGGCGCTGCTGCACGCGGTCTACGAGCGCCTGGTCAACGCGATCCACAACGAGGACACCCTCGCCTCCTACCACAACGAGGGCCGCAAGCTGGGCCGGCTGCTGTACGAGGGCCGCTGGCTCGACCCGCAGGCGCTGATGGTGCGCGAGGCGTTGCAGCGGTGGGTCGGCATGGCGGTCACCGGCGAGGTGACGCTGCGCCTGCGCCGCGGTGACGACTACTCGATCCTGGACACCTCCGGTCCCGCGTTCAGCTACCACCCGGACAAGCTGTCCATGGAGCGGACCGAGGACTCGGCGTTCGGGCCGGTCGACCGCATCGGCCAGCTGACCATGCGCAACCTCGACATCGCCGACTCGCGCGCCAAGCTGGAGCAGTACGCCGGGCTCGGCATGGTCGGCAGCCAGTCGACGCTGATCAGCGCGGCGCCGGTGGCGCAGACCGAGCTGATCGGCGCGATGCCCGAGGGCGGCGCCGAGGCCATCGCCTCGCGGGGCAAGGTGACCGACGACGAGCTGCTCGACCACGCCGCTCTGGAAGCGGGCAACGACTGACCGCTCCGAGGCCTCACCGGTGCCCGCGCCGGTCCACGCGAGTCGTGGGCGGCGCGGGCACCGGCATTTCCGGCCTCACACGCCGTGGCGGCGGTCGCCGGCGACGAGTTCGGCGACCCGGGCCTCGGCCTCGCCGGAGAACGGGTTCCGGTAGGCGTCCACGGCCAGGCGGGTCTCCTCCGCGATCAGGTCGGCGTTGATCTGGGCGCCGGCGGTGGCGCCCGCCGCGGCCGAGGCGCCGACCTGCGCGGACAGGTCCGTGACGTTGCCCGCGACCCACACCCCGGGCACGTCGGTGCGGCCCATCGCGTCGGCGGGGACGTGCTCGCCCATCCCGGACGGGTGCTCGACGGTCCACAGTCCCAGTGCCGCCAGGAAACCCGCGCGTGCCACCATCCGCGACGCGACGACGATCACCTCACGGCCGACCGCGCGACCGTCGGCCAGCCGCACGCCGGCGATGCGGTCACCCGCGATCTCCAGCGCCGCCACCTTGCCCGCCACGACGTCGACACCGCGTGCGGCCAACTGCTCGGCCTGCTCGGCGGTCGGCGGCTGCGTGTGGGAGAAGAGCGTGACGTCGGCGCTCAGCTGCCGGAACATCAACGCCTGGTGCACCGCCATCGGCCCGGTCGCCAGCACGCCGATCGCCTGGTCGCGGACCTCCCAGCCGTGGCAGTACGCGCAGTGCACCACGTCGCGGCCCCAGCGCTCGCGCAGCCCGGCCACGTCCGGCAGCTCGTCCACCAGGCCCGTGGTCACCAGCAGCCGGCGGGCCCGGACCGCGCGGCCGTCGGCCAACGCCACCAGGAAACGGTCGCCCTCACGCGTCACCGCCTCGACCTCGCCGGTCACCACGTGACCGCCGTAGCCCCGCACCTCGGCCCGACCGCGTTCGACCAGCTCGGCCGGCGGCACCCCGTCCCTGGCCAGCAACCCGTGCACGCCGTCGGCCGGCGCGTTGCGCGGCGACCCGGCGTCGATCACGACCACCGACCGCCGCGACCGCGCCAGCATCAGGGCGCCGTTCAGCCCGGCGGCCCCGCCGCCCACCACCACCACGTCATAGCTGTCACTCAGCTGAAAGGTCATCGCGACCACCTCCACGACCACCATGCGTGCGAGGTGAGCGGATCGGCAAACCTTGTTGCCGATCCGGCAACAAGGGCCGACCCCCGGCTCCCACCGGGCCGGCCCCCGTCAGCTCAGAACTTCACCGTGGCGCAGCCGAGGCGGGCGCCGGCGGTGCCCGCCTTGCCCGGTTCGGTGGCGGTGCGCTGCGCGTGGATCACGACCGAGCCCGCCCGGCGGTCGGCGAACTGCCACGGCACGACCGCGCCGACCACCGCGCGGCCGCGGTCGTCGGTGGTGAAGTCGAGCCAGATCTCGTTCTCCGGGTTGGCGTAGGCGGGGTCCACCGACGGCTGGTTCGGGTCCACCACGTGCTGGTGGTGGGCGCCGGCGTCGGTGGGCGCCGCGCCGCACGGCCGCTGGTGCGCGTGCGCGCCGTAGGTCCGGTTCGGGACCAGGCCGTAGACGCTGAGCAGGGTCTTCGTGGAGCGCCGCAGCGGGGTGGCCACGACCATCACGGCCGCGCCGGGCGCGATCAGCGCCGGGTCGTAGGTGTAGGCCTTGGTCGCGGTGTCCGGGGTGGCGAATCGGGCCACCGTCACCGCGACTCCGGAGCCTCGGGGGCTGTCCGCGGCCGCGGTCGGCGTCACCGTCGCCGCGAGCAGTCCGCCGATGATCAGGGGAACCAGACGTTTCACGCTTCTGCCTTTCGGGACAGGGCGGCGGCCTCCACCGAAGCTAGCACCGATGGCCCGACGTCGCTTTCACAGTGAAGGTCCCTCGTAATTCGGGGGCGGGGAGCGGTTCGCCTCGTCCACACTGGACGACGTGCTGCTCACCTTGACCACGACCCACCGACCGGCCACCGACCTCAGCCACCTGCTGCACAAACATCCCGACCGGGCGCAGTCGTTCACCACTTCCTCGGGCACCGCGCACGTGTTCTACCCGCGCGCGGACGAGGAGGAGTGCACGGTCGCGCTCCTGCTGGAGGTCGACCCCGTCGCGCTGGTGCGCGGTCCCGGCAGCACGCTCACCCAGTACGTCAACGACCGGCCGTACGTGGCCGGCTCGCTGCTGACCGTCGCGCTCGGCTCGGTGTTCCGCACCGCGATGAACGGCCGCAGCCAGAGCCGCGCGGAGGTGGCCGCCACCCCGATCCCGCTCACCGTGCGCGTGCCCGTCCTGCCGCACCGCCTGGTCGAACGGCTCTTCACGCCGTTGGGCTGGACGGCGCACATCGCACCCCTCCCGCTCGGCGACGGCGACGACGACTCGCGGTACGCCGACGTCACCCTCACCGGCACGCTCACGCTCTCCGAAGCCCTCAAGCACCTCTACGTCCTGCTGCCCGTGCTCGACGGCGACAAGCACTACTGGGTCGCCGAGGACGAGGTGGACAAGCTGCTCCGTGCGGGGGAGGGGTGGCTCGGCGCGCACCCGGACCGCGAGCTGATCACCACCCGGTACCTGATGCGCCGCCGTCCGCTGGTGCGGTCCGCGCTGTCGCGCCTGGCCGACGTGGAGGAGGTCGAGCCGGAGGAGCTGGACAACGCGCTCGTCGAGCCGAAGGTGTCGTTGGCGGTGCAGCGCCGCGAGGCGATCCTCGACCAGCTCAAGCAGGTCGGCGCGCGTTCCGTCCTCGACCTCGGCTGCGGCGGCGGCGCGTTGCTGCGCGCCCTGCTGGAGAACCCGGACTTCACCCGCATCCAGGGCGTGGACGTGTCCGCGAACGCCCTCGCCACGGCCGCGCGCAAGCTGAACCTGGAGAAGATGTCGGACCGCCAACGGGCCCGGCTCACGTTGCGCCAGTCGTCGCTGACCTACGCCGACCCGGACTTGAAGGGCTACGACGCCGCCGTGCTGATGGAAGTGGTGGAACACCTCGACCCGGACCGCCTGCCCGCGCTGGAGCACTCGGTGTTCGTCGTCGCACGGCCGCGCACGGTCCTGGTCACCACGCCGAACGTCGAGTACAACGCGTTGTTCGAGACCCTGCCGGAAGGCAGGCACCGGCACTCCGACCACCGCTTCGAGTGGACCAGGGCCGAGTTCGAGGACTGGGCGGACGGCGTCGCGCGCCGCCGCGGCTACACCGTCGCCCACCTGCCGATCGGACCGGTGGACGCCGAGCGCGGCGCGCCGACCCAGCTGGCCGCCTTCACCCTCGTCGAGCACAGCACCGAGGAGGACTGATGGAGCTCAAGATCCCGGACCTCTGCCTCGTGGTGCTGATCGGCGCTTCCGGCTCGGGCAAGTCCACGTTCGCGCGCAGGCACTTCCGGCCGACGCAGGTCCTGTCCAGCGACTACTTCCGCGGCCTGGTCGCGGACGACGAGAACGACCAGTCCGCGTCCGCCGCCGCGTTCGAGACGCTGCACTTCGTGGCGGGCAAGCGCCTGGACGGCGGCCGCACGACCGTCGTGGACGCGACGAACGTGCAGCGGTCCGACCGGGCGCGGCTGGTCGAGCTGGCCCGCGAGCACAACGTGCTGCCGGTCGCGATCGTGCTCGACACCCCGGAGGAGGTCTGCCTGGCCCGCAACGCCTCCCGCCCGGACCGCGACTTCGGCCCGCACGTGGTGCGCCGG
The DNA here is from genome assembly GCF_040656635.1 of Actinosynnema sp. NPDC049800. Taxonomy (NCBI): domain Bacteria; kingdom Bacillati; phylum Actinomycetota; class Actinomycetes; order Pseudonocardiales; family Pseudonocardiaceae; genus Actinosynnema; species Actinosynnema sp. NPDC049800. Next base: position 12,314 of record NZ_JBFAMT010000066.1, on the reverse strand, counting down.
CACCGCGCCGCGCTGCGCAAGTCGTTGAAGCACCTCGGCAAGGAGGGCTTCAAGCGGGTGCACGTGCTGCGCGCCCAGTCCGAAGTGGACGAAGCGGTGATCGTGCCGGAACGGCTGCTGAACGACCTGCGGCACGAGACCGGGCCGTTCGACGTGATCGGCGACGTGCACGGCTGCCGCGCGGAGCTGGAGGACCTGCTGGTCAAGCTCGGCTACGCGCTGGTGCGCGACGAGGAGGGACGTCCGGTGGACGCCGTCCCACCGGCGGGACGGCGTGCGGCGTTCGTCGGCGACCTGGTCGACCGGGGCCCGGACACGCCCGGTGTGCTGCGCCTGGTGATGGGCATGGTCGAGGCCGGGCACGCGTTCGCCGTGTGCGGCAACCACGAGCAGAAGCTGGTGCGTGCCCTGCGCGGGCGCAACGTGCAGGTCAAGCACGGCCTCGCGGAGTCGCTGGCGCAGCTCGCGGCCGAGCCGGAGGAGTTCCGGGAGCGCGCCGTGCGGTTCTGCGACGGCCTGATCGCGCACTACGTGCTCGACGGCGGCGACCTGGTGATCGCGCACGCCGGCCTGCCGGAGAAGTTCCACGGTCGCGCGTCGGCGCGGGTGCGCGGCTTCGCGCTCTACGGCGACACGACCGGTGAGACCGACGAGTACGGCCTGCCGGTGCGCTACCCGTGGGCGACGGAGTACCGGGGCAGGGCGACCGTGCTCTACGGGCACACGCCGACGCCGGAGGTCGAGTGGGTCAACAACACCATGTGCCTGGACACGGGCGTGGTGTTCGGCGGCAGGTTGACCGCGTTGCGCTACCCCGAGCGCGAGGTCGTGGCGGTCGACGCGCACGAGGTCTGGTACGAGCCGGTGCGACCGCTCGTCGCGCCGGAGGAGGAACGGGAGCCGGACGTGCTCGCCCTGTCCGACGTCACCGGCCGCCGGTTCGTCGAGACGGCCCACCGCGGCCGGATCGGGGTGCGCCCGGAGCAGGCCGCGTCGGCGTTGGAGGTGATGAGCCGCTTCGCGATCGACCCGCACTCGCTGCTGTACCTGCCGCCGACGATGGCGCCGACGGCCACCTCGCAGCGGCCGGACGTGCTGGAGCACCCGGAGGACGCCTTCGCGGAGTACCGGAGCGCGGGCGTGCGCGAGGTGATCTGCGAGGAGAAGCACATGGGGTCGCGCGCGGTGGTCCTGGTGCGCAAGGACGGCGGCGTGATCCACACGCGGACCGGCCGCGCGTTCTTCGACCCGCCGTTGGGCGACGAGCTGCTGGCGCGCGTGCGCGAGGAGGTGACGAGGGCCGGGCTGTGGGACGAGTTCGACACCGACTGGCTGCTGCTCGACGCCGAGCTGCTGCCGTGGAACGCCAAGGCGGCCGGGCTGATCAAGGAGCAGTACGCCTCGGTCGGCGCGGCGGCCACGGGCGCGCTCGGCGTGGCGGTGGACGTGCTCGCGCGGACCGCCGCGCGGGGCGTCGACGTCGGCGGACTGCTGGCGCGCACGGAGAGCAGGCTGGCGAACGCCACCGGCTACCGCGACGCCTACCTGCGGTACGTGCGGCCGACCGACGGCCTGGCCGGCGTCACGATCGCGCCGTTCCAGCTGCTCGCCGCGCGCGGCCGGACGTTCCACGACCGCGACCACCGGTGGCACCTGGACGTGCTCGGCCGGCTGGCGGGCGAGGTGTTCACCCCCACCCGGAACCTGGTGGTCGACACCGCGGACGACGCGCAGGTCGCCGCCGGGATCCGCTGGTGGGAGGACCTGACCGCGGCCGGTGGCGAGGGCATGGTGGTCAAGCCGCTGGCGAACCTCGTGCGGGGTGACCGCGGGCTGGTGCAGCCGGGCGTGAAGGTGCGCGGGCGCGAGTACCTGCGGATCATCTACGGCCCGGACTACACCGAGCCGGAGAACCTGGAACGCCTGCGCAAGCGCGGCCTCGGCGCGAAGAGGTCGCTGGCGATCCGCGAGTACGCGCTCGGCCTGGAGGCGTTGGAGCGCGTCGTCCGCGGCGAGCCGCTGTGGCGCGTGCACGAGTGCGTGTTCGCCGTGCTCGCGCTGGAGTCCGAGCCGGTCGACCCCCGGCTCTGAGCGTCACGGGGTGCTGGGCAGCCGACCGAGCCGCCGGGCGGCGGTTGCCCAGCACAGACCCCAGAGCAGGAAGAAGGGCGACCACAGCAGCAGGTCCCAGCGGGCCAGCACGAGGGCCGGTTCGGCGTGCTCGGCCGGTGGCGGGGTGACGCCGGTCAGCACGAGCGCGTCACCGACGAAGCCGAAGCCGACGAAGCCGATCGACCGGGCGATCATGAAGATGCCCAACGCCCAGGCGATCACCCGCAGCAGGCGCGGCAGGACCGTGCCCCGGACGGTGGCCAGCGCGACCACGACGCCGACCGCCGCCGCCCCGGCCAGCACCCAGTGGCTCGTCACGAAGAAGGGATCGCGGGCCAGCAGGCGTTCGCGCAGGTGCGGCGGCAGCGGGTCCTTGTCCGCCAACGCGTTGGCCCCCAACGCCTGCGCGAGCTTCATCGAGCCGTAGGCGGCCGCGCACAGCGCCGCGCCGTACCCGGCAAGCCTCGCCCGGTCAGGCCGCGACACGCTTCGCCGCCGTCACGTAGGACCGCACCATCTCCACGCACAACCCGCCGACCACGAGCCCCAGCACGCCGTGGTACCAACGCCAGCCCACACCGAGGCCGAGGAACCCGTCCAGCACCATGATCCCCGCGCCGCCGACGACGGCCAGCGCCATGCCCGCCAGCACCACCAGCATCACCGTCCTCGGCACCTTGCGCAGCGCCCACGGCGTGACGGTGGCGAGCGCGATGGCCGCGCCCACCACGCCCGACGCGGTCGCGAACCACTGGGCCACGGCCGGGTCGAGGAAGTAGGCCTCGGTCTCGGCGGCCGACACCGGGGGGCCGCCCGGGAACCCGAGCCGGGACTGCGCGGCGAACACGGCCTTGCCGGCCGCGTAGCCGAGGAACAGGACCGCCAAGGCGTACGCCGGCCAGCGGCGGCGATCGACATCAACCATGGCCCGACGATAAGGCCGGGTCGGGCCCGCGCATTCCCATCATGAGGAATGCGCGGCTTCCCGCGAGTGCGTTCTCAGCCGCACGGCGCGGACGATCGGGTAGCCGACCGCGACCAGCAGCGAGAGCGCCGGGAGGGGCACGCCGAGCAGGCTCTGGCCGAGGGCGTAGTCGGCCGCGGGCACGGCGAGGCACAGCGCGAACCCCCACGGCGGCGCGGTCTTCGGCTTCCGGGGCGCCGCCCACGGCGTCCGCTTGAACGGCTTGGCCACCGACAGCCACACCTGCACCGCCAGGGCCGACGCCATGAGCAGCGAGCCGACGCGGAGGAGCGGTTCCGAGCCGTCCGGGTGCAGGTTCGGGCTGAGCACGTAGATCCCCGCGTACAGCTGGCTGAGCGTGATGGCGAACTTGAGGAGCACCCACCAGTGCCGGAAGTAGCCCCACGCCGTGAGGCCGGACAGCATCAGCCCGCTGAACGCCGACGTGGTGGCCATGAACTGCAGCACCTGAACGTCGAGCAGCAGCGCCACCTCGAACGCCGGCCGCCGGTCGGGCACGGCCAACGCGTGGTTCACCACCACGAACAACGCCAGCGCCATCATCATCCAGCCCGTGGACGACACGACGTGCGCCCAGACCAGCAACTTCCGACCCATGATCAACCCCTACTAGTAGCCGCACTACATATAGTACGGCTACTAGTAGGGTGGTGGCTCAGACCCGGCAGGGGCTGCCGCCGGGCTCGCCCGGCAACGCCTCCACGTTGGCCTTCGCCTCACCGAGCACCACGTCGGTCAGCAGGGTGTCCAGTGCGAACGCCCGCTGCACCACGCTGGTCGACGTGGTCGTGGTGCTGTTGAGCTGCAACGAGCCGATGACCAGCGGGATCGTCAGCGGCGCGCTGCCCACGGCGACCTGGACCCCGTTGATCCGCAGGCTCGCGATCTGCGACGAGCCGGCGAACACCGGGTTGAGGTTCGCGTCGCACGTCACCGAAGCGGTCGCCTGGATGACGCCCACCTCGATGGTCACCAGCAGGCTGCTGATCCGCGTGTAGTCGACCCGCGCGTTGGACACCGCGCCGTCACCGGGAGCCGGTGGCAGGGCGAGCAGGTCGTCCGGTGTCTGCTCGGTGCTCGCGGTCAACGCGTTCGCCCGCACGGTGAGGATGCCGGCGGACAGGTTGACGCCGGCCACGTTCTCGTAGTCGTCCACGCACGGCACGTCCGGCGGGTTGGCCCGCGCCACGATGATCCCGGCCAGGTTCAGCGCGGTCGCCTGGCAGGAGAACACGCCGGTCCGCTCGGAGGTCTTGATCCGCAGGTCCGACAGCACCGGCGTGTCGCCGGACGGGCTCGCGGTCAACGTCGCCCGCACCTCGATGTACCGGCCCACCTCGGCGAACTCCACCCCGTTGGTCACGGGGGTGAACGTCTCGCCGGCCAGTCCGGCCTCGGTGTCGGACGTGCGCGCCTCGACCGTGATCGAGGTGCCAGCCGGCACGCTGCCCTGCGCCTCGGTGTTCCAGGTGACCGTGCCCCAGGTCTGCCCCGCGACGCCGCCGTCCTGCACCACCGACCACGTGCCCACCGGCGCGGTGATCTCGCCGAGCACCGACCCGGTCATGTCGCTGTAGTTGTACGGACCGGCGCCCGCGCCGAGGTCGACGGTCAGGTCGACCGCGCCGATGGTGAACCCGCCGCCACCCGCCGGACCGGCGTCCGGGTCGATGCGCTGGGCGTTGTTCGAGTTGATGTTGGTGACCCACACCTTGCCGTTGGTGTCGACCGCGACACCGGTGGGCCCGTTGCCGCCGGGCAGGACCACGTTGCCGACGAACGTGCCGTCGGTGCGCAGGTGCCCGACCGTGTTGGTGCCGTTGTCGAGCGCGTGGGCGACCCAGACGTTGCCGTCCAGGTCGACCGCGACGCCCTGCGCGCGCGGGTGGCCGTGCGGGAAGGTGCCGAGCACGTTGCCCGCGGGGTCCATCTTGACGGTGTTGCCGGAGTTGACCTGGGTGTGCCAGATCTCGCCGGTCACCGGGTCCATGCCCAGGCCGTAGTCGCCGTGCGAGGTGTCCAGGCAGGCCCCCGTGCCGGTGCCCGGCTCGTACCGCAGCAGGTTGGCGCCGTACCGGGCGGACCACAGCGTGCCCGCCTTGTCGACCAGGCCGCCGTAGCCGCCGCAGCCGAAGCTGACCGGCGCGGTCAGCGGCGAGCCGTCCAGCCCGGAGATCTTCTGGTGCTGGGTGTTCGAGCCGCCGGTCCACAGGTTGTTGTCGGCGTCGACGGCCACCGTGCGGGTGTTCGTGCCCGCGACCCGGCTGTAGGTGATCAGGCACTCGTCGGCGGCCGTGGTGACGCCGCCGTTGGCGTCCGCGCCGCCGGCGTTGGTCCACGGCCGGATGTCGCCGAGGCCGCGCGACGTGGCGTACAGGCCGTCGAGGTCGCGGTCGACGCAGGTGTTGTAGCCGAACGGCCCCTTCAGGTAGTCGCCGGCGGGGTTGGCCGTGCCGTCGGCGTTCGTCCGCGTGCCGCCCCGGATGACGCCGACGCGGGTGACCGACCCGCGACCGCCGCCCGCCTCGTTGCGGTTGGACAGCCAGGTGTTGCCGAGCTTGTCGACGGTGGTGCGGGACGGGTTGCGCCCCTGGCCGTCGGGTGCGGACAGCCACTCGCCGACGATCTCGCCGGTGTTGACGTCGATGCGGACCATCGTGCCGCGCGCCGAGGCGGCGACGTTGACGTAGGGGAAGAACACGCTCTGGCGGTTGAGCTGGAGCTGGTTGTTGTTCGGGGCGTCGTGGTTGACGTCCTGGAGCACGCCCTGGTCGAAGTCCGCGTCCAACGTGTAGAGCACGTCTTCACCGGGGACGGGGGCCGCGGACGCCGACGGCGTGCCGACGAGGGGGAGGAGCAGCGCGCCGACGGCGGCCAGCACCAGGGATCTTCGTGGGGGGAGCATGGATCTGCCCTTCTTCGGGTTCGGCAGTTGTTCGGGCATTTCCGTCACGTGACAACCGGGTGTCGAGGGCCGCTCGGAACGCGTTACCGAACCCGGAAATGTGAGTAGACAATTAGGCAAAAATAGGGGTGGACCGTCACGCTCTTCCGAGCGCGAAACATCCGGATGGCCCAACCGGCCTATCCGCACGGTGACTGTCGACGTTGTCCGCTCCGCTGAACGGGCTAGTTCAGCGGCTGATCCGGGCCGATCCGGCCGGTGTCGCCGTTAACCCTTCGGACATCCCCGGACCACCCGGAATTCGCTCACCCGGTCGACCCGGTCTCAGTCAGCTCACCCCGCTTGACAAGTGCGCGCGACGTCCCGAATCCTCCGCTGGGCCACACGTTTTGGTCGTCCGCGAAAAAACCCTTGTCACCCGAGGAAGGTTCCCGTGAACCACACCCGAGTCCTGCGGTCGGTAGGCGTCGGCGTCACCGCGCTGGCGTTGGTCGCGGCCTGCGGCACGCCGCCGCCCAAGGACGGCGCCGCGAGCGACACCCCCGCGGCGACCGCGAAGTCCGCCGCCGAGTTCGGCGGGTTCGACAAGCTCGTCGAGGCCGCCAAGAAGGAGGGCAGGCTCAACGTCATCGCCCTGCCGCCGGACTGGGCCAACTACGGCGAGATGATCAAGGCGTTCGAGGCGGAGTACGGCATCGAGGTCGACTCCGCGCAGCCCGACGCGTCCAGCCAGGACGAGATCAACGCGGCCAAGCAGCTCAAGGGCGGCGACCGCGCCCCGGACGTGTTCGACCTCGGCCTGAACGTGGCGCTGGCCAACAAGGACCTGTTCGCGCCTTACCAGGTGCGCACGTGGGCGGACATCGCCGACGAGCTGAAGGAGCCGTCCGGGCTCTACTACGGCGACTACGGCGGCTTCATGTCCATCGGCTACGACGCCGCCAAGGTGCCCGCGCCGACCTCGGTCAAGGACCTGCTCAAGCCCGAGTACCAGGGCAAGGTCGCGCTCAACGGCGACCCGACGCAGGCCGGCGCCGCGTTCTCCGGCGTGGTGATGGCCGCGCTGGGCAACGGCGGCTCGGCCGACGACATCGCGCCCGGCGTCGAGTTCTTCAAGCAGCTCAAGGCCGCGGGCAACTTCCTGCCGGTCGACCCGTCGCCCGCGACCATCGAGTCCGGCCAGACGCCCGTCGTGATCGACTGGGACTACACCAACGCCGCGCAGACCGCGAAGCTCGCGGGCAAGGTGGACTGGAAGGTCGTCGTCCCGGCGGACGCGCAGGTCGGCGGCTACTACAACCAGGCGATCAACAAGGATGCGCCGCACCCGGCCGCCGCGCGCCTGTGGCAGGAGTTCCTGTACTCCGACAAGGGCCAGAACATCTTCCTCAAGGGCCTGTCGCGGCCCGTGCGGATGGACGCGCTGGCCAAGGCCGGGACGATCGACGCGGAGGCGGCGGCGAAGCTGCCGGAGACGTCCGGCGCGCAGGTGTTCCCGACCCAGGAGCAGTCGGACAAGGCCAAGCAGGTGCTCGCCTCGACGTGGGCGCAGGCGGTGGGCTGACCGGTGGTCGCACCCGTCACGACCGGGGTCGGGGGAGCCGATCGGGCCGCTCCCGGCCCCGGGCCCGGCCGGAGCTGGTTGGCGTGGCTGGTCGTGGTGCCGTTCCTGGCCTACGTCGGCACGTTCCTGGTGTACCCGACCGCGCTGGTGCTGGCCGGGGCGTTCCAGGACGCGGACGGCGGCTTCACGGTGGCCAACCTCGCCGACCTGACCCGCGGCGCGTACCTCCAGGCGTTCCTGCGCAGCGTGGAGCTGTCCGCGATCACCGCCCTGCTCGGCGCGGTGTTCGGCGCGCTGCTGTCGTGGGCCGTGGCGGTCGGCCGGCCGGACGGCCCGCTGCGCCGCGTGGTGGTGGCCGGCGCGGGGGTGCTCGCCCAGTTCGGCGGCGTGCCCCTGGCGTTCGCGTTCCTCGCCACGATCGGCTTCCAGGGCCTCGTCACGCGGTTCCTGCGCGAGTCGTTCGGCGTCGACCTGTTCGCCGGCGGCGCGTGGCTGTTCGAGCTGCCCGGCCTGACCCTGGTCTACACGTTCTTCCAGATCCCGCTGATGGTCATCGTGTTCCTGCCCGCGCTGGACGGCCTGCGCCCGCAGTGGCGGGAGGCGGTGGACAGCCTCGGCGGCTCGGCGTGGACCTACTGGCGGCACGTCGGCGGCCCGATCCTGCTGCCCGCGTTCCTCGGCGCGTTGTTGTTGCTGTTCGCCAACGCGTTCTCCGCCTACGCCACGGCGGCGGCGCTGGTGTCGCAGGGCAGCCCGATCGTGCCGCTGCAGATCCGCGGCTTCCTGGCCGGCGAGGTGCTGCTGGGCCGGGAGAACCTGGGCAAGGCGCTCGGCCTGGGCATGGTCGTGGTGGTCGGCGTGGCGATGGGCCTGTACGCCCTGGTGCAGCGGAGGTTCGCGCGATGGCAGCGGTGACCAAGCGCGGACTCGCGCGGTTCTCGATCCTGGCCGTGCTCGGCGCGTTCTTCCTGCTGCCGCTGGTCGCCATGGCGGAGTTCTCCACCCGCGGCGCGAACGGCACGCGCAGCCTCGCGTCGTGGACGGCGATCGTGGACGACCCGGACCTGGTCGAGGCGATCCTGGCGTCGGTGCAGCTCGCGGTGGCCAGTTCGCTGGTCGTGCTGGTGCTGCTGGTGCCGACGATGGCGTGGATCAGGCTGCGGCTGCCCGCGCTGCGGCGGCTGGTGGAGTTCCTGTGCCTGCTGCCCGTGGCGATCCCGGCGATCGTGCTGGTGGTGGGCATGGCGCCGCTGTACGCGTGGGTGAACTACTTCCTCGGCGACTCGCCGTTGACGCTGACGTTCGCCTACGCGGTGCTGGTGCTGCCGTTCGCCTACCGGGCGATCGACGCGGGCCTGTCCGCGATCGACCTGAAGACGCTGGCGGAAGCGGCGCGCGGCCTCGGCGCGTCCTGGGGCACGGTGCTGCTGCGGGTCGTGGTGCCCAACATCCGCACCGCGCTGCTCGGCGCGTCGCTGCTGTCGGTGGCGTTGGTGCTCGGCGAGTTCACCATCGCGTCGCTGCTGAACTTCGACACCTTGCAGGTGCGGGTCAACCTGCTCGGCAAGCGCGACGCGGGCGTGTCGATCGCGGTGTCGCTGCTGAGCCTGCTGTTCGCGTTCGCGCTGCTGTTCCTGCTCTCGTTCGTCGGCGGGCGGCGGCGGGGCGCCGCCGTCGAGGAAGGCTGATCATGGGGTACCTGCGACTGGACGGGCTGCGCAAGTCGTTCGGCGGCCAGAGCGCGCTCGACGGGCTCGACCTGGAACTCGCCGAGGGCGAGCTGGTGAGCCTGCTCGGGCCGAGCGGCTGCGGCAAGACGACCGCGTTGCGCATCGTCGCCGGGTTCGAGGAGGCCGACTCGGGCGCCGTCCTGGTGGACGGCCGCGACATCACCCGCGTGCCCGCGAACAAGCGGGACATGGGCATGGTGTTCCAGGCCTACAGCCTGTTCCCGAACATGACCGTGACGCAGAACGTGGCGTTCGGCCCGCGGCTGCGCAAGGCGCCGGACCGGGCCGGGCGGGTCGCCGAGCTGCTGGAGCTGGTCGGGCTCTCCCACCTGGGCAAGCGGTACCCGCACCAGCTGTCCGGCGGGCAGCAGCAACGCGTGGCGCTGGCCCGTGCGCTGGCGATCCGGCCGAGGGTGCTGCTGCTGGACGAGCCGCTGTCCGCGCTGGACGCCAAGGTGCGGGTGAACCTGCGTGACGAGATCCGGCGCATCCAGACCGAGCTGGGCATGACCACCCTGTTCGTCACGCACGACCAGGAGGAGGCGTTGGCCGTCTCCGACCGGGTGGGCGTGATGTCGGAGGGCAGGCTGGAGCAGCTCGACACCCCGGCGGTCGTGTACCGGGAGCCCGCGTCGGCGTTCGTGGCGCGGTTCGTCGGCGTGACCAACGCCCTGCGCGGCGTCGCCGAGGCCGGTGGCGTGCGGCTGGGCGCGTACCGGCTGGCCACCGACGCGGTCGACGGGCTGACCGGCGAGGTCGAGGTGATCGTGCGGCCGGAGGACGTCGGCATCGCGCCGCACTCCGGTCCTCCGGACGGCGCGCTGACCGGCAGCGTGCTCACGCAGAGCTTCCTCGGGCCGGTGACGAGGCTGTCCGTGCGGCTCGACGGCGGCGACCAGGTCGTGCGGGTCGACCAGCCGTCCGGCCGCGCGGCCGACTTCCCGCCCGGCACGGCGGTCGCGCTCGACCTCGGGGTCGGCAGGCTGATGGTGGTCGCGGCATGATGCCGGCATGACGACGTTGTACCGGCGGATGACGGCCCGGCGGTCCGATGAGGACCACCGGGCGGCCACACCGTTGGAACTGCTGTTCGACCTGAGCTTCGTGGTGGCGGTCGCGTCCGCGGCGGCGAAGCTGCACCACGCGCTGTCGGAGAACCACATCGGCTCCGGTGTGCTCGGCTACCTGCTGGTGTTCTTCGCGATCTGGTGGGGCTGGCTGAACTTCACCTGGTTCGCGTCCGCCTACGACACCGACGACGTGCCGTACCGCCTCACCACCCTGGTGCAGGTCGCGGGCGTGCTGGTGCTGGCGGCGGGCGTGCCCCGGGCGTTCGACCACTCGGACTACACCGTGATCACGCTCGGGTACGTGCTGATGCGGTTGGCGATGGTGGCGCAGTGGCTGCGCGCGTCGCGCGCCGACGCCGAGCGGAAGCGGTGCGCCCGGCGGTACGCCATCGGCATCACGGTGGTGCAGGTCGGTTGGGTGGCGCGGCTGTTCCTGCCCGACGGCGTGTTCCTGGTCGGTTTCCTGGCGATGGTGGTGGCGGAACTCGCGGTGCCGGTCTGGGCGGAGCGCGCCGGCCGGACGACGTGGCACCCGCACCACGTCGTGGAGCGGTACGGGCTGTTCACGCTGATCGTGCTGGGCGAGTCGATCCTGGCCGCGACCGGCGCGATCGGCGCGGCCCTGGACGCCGGGCACGCGAGCTTCGCGCTGATCTCGCTGGCCGCGGCCGGCCTGGTGATCGTGTTCTCGCTGTGGTGGCTCTACTTCGACTACCCCGCGCACCACCTGCTCGACACCCTGCCGCGGGCGATCACGTGGGGTTACGGCCACTACCTGGTGTTCGCCTCCGTGGCGGCGGTCGGCGCGGGACTCGAGGTCTCGGTCGACCACGACCTTCACCTCGCGCACCTGTCGACGGTGGCGGCGGGGCTGACCACCACCGTGCCGGTGGCGGTGTTCCTGGTCGCCGTGTGGGCGCTCCAGGTCCGCCCCGCGCAACGCGGACCGGCGCTCTGGGGGTTCCCGGCCGCCGCCGTGCTCGTGCTCGCGGTGACGTTCACGCCCGCGCCGGTCCACGCGGTGGCGGTCGTGCTCGTCGTGCTCGTCGCGTTGGTCGTCTCCGGCCGGCGCGGCGCTAGGGACGACGCAATTTCGTCAACCTGAGCCGTTCGTCGTCGGAAAGCGCCGAATCGGTCAAAACGCGCACGCCGCGGGCGCCGATCGGCTGGCCGTTCACGGAAGTCACCCAATTGGTCGGCACGTCGGTGAACAAGGTGACTTCCGGCGTGTCGGTGAAATGGCCGTAACCCAACACCGTCGATCGGCTCACGCTCGGACCGTTGAGCACCACGTAATCCTGGTCGGCCAGGGTGGAGTCGGACGCCCACGGCACCTCGTCGCCGAGCGTCCAGCCGCCGACGCCGCCGTAGCGCAGCAGGAACGTGCGGGCGTGGTGGATGGTGACCACGTAGTGGTGCTCGCGGTCCGGGTCGACGGGCACGGGCGTGCGCGTGAAGTTCAGGCCGTAGGACACGCCGGCCGCCCGCACGGTGCGGGAGAACGCCGCCAGGTCGCCGCCGCCGGTGCTGATCGCCCGCGACAGCGCCGACCACGCGCCGGTGGCCGTCTGGTTCGGCAGGCGGGCGCCCGGCCACGGGTCGCGAATGGTCATGCCGCCCCAGATGAGGCGCACGGCAGGGGCCGGCCAGACATTGTCGCGCTCACCCCGGTAGAGGGTCATGTCCGGCATCGGAATACTCCTCGCGAGGAATTCGTGAAGAGGAATCGGTTTCGATCCTACGCGGAGTAGGAGCGAACGCGGACGAATTCACCGGCAAGGAGTATCGGACCGCGAGAATGCGGTGTTGGAAGGAGCGTTAAAAGGGGGTATATGCAGTGTGCGCACCGCCGTGACCACGCGCCCCTCACCGCCGGGGTCGGTGAGCGGGTCCGGTTCTGGGTGGTCAACGCCGGGCCCGGTGACCTGCTCAGCTTCCACGTCGTCGG